>JAITGX010000078.1 GCA_031280275.1 Synergistaceae bacterium
GTTACCGTAATCGACGCCGTCGATTTGGATTACGCATATCGCTTATATGTGGTTTATATAATTTTGAGCTCGCTCGCTAATTTCCGAAGAGGTCTAATATTCCAACAGCCGCCGTACAACCGCTCACGTTACCTGGAGTGAGATTCAGCTCTATCGGATTGCCCAGCGCGTCAGCAACCGCGTGTATTTTTGTGTTTCTGCCGCCGCACGGCAGCCCTGTATCTTGATTGATTTCCGCATTTTCAGCCCCTTTTTTGCACCCGCTGAGTGCTGGCGGGCCTTACAAGACGTGCTGTCAATCGACATATCTTGCATATCCGCGTCACTGCTCAACGACTTGAACACTTTATTTTGCATGCTAATGTGAAATTGTGTCAATCTCTCAGGTCAGTCACTCAGCATGCGTGGATAGGTTGGAGTTCTGTGGTACAATATTTCTTATGGTTCCCGTAAGAGAGGGATCATTATTTTTTAAATTTTGTCTTTTTGTATTTTAAATTTGAGGAAGGTTGTTGATTCAATTGAAGAAAATTTGGTTTGGGAAAGTGGCGTTGTTGGGGCTGGCAGTGGTGACGCTTTTTGCCGCGGAGGGCTGGGCCGCCGCCGCAGACACAATTGGAGTGATCGACTCGCAGATGATCCTCACCAAACATCCATCTTTCGAGGACGTTGCCAAGCAGCTTCAACAGATAGCCCGGCAGAAGGAGGGCGAAGCGCGGGCTGCTGCAGACAAAGAAACGGAACCCGCTCAGAAAAACCAGGCCATGCTGACAAAGCGCATGGAGCTGGCGAAGGAAGAAGAACGTCTGATGGGCCCCATTGCTAAGGATTGCCAAGAGGCCGTCCGCGTCGTCGCCAAAAAGCGGAACGTGACCGTCGTCCTAGAAAAAGCCTCTGTTTACTTCGGTGGGGTAGATATTACGGACGATGTTATCCAACAGTTGAGCCTCGACAAAGCAAAGAAATAACGAAAAAACCCGCGTCTTTTTTCGTAGAACCGCGCTAAAAAACCGCCGGTTTCTGACCGGCGGTTTTGTCGTATATCTAGGAAAACGCTGATTAAGCCCTTGTGGGGTTCTGCCCCACGCCCTGCTTAGGGGGTCTCAGACCCCGAGGGCCTCAGGCCCCTAAGAACCCCATTAATCAGTGATTCCCTAGAAGTTCGCCTGAGGAGCCCAGGTTTCCAGGTACTCCAACTTGCCGCCTACGGCCTTGAGAACGGCCCCCGGTTTGTTCAGGGGATTATGTGTAGTCTTGTCCACCGTCCAGGTAAAGTGCGTTACCTGGAGATTTTTCGTGTTCTCAATGGCGTCGCGGATGGCAGGACCTTCGGCTTTGCCTGCGGTGCCGATCGCGTGAAGGATCATCTGCAAAATATCGTACCCAAAAGCCATGTTGAGCATCTCTGTCGGTTTTCTGCCGTACTCCTTCTCGAACTTCGTGCTCAGACCTGTGAGCTTCGGATCGTCGTTGTGCATGGGGTAGAGCCAAAAGGTGCCTTCCATGGCGTCGCCCGCGATCTCAAAGATATTGGGACTGTAGCCGTCTCCTCCCATGAAAAAGGGCTTCCAGTCCAGCTCTGCCGCCTGCTTGATGACGAGACCCATCTCCTTGTAGAGCATGGTGAGAGCCACGGCGTCAGCGCCCCACGCCTTGGCCTCTGTTAACTGAGCGCGGAAGTCCACGTCCCCACCCCGGAAAGCCCAGAACCTATTTTCCGCTTTGAGTTCGTTTGCCCGGGCTTTTACGAACTCCGTCAAGCCCTCGGAATAAGCGTCGCCCACGTCACCCAGAATCGCCAGCTTTTTCGCACCGCACTTCTGGATCAGGTAGTCGGCGATGACCATCCCCTGGTACGGATCGGTGTAGGTGATGCGGAACATATAGGGCCTTACCTTACCCGTGTCCGGGTCCACCGTCACTACCGGGTTCGTGGCAGAACTGGAAACGACGGGAACCTTCTCGGCTTCGGCGATGGGCGCCACAGCAAGTTGAATGCCGCTGTAGTTGCTTCCCCCCACTGCCACCACCTTGTCGTCGAAAATCATTCTGCGGATGGCGTTCACTGCGTCCTCGGGCTTGCCCTTGATGTCGTAGCAGACCAGTTCCACGGGGCGGCCCAAAAGCCCGCCCTTCTCGTTGACTTCCTTGACTGCCAGCAGCGCGGCCTCGCGTTCATGCTGACCCCACGTCGCCCCCTCGCCGGTGAGCGTGGCGAGATAGCCGATTTTGATGGGAGAACCGGCTGCCGCCATTGATGCGGACTCCGAACTCGCGGGCGCGGTGGGTACTAGAGCGGCGGGTTCTGGCTTCACAGCGGCAGCAGGCGCAGGAGCCGAAACCGCGGGCGCTGGGGTTGAAGCCGTAGGGGTGGGAGTTACGGGCGTCGAAGCTGCCAGGCTTTCAGGAACGGGCTCCTCTTTCTGCCCGGAATTCCAGAACACGGCCCCCACTACGGCCAACGCCACCAACGCGCAGACCAGCAACGCTTTCTTCTGATTCATTTTTTCCCCCTCTTTCCCAATTATATTTGTACACGAAGTTGCGCCATGAATAAAGATTATATTTATGTATCCTCCTTAAGTCAATCATAATTAATCCGGCATTCAGGGTAAACGCATCAAAAAGAGGCGAAACCTTGCAAATACTTAATTGAATATTTTAAATTATAAATTTAATTGATAAATGCAACATTGTTAAATTTATGATTTTCATGCATTTAAAACCAAATCGACAGGTTGAGAGGAGATAATTTCTACAAAACTAGTTTTTAAGGAAGCGCTGATTAATGGGTTCTTAGGGGCCTGAGGCCCTCGGGGTCTGAGACCCCCTAAGCAGGGCGCGGGGCAGAGCCCCACAAGGGCTTAATCAGCGTTTCCTTATACAGAGATTTTTGGGTTGTAACCTGCGGATTTAGGTTGCCCTGTCCCAAAGTATTGACAGTTTTTACCTTGAGATTTATTATGTTTGAAATAACAAACTTATTTCGAACGGAGGAAGCCATGCACATCATTAAATCATCATGTAGGTATTCGTAATTCTGCTCAGCAGCAAAGAGACCAAGGAGGTAGTTATTGTTGATTTAAGTTTGAATGGCAAAATAATTCATTGGGTATCCGCGCGTAGTGTAATTATGTGTATCGCAATTAAGGAGGCTGATGTTTGATGTTCGCAAAGAAGGTTCGTAAATTTGTCCTTGCGGCTGCTCTGGCACTGGTGTTGCCGGTCAGCGCTGCTTTTGCCCACAACTCGCTTTTATACCCGGACAAAACCACCGCCGCCGTCGGCGAGACAGTCGAGGTCGCGGCCACGATTTCCGAGCCCCTCGGGGTCGCCGACTTTCCTTTTTACCTTAACGAAAGGATTTCTTACACTTACGGTCCGCTGAAAATGGCTGCGTTCAAGGGTGACAGCGTTTCCGATCTCGACGTCGCTTATTGCAACATAAGGGACGGCGCAAAGAAAACCTACACTTACGAAGAAGTCGAAGCGGCCTACCTCGACCAAAAAGGCGCAAATCCCAAAGACCCTTCGTACACGCTGATGAGCCGCGTGTTTAACTGCGACGTGGGTTCGTACAAGGTCCCGTCCGGGGGAACCCTGTCCTTTGCCGCGGCATCGAGTTACGGAACCGATACGGTGGTCAAGTCTTTCATGAAAACCTTCGTTAACCTCACCGCCGACGGCGAATCCACGAAAGCCCGGGCCTCCCATTTCGCCTTCGACGGCCTGGAACTCCGCCCGGCGGACGACCTGGGCGCGGTGAAGCCGGGCGGCACGGTTCGCGTAGAAGCGTTGTTGAATGGAAAACCCCAGTCAGGCGTGGTTGTCTACAGCGGCCATAAAGACCTCGAAGAGTCCAAACGGATATCCCCCATCCTTGAATACTCCGAAAAGCCCGACCCCATACAGTACGCCGGAGTGACGGACATTAACGGCATCGTAGAGCTGAAGCTGCCCGAGCTTCCAGCAAACGCCAAAGAACTGAAAGACGTGTACCTCTTCTCCGACGGGCACTTGACGGTGGAGAAGGTCCGTTACCGCGCCACGATCAGCTTCACCCTTTCCAAGTAAGGGAACGCCTAGGCTCCGCCCCATAGGGCCGCAGGCCCCTAAACGGGGCGTGGAGCGGAGCCTCACAAGGGGGTTAGTCAACGTTTTCCTTATTCCACCGGCAAGCTGAGAAAGATCGCTGACGAGAACATAGAGAAACTGGAGGGCTTCATCGCCCACCAGCTCCCTGACCTCGCAGATTCTCTTGCTATGCCTGTTGTCGTACTGTTCATTCTGTTCTTTTTTGATTAGCGGCTTGGGCTGGCAAGTCTCGTACCCGTCGTCATAAGCTATTTCATACAGACCGTAGCTTTTGGCAACAGAGCGGCGCAGGTTTTCATGAAAAACTATCAGGATTCGCTGGAGGACATGAACAACGCCGCCGTCGAATACGTGCGCGGCATCGCGGTCGTCAAGGCGTTCAGCCAGACCATCCGTTCCTTTCGCAAGTTTCACGAGACGATAACAAAATACGGCAAGTTCTGCCTGGACTACACGATGTCCTTTGAGTTGACGATTACCCCAGGTTTGCGCTCTCTTCTGTCTTTTACCTCATATTCTCAGCCTCACTCTCCACTCCTTTCACGAAGCTCCTTTATGTCTCGCATACCGCTGGACAGATCGCCGACGGCATAGAGCGCATGGACAGGATCATCGGCGTGGAGCCTTTGGCGGAAACAGTATCGCCCAAAACCGCAAGCGAGTATTCCGTGTCCTTCGAGGACGTGACTTTTACCTATAACGGCGAGGGGGAGTCCGTTGCGCTCTCGGGCGTCAACTTTACGGCCCGCCAGGGGGAGATTACCGCGCTGGCAGGCCCCTCAGGCAGCGGGAAATCGACCCTCGCGCACCTGATACCGCGTTTTTACGACGTGGCAGGCGGAGCGGTTAAAATCGGCGGCGTGGATATCCGCGGCATGTCGACTGAATATCTAATGTCGATTGTCAGTTTCGTCTTTCAGGATGTTTTTCTGTTCAAACAAAGCGTTTCGGACATTATCCTGATCGGGAACCCAAACGCCTCCCGTGAGGATGTGATCCGCGTAGCCACAGCCGCTCAGTGCCACGAGTTCATACTAAGAGCGTGTTTTAAAAGGTCTCAGGCAGACCGAAGGCGTCTCAACATGAGGTTGATCACAGCCAGCTTGATAACAGTCTCACTATTCCCCGTCAGACGCTCGTAATCCTTCGCAGGT
>JAITGX010000107.1 GCA_031280275.1 Synergistaceae bacterium
AAATTTTGCTCAAGCGTTTCCAGGCGGAGAACGGCAGGACGCTGGGAGTGCCGCCTCCTACGTAGACGGTGCGGAGGGGGATTTTCCCTCTCCAAATGACCGTGAGGCGCGCGGCCTCTTGCGACACCTCAGTCAGCCACGCATCGCAAAGAGCCTCGTCGAAGACCCGACTGTAAAATGAACAGTAACCGCACTTAGAAGCGCAGAACGGAACGTGAACGTAGAGGGAAAAAATAGCGTGATGTTCCTTTTAAAGTATGGCGCAGAATACGTCATAAAGCTCCGCTTCCCGCGGACGCGTCTTCTTTTTCAGGAATTCCAAATCTCGTGAGATTTGGTTAAACTGCTCTCTGCTTACATCGCTGTCATATGCCTTACGCATTTACTTCCTCTCCCGTCTGTCCAACCCGTCTGTCCAAATCAAAACTTTGCCTTTAGTATATCTCACTGCAAGAGATTCCAGACACGCTCTTAGTATGGTTAAGGAAGCGCTGATTAATGGGGTTCTTAGGGGCCTGAGGCCCCTAAGCAGGGCGTGGGGCAGAGCCCCGCAAGGGCTTAATCAGCGTTTCCTTTATAATTATTTTATAATATGCATTTAATATGCATTGAAAAAACAAGCGAGGTGATGAGGTTTGACTGACTCAACGGTAGATTATCGTTTGCCGGTTTCCCGGATGAGGGACGCCTTGAAAGGCGCGGGGATACGCGAAGTTGTGGCGAAAGCCGAGGCGCTGGAGCGCGCGGGCCGAAAGGTGATCCACCTGGAAATTGGACGCCCCGACTACGACTCCCCCGCCTGCGCGAAGGCGGCGGCAGCGGCGGCGTTGGAACGGGGAGAGGTGCACTACACGGATACTGCGGGAACACCCGCCCTGCGGCGCGCGATAGCGGAGGCGCGGAGGCGCGGCGCTGGAATGGAAGTTGATCCGGAGCGAGAAATAATCGTGACGACAGGCTCGATAGAGGCGCTGGCCACGGTACTCTTGACGCTCTTGGAACCGGGAGACGAGGTGCTTGTTCCAGCACCGTTTTTTCCCGCGTACTCCGTGCAGATTGCGCTGGCGGGGGGTATTCTTTGTCCGGTTCCCTGCCGCTTCGAGAACGGTTTCCGGCTGGACCCCGCCGACTTGAAGGCAGCGCTGACGCCTAGGACGCGCATGATCCTAATCAACACGCCGAATAACCCCTCTGGCGCGGTGATGGGGCGGGAGGAGCTGGAAAGCGTCGCCGCCCTGGCGCGAGATCGCGGGCTCTTGGTGGTAAGCGACGAGTGCTACGAAAAGTTTTTATACGAGGGGCAGCACGTTTCTATCGCGTCCCTGCCAGGAATGCGGAAGCGGACGGTGGTGCTCAGCGCGGCCTCCAAGACGTTTTCCATGACGGGCTGGCGTGTGGGCTGGATGATCGTTCCGCCGGAGGTGAAACCCTACGCGGCCAAGTGCCATCAACATCTGACAACCTGTGCCACGTCCTTCGCACAGGCGGGCGTGGCCGAGGCCCTGAGAAGCGCCGACGCCGACGTGAAGCGTATGATAGAGGGCTACAGAGAGCGCCGCGACTTCCTGACCGCCCGATTGAAAGACATTCCGGGGTTCGAGCTTCACATGCCCCAAGGGGCGTTTTACCTGTTTCCGCGCGTGTCGGTTCTAACGAAGGCCCTGGGTCTGGACGCTCCGGGGCTGGCGGCGTGGCTGCTGGATCAAGCTGGCGTGGCGGCCGTCCCTGGTGACGTGTTCCGCGCCCAGGGCGATTTTCTGCGTATGGCCTACTGTCGTCCCCTGGAGGAACTTGCCGAGGCGGCGGACCGCATCGAGGCCGCCTTGAAGAAGAGTGGTGTCTCTTAAGATGATGGAACGCTATCCCCGGTTCACCCTGCACCTTAACCATATCGCGGAGAACGCGGCGAAGGTGGCAGGACTCTGCGCGGCGCGCGGCGTAACGGTGGAGGCTGTCGTTAAGGGCGTGTGCGCCGATCCTCGCGTCGCGGGCGCGATGCTGGATGGAGGCTGCGCATCTCTGGCGGACAGCCGCGTTCAGAACCTTGCCTTCTTGAAAAAGGAGTTTCCCACCGTCCCGCGGACGCTGCTTCGCATCCCTATGAAAAGCGAGCTGGAAGACGCCGTGCGCTATGCCAGCCGCTCCCTGGTCTCCGTGCCGGAGAGCGTGGCGGCCCTCGACGACGAGTGCCGGGCACAGGGCGCAGAACACGCGGTGCTCCTGATGTTCGACCTGGGTGATCGCCGTGAGGGCGTAGTCACCGATGCGGAAATGGGGGCTTTCGTCGCCGCTTTGAAAAAGGCCTCTCACGTGACCTTGGTCGGGGTGGGAGTGAACTTCGGGTGCTTCGCGGGCGTGCTGCCAAGCCCCTCTGCCCTCCGCCGTCTGTGCCTGTACCGCCAGGCAATGGAGGAAGCTCTGGGTTATTCGGTTCCCCTCTGCTCTGGAGGCTCAACCTCGACGTTGGCGCTGCTGGAAAGCGGGGAGCTCCCAGCGGGGGTGAATCATCTGCGCGTCGGCGAGGCGATTTTACTGGGGCGAGACGTGTCACGTCAGCGCCTCGTCCCGTGGCTGCGTCAGGACACGGCCTGGCTGGAGGCGGAGGTGGCGGAGGTGCGGATCAAACCCTCGATACCTGAAGGGGAATCCGGTGCGGACGCCTTCGGGAACTTGCGGGTTTTCGCCGATGAGGGCCCGCGACGACGCGCCATTGTCGCCATAGGGCGGCAGGACGTTCCCGCGGAGGCCCTGGAGCCTCAAACGCCGGGGATAAAGGTGTTGGGGGCCTCCAGCGACCATACCATTTTGGACGTGACCGACAGCGCGGAACCTCTGGCATGGGGAAGCCGCGTGCGCTTCTCCGTGAACTACGCCGCCATGCTGGCGCTTATGACGTCGCCGTATGTCTGTAAAGACAACACAGACTGACCCGTGTCAATCAGGAGACCTGGCATGGTAAAATTGGCGTACCGTTCAAACATAGCATTTATGGGGAGGGCAGTTTTTTGGGAATCTCACTTTATCGGCGGTATCGTCCCCAGAGGTTTTCGGAGGTCGCGGGTCAGCCCGCGGTGGTGGATGTTATCGCGAAAAGCCTGGAGCGCTCCCGAGTAGGTCACGCTTATCTGTTTTCGGGGCCTCGCGGCTGCGGTAAGACGACGGTTGCACGTCTTCTGGCAAAAACGCTCAACTGCCTGTCGCCCGCCAAAGGACCCGAACCCTGCTGTGAATGCCGAAACTGTCTCGCCATCGCGGCGGGGGAAAGCCTTGACGTCATCGAAATCGACGGGGCCTCGAACAACGGGGTGGACGAGGTGCGGGAACTCAAAAGTCACGTGGCCCTGGCGCCCTTCGCGTCCCAGCACAAAGTTTACATCATCGACGAGGTTCACATGCTTTCCCTTTCGGCCTTCAACGCCCTCCTGAAAACGCTGGAAGAGCCGCCGGACAGCGTGGTGTTCGTCTTAGCCACGACGGAGGCCCACAAGGTTCCTGTGACCATCCGCTCACGCTGTCAGCATATCCCGTTTCACCGCATCGGGACGCAGGAAATCCGCGAAACCCTGAGCCGGGTCTGCGCCGCCGAGGGTATAGCCGTCGCGCCGGAGGCCCTGTGGGAGATCTCGCGTCAAGCGGACGGCGCGCTGCGCGACGCCCTGTCCATGCTGGAGCACGTGGCGGGCTTGGGTCGGGAGGAGATCTCGCTGGCCGACGTGGAGGCGACCTTGGGACAGGGAAGCCGCTCTTCCCTAGAGCGTCTCCTCGCCGCTTGCCGTCAAGGAGACCCAGGGGCTTTCGCGGAAATAGACCAGGCGCTGGCGGCGGGCGCGTCACCTCAACGGTTCATGGAGGAGCTTTTTTCGCTGGTTCGCAACCTCTGGCTGGTCGCGAGCTGGAAGAATATTCTGGACACCCTCAACGTTTCCGATCACGAAAAGGACTACCTGAAAGCGGAAGCCCCGCTCTGGCCTCCGCGGTACCTGGAGACCGCCATGCGCTTTCTGGCCGGACTCCTGCCGCAGGTCCGCGCGGGGCTCCAAGTCGATGTGCTGGCCGGGCTTTTGACGCTGAAGATGACCCGCCTGGGAGACCCAGAAGAATCTCCTCCCGTGGCGCAAACGTCCTTTTCTACCAGAGCGCGCTCACCCTTGCCTGCCGGGCCGCAAGCGGCCTTTCCCGCCGAGCTGCAAGCGGCTTTACCTGCTGAGCCGCAAGCGGTTTCTCCTGTTGTGCTGCCACCGTCCGTGCCGGACGCGCCGGTGATTGACCCTCAACCTGCGGTATCCCTCGCGCCGGCTTTGGCGCGGGATACTTGGACGCCCTACCCGGAGTCCCAGTGGAACGAGGCGCTGGATGCACTCCGCGAGAGGGATTTCCCGCTGTATTGCGCCCTGATGGAGGACGCCCAGCCTTTTTGGGGAGGAACTCCTGAAGAAAAAATTTTTGTCGTGGATGTCGCGTATCGCTATGGTTACGAGTTTTTGAGACTGGACCGGAACGGCGTGGCTTTGAAGGAGTTCTTGACGCCGTACCGGGAGGGCGCTGGGGTTCTTTTGTGCCACGGGAACCTTTCAACCGTCTGCCGGGATCAAGTTGCTGGCGCAAAAAAGACTTCACGCAAACGTCCCGTCAAGGAAAGCGGCCCAGCGTTAGCGGGGTGGACGCCGGATCGGGAGACGAGGTCGGACCCCAGGCCCGAAAGCGGTCTCAGCGGGGGAGTGCCCTTCGAGAGGTTGGTGCAGGAGGCGCGGCGCTGGCTGCGGGGAGACGTGATCCTGGCCCGGCGCGGCAGCGAGGAGGAGGAAGAGGACGGTGAACCTGTGGCCGAAGAGTAAATGCGAATGCCGCTCGTTGGCGGCGCTGCGATTCTTATCCAATGGCTAAAGCCGTTGGCTTTGCTATTGTGTTATCGTAAATCGCTTCACCCGCTCCAATTCGGTCTCCAGGGCCTTGATTTTACCCAAGAGGCGCTCCCTTCCCTCCTTTATCTGGAACGCGACCTGTTCGAAGGCCGTACCACCGTAGGTCTTCCGTCTTGCGACGCTCTCATCCAGGTTCAGGATACCGAATACGTCCGCCTGAGTCTCCGGGATGTGCTCCTGCCACTCCGCCAGGGTCAGTTCCGTCAGGGGTTTGTCGTTTTTCAGGCAGTACTTGACGAGCTGACCCACCTTCCAGTGGGCGTCGCGGAAGGGCACCCCTTTCACGGCAAGGTACTCGGCGACGTCGGTGGCTAGGGCCAGGCCGAGGCCCTTTTCCAGCCCGGCGCGTGCTGCCGCTTCGTCCGCCTCCGTGTTAGCGATCAGGGGGGACAGCACTTCCAACACGCCTTCCACCGTTGCCATGGAGGCGAAGAGCCCCCGCTTGTCTTCCTGAAGGTCGCGGTCGTAGGTCATAGGCAGGCCCTTCATCGTGACCAGGAGGTCCATCATGTGACCCAAGACCTGACCGGTCTTGCCGCGCACCAGTTCCAGCACGTCAGGGTTCTTCTTCTGCGGCATGATGCTGGACCCCGTGCAAAAGGAGTCGGGAAGCCTCAGCCAGCCGAACTCTTGAGTGGCGTAGAGGATCATATCCTCGGCGAGGCGCCCCGAGTGAACGGCGAAAAGCGACGCGAAATGATGGTAGTCGGCCATGTAGTCGCGCTGCGCGACGGTATCCAGGCTGTTTCGCGAGGGGCGGGTGAAGCCGAGGAGTTTCGAGGTCATCTCCCGGTCCAGCGGCAGAGTGGAGCCCGCCAGCGCCCCGGTCCCCAGCGGGCACTCATCCAGCGCGGCAAGCGCCGCGTCTAGGCGGCCGCTGTCCCGCGAGAAAGCCTCGAACCAGGCCATCCAGTAATGCCCTAAAGAGATGGGTTGTGCCTGCTGCAAGTGCGTGTAGCCCGATATAACGAAGCCTTGGTGCTTTTCCGCGCGGCCCAAAAGTGACTCCAAGAGCGAAAGCAGCCATCCCTGCAGGCTCAGGAGCCGATCCCGGAGGTAGAGACGCATCGTCGTGGCAATTTGGTCATTGCGGCTTCGGCCGGTGTGGAGTTTCGCCCCTACAGGGCCCAGCAGCTCGATCAGGCGGCTTTCGACGTTCATATGCACGTCCTCCAATCGCTCGGAGGGCTTCAACTCCCCGCCGCGTATCTCGCGGCGTATCTGATTCAGCCCGTCCTCGATGCTCCCAGCCTCCTCTGCCGTCAGCAGCCCCGCAGCCGCCAGCGTCCTCGTGTGAGCCACACTGCCCCGAATGTCGTGTTCGTAAAGCCGCCAATCCAGGTCCAGCGACTGCGTGAACTTCAACACCACCTCCGCGGTGTCCGTCTCAAAACGCCCTTTCCACATTTTTTTCTCTCCTTATTTTTTTCTCCTTAAATTTCAAAGCGACTCGAACATCCTCCTGCCGTCCGCGCCGCCCAAGATAGGCTCGGTCAGGCGCTCTGGGTGGGGCATGAGCCCTAGCACGTTTCCCGTCTCGTTGACGATCCCGGCGATATTGCCCCTGGCGCCGTTGGGTGCGGCCTCGTCCGAACCATCGGAGGCGCAGTAGCGGAGAACAACCCTTCCCTCGCCCTCTAGTTTTTTGTACCCCTCGTCGTCGATAAAGTAATTTCCGTCGCCGTGAGCGATGGGGAGACGGATGACCTGTTTTTTTCCATAGGCGCGGGTGAACGCCGTGGCGTTGTTCTCAACCCTCAGCCACACGTCGCGCGAGAGGAAGAGCAGGTTTTGGTTGCGCAGCAGCGCCCCCGGCAACAGGCCCGCCTCCGTCAGAATCTGGAACCCGTTGCATATCCCCAGCACCCTTGCCCCGCGTTTGGCCTGCCGAATCACCTCGGCCATGACAGGGGAGTACCGGGCGATAGCTCCCGTCCTCAGGTAGTCCCCAAACGAAAACCCCCCCGGCAGAACGATAAGGTCAAAGTTCTCCATGGAGCTTTCCTTGTGCCACACGAGCCGGGCTTCGACCCCAATCGCCGCCTTTATGGCCCTCTGGGCGTCTCGGTCGCAGTTCGAACCCGGAAAAACCACCACCGCCGCCCTGATTTTTTTCATGTTTTTCATGAAAGGGGTTCCACCTCGACAGCGTATTCTTCCATTACGGGGTTCGCCAGAATGCGGTCAGCCAGCAGCCGCGCCCTTTCTTCCACGCTTCGAGCGTCCGTGCCCGACATCATCAGCTCCACCACCTTGCCGACCCGCACGGAGGACACCTCCGGGAAGGAGATGCCCCCTCCCTTCAGCGCTCGCTCCACCGCCGCACCCTGCGGGTCCAGCACGCTCTTCCTAAACATTACAGTAACCTTCACCTTGAACACACCAGTTCACCCCCTACGCGTTTCAGTATTTCCTGATAGGCTGCTTCCACGTCGCCCATGTCGCGGCGGAATCGGTCTTTATCCAGCTTTTCGTTTGTCATTGCATCCCAGAAGCGGCAGGTATCCGGGGAAATTTCGTCACCCAGCAGAATTTCTCCCCTGTGCGTCCCGAATTCCAACTTAAAGTCCACCAGCAGCAGGTTTTTCGCCGCCAGAAACTCCATTAGAATCTCGTTGACCTTAAGAGCCGTGTCCTCCAAAGTGTTGAGTTGTTCCGGCGTGGCGATACCCAAGGCCTTCACGTGCGAGCGGTTGATCAGGGGATCACCCAGGGCGTCGTCTTTATAATAGAGTTCCACAACGGGATGGGGCAGTTTTCGCCCCTCTTCCCAACCCAGGCGCTTGGCGAGGCTGCCCGCGGAGATGTTGCGGACGACCACCTCGATGGGAACGATGGAAAGCCTCCTGACCAACATGGATCGCTCGTCAATCTTCCGTATGAAGTGTGTGGAGACGCCCTTCGAACTCAGCAGCTCGAAAAAGAACGAGGATATGGCGTTGTTCATGATCCCCTTGGACTGTATCGTTCCCTTTTTTTCCCCGTTGAAGGCCGTTGCGTCGTCCTTGAACCAGACCAGTACCTCGTCTGGATTGTCCGTCAGGTAGACCTGTTTCGCCTTGCCCTCGTAAACCAACTCACCTTTTTTCATGTTCCCGCTCCTTTTTTAAACTTGCGCGGTGATTCCGGCCCGTTTTGGGGGCTTGAATCACCGCTCCTGCGTTTCTATTCCTTTTTTATTTTTTCCCGCAGGGCCCTGTCACGCTCTCGTACCTCCTCCGCCTGGGCGTCGCGGAAGTTCAAAAGGCGCCTCGCCAGCTCTTCGTTGGTAATCGCCAGGATTGAAACCGCGTAAAGCGCTGCGTTTTTCCCCCCATCAATGGCCATCGTTCCCACGGGCACGCCGGAGGGCATTTGGGCAACGCTCAAAAGTGCGTCCATTCCCTTCAAAGCGGAGCCCGAAGCCGGCACCCCTACCACGGGCAGGGTGGTAAACGACGCTACGACGCCCGGCAGGTGGGCCGCCATGCCCGCCACGGCGATGATGACCCCGAATCCCCTCTCCCTGGCGGAGGAGGCGAACTCGCGCACAGCGTCGGGGGTGCGGTGGGCGGACGCCACGACAACTTCCGCGGGAACCCCGAAATCCTCCAAAAGCCGCCAGCCCGGCTCCATGACCGGCCAGTCCGAACCGCTGCCCAAGATAACCCCCACTTTTGTCACGGATACTTCCCTTTCCAACACAGTTTTTTGAAACGGTAATAACGAGGGAAAGTTTACGTCACGAAAGGACTTTTCGCAAGGGTCAAGCGCTGCCCGGATGATGGATATAATCGTCGTCCCAGGAGGTTTATACGCTCCGAGTCAATACAACGATTGTCGGCTTTATCTTCCTCCCTCAACTGGCACTTCTTTGATTTCTTCTTTGGGGTCTCGCTATTGGCGTGATACTTCTTTATGCCTTCATAACCACTATCCGCTTGGATTTTTACCAACTTGATAACCTTTACTTCAATAGATTTTTTACTCATATTGAAATCATGACAACTTCCATAGCTTACAAAAGTAGCTAAAGCCAGACATTGGGCGCGAACATCTGAGGAATATATTAAGAGCTATCCCGAAGCGCGTTCCGCAGACCTAGGCCATATCGGAGAGAAATCTTCTCCCCCTCTGGTCGTCATTTTGGATGCAGTTCTCCGAGACAACTCTGTAATAAATAGTGTAGCAAAAAGAAATGATCTTGATATAGAGAAAATTAGCGAATCCTAAACACTATCAAACACAAGAAGGAGTTGCGCGAGGTTTCAGCGAGTACCCGCAGTCGAATCCATCTCGGCGTCCACAACGATACCATTGAACATATCATAAGCAATAGACGCCTGTACTGTCGGCAGGACAAACGCATGAATATGTAAAGTCTTGATATGGCTGAATTTATTCTCTAGGCGAAAATACTTAGGGCGTGTTTGAAAATTAACTGCCCCAACAAAAAACCGCCGTTTTCAGGCGCTTTTTTGAATGCATTCAGTCAAATAGGATACAGCTTGCTTTTTTGACGAAAGCAAGTATAATGGCGTAAAAATCTCCCTGTGGTTTTTGCGCAGGCAAGCACAAAAACCTTCTGGAAAAGAGCTGAATATCGTGTATTTTACGGATAACGCCGCTAATTTAAACGGGTATAATATCTGCAGAACTTTTTTAGTTTTTCTTTTTCTTTTTTAGAACCCAACTCAGTTCCGTTTTTTAGGTTTTCTTTCTCTATTTAAAACCAGTCCCGTTTTTGTGAACACCAGAGGCCCGCCAAGACAGCCGCGTTTTGACTTCGCGGCCGCTTTTGGCGTCTTTTACTCAAAAATTCTGACTCAAAAAGCATATTGAAAGGGTGGTTTGTTGTGAAAAAGAGAAACTGGCTTTTGCGGGTATTTGCGGCGGCACTGTCACTTGCCCTCGCCTTTGCGGCCAAAGCCGAAGTTGTCGTCGAGCAGCAGAAATGCCTGGGCGGTTCTGGCGATGACAGAGCTGACTCCATCCAGCAGACGAGCGACGGAGGGTACATCGTCGCGGGGTATACCTCCTCCACCAACCGCGATGTGGTCGGAAATCACGGGAGCTACGACGCCTGGGTTGTCAAATTCGGACTGACCATCGCCACTACGACGCTGCCGAATGGCACAGTGGGGACGCCGTACAGCGCGACGCTGAAGGCGACGGGGTGGTCTGGGTCCGTCACCTGGACGCTTGAAAGCGGCAGCCTGCCCTCCGGCCTGACCTTGTCGCCGAGCAGCGGAACCATCTCCGGCACACCCTCCGCGAGCGGAACGGCTAACTTCACCGTCAAGGCCGCCAGCGGAACGGAGAGCGTTAAGCATCACCATCGACCCCGCGGGCGGTGGTGGCGGCGGCGGCTGCAACAGCGGATTTTTCAGTGCCGCTTCAGCTCTGCTGGCATTATTCTCACTGTTGGTCGTACGGAAGAAGCGCTAAAGAAATCGGGGGCGGAAGCCCCCTTTTTTCACGCTTGGGTTCCGTCCCCTCATCAGCAAGCAAAATATTCCTGTTGTGATGATACTTTAGGAAACGCTGATTAACCTCTTGCGGGGCTCCGCCCCACGCCCCGCTTAGGGGCCTCAGGCCCCTAAGAACCCCTTTAATCAGTGCTTCCTTAAAACACACCCTAGTATCACATGGGCGCTTTACGACGGGGTTTGGGGAAGGCGTCGGGGGAGGCCGCGTCCCATAGGGTATAAAAGCCCTCCGCGTCGGCGCTGACCGCGGCTCCCAGGAAGTCCAAAACCGCCCCACCCGCCAGCTGCGCGGTTTGCAGCTCCTTTTGAGGCAGTCCGGCGTGGTTGAAGCGCGGACTCTTCCCCGCGTAGACGACTTGTACGAGGCGGCGTACCTTCGGCCCTGTGGCGGAAACCCGAGTTGGGGCGACGGAGACGCGGGACAGCCGCACCCCCTCCGGTGTCTTCTCCACGTCCACGGCCAGAACCACGCTGCGTTCTCGCGGGTGTGTTCTCTGGTACGAGACGAAGTTCCCCAGAGAATAGGCGGTGAGGCCGTAACCGCGTCCCTCCATTTTCACCACCTCTATGGGCTGAAGTACGTGGGGGTGCGTTCCGATCAGCAGACACGCCCCCTTGGCGAGGCTGAGGGCGGCCACCTGACGCTGGCGCGCCGTGGGCGTGTACTGGTACTCGTTTCCCCAGTGGAAACAGGCCACAACCACGTCGGGGCTCAAAAGATGCGCCTGTGAAAGTCCGTCCTCCACCGCGTCGTTGAAGATGACGTTAAGAGGGCTGTCCGCCGCTGCCCGGTTGCTGCCGTAGCTGTAGCTGACGAAGGCCCACCGCAGCCCCGCGTAGTCCACCGTCAAGGGGCCGCCTCCAAGCCCCGTCCAGAGGATACCGGCTTTGTCCAGCACCTCCGTGGTGCGCCAAGCCCCCACCGCTCCACGATCAAGGATATGGTTGTTGGCCAGGGTCACGACCTGCACCCCCAGTCCGGCCAGGGCGTCCGCCAGCTCGTCCGGCGTGTTGAAGGAGGGATACCCCGCGAACCCGCTCTTCTTTCCCGCGAAAACGGTTTCCAAGTTTCCTACCACGAGCGCATCCTCAAACAGCGGCGTCACCCGCTGGAACTGAGGTGCGAAATCCCATGACCCACCCTTCCAGGCCCCGTCAAGCTGCTCCTTGTGCGCCATGATATCCCCCACAAAAATTACTCGCGCCCGCTCCCCACCCCAAGCCGCCGTTCCCCACGCCAACCCTATGAAAAGCGCGCTCCAAAATTTCATTAATTTCACTTTGTTCATCTCGCTGTCTCCTTCGTTTATAGCGTATTTTGCGCGCCTTAATGTATTATAATCTCTTGTTGTATATACACAAAACAAACTGGAGTGAACCTTACAACTTGTGATAAACTTCTCTTATGATAAACGTTTCATGTCCCATTGATCGGGCGTCAGGTTGAAATAGAGACACAAAAAATGGGAAAGGAATGGTTTCAAGATGGCGAAATTGGTGGAATGCGTGCCGAACTTCAGCGAGGGGCGGCGGCTGGAGGTGGTGGAGGCGATTATCGGCGAGGTCCGCGCCGTTTCAGGCGTAAAGGTGCTGGACTACTCCTCCGACCCTGATCACAACCGGACGGTTCTGACCTTCGTGGGCGAGCCTCAGGCGGTGAAAAAAGCGGCCTTCGCCTGCTGCGCCAAGGCGGCGGAACTCATCGACATGGAAAAGCACAAGGGCGCTCACCCTAGAATAGGCGCGACGGACGTTATACCCTTCGTTCCCGTCTCCGGCGTGACCATGGACGAGTGCGTCGCCCTGGCCCACGCTCTGGGCAGAGAGATTGCGGAAAAACTCTCCATCCCCGTGTATTTTTACGAGGCCGCGGCCAAAAGGCCCGGCATGAAGGCCCTGCCCGACGTCCGCAAGGGGGAGTACGAGGGCCTGAAAGAGGCCATCAAGACTCCAGAACGCGCGCCAGACGAGGGCCCCCAGGCCATGCACCCGGGTGCCGGGGCCACGGTGGTGGGCGCACGCCCGTTTTTAGTGGCCTTCAACATCAACCTGGACACTCCCGACGTCGCCCTAGCGAAAAAAATCGCCCAGACCATCCGCGCGGCCAAGGGCGGCTACGTTAACTGCCGCGCCATGGGCGTGATGCTGGACAACCGGGGGATCGCCCAGGTCTCCATTAACATGACGGATTACACTTCCACACCCCTCCACCGCGTTTTCGAGACGGTAAAGTCGGAGGCCGCCCGCTGCGGCGTGAACGTGGTGGGCAGCGAAATCGTCGGCCTCACCCCCATGCGGGCCTTGGTGGACGCCGCTGTCTTTTACCTCCGCGTGGAGGACCTCAAGAGCGAGCAAATCCTCGAAGCCCGGCTTCTCGAAGAATAGCGGCGGCTTTCAGCAATAATCAGCAATAAGGAAGTACTGGAAGTACTGATTAACAAGAAAGCACTGATTAATGGGGGTTCTTAGGGGCCTAACTTGGAAGGGGAGTTGTGGTATGGCGGCAAACGGCAGTGTCGCGCCCAAGCGCGCGATGAAATTTCCTCACGTTTTCTCTTTTTTGTTCGCGACGGTTCTGGTGATGTTTGTCCTGACATGGGTCATTCCCGCGGGTGAGTTCGAGCGCGAAAGGGTTCAGGTCGAGGGGGGAACGCCGCAGGTTCGGGTGAAGGCCGGAACGTACCATGCGGTTCCTCCCGCGCCTCAGATGCCGTGGAAGATTTTCCAGGCGCTGGACACGGGTTTCACCCAGTCGGGCGGGATGATCTTCATGGTCTTCTTCTGCGGGGCCGCGATCTATATCCTCGAAAAAACGGGGACGGTCCGTGTCGTATTTCAGCGCATTCTCAAGAAAGTGGCGGGCAGGGAACACCTGGCCATCCTGGCCGTGATGATCTTCATGTCCATTGGAGGCGCGGCGGGAGCGTTCGCCAATACGGCCTTGGCGCTGGTTCCCTTGGGGATTCTGCTGTCCAGGGCGCTGGGGTTCGACAACGCGGTGGGGTTCGGCATGGTCTACCTGGGGTCCTACGCGGGCTTCAACGTGGGTTGGGGCAACGTCTTCACTATCGGCATCGCCCAGGATATTGCGGAGCTGGAGCGCCTTTCGGGCTTCGCCGTCCGCGTTCTCTTCCACGTCGTCAACCTGGCGCTCTCGTACTGGTGGGTTTCCCTCTACGTCAAGCGTATCAGGAAGACCCCGGAGTCGAGCCTGCTCTACGAGGAGGGCACGCCTCTTTCAGAGATCTACGGTTCCAGTGAGGGCTTTGGCAACTTCGAGCCATTCACCTGGAGGCATATGGCCTGCGTTGCCATTGCCGTGCTGAGCTTCGGGGGGATCATCGTTGGCTCCGTGTGGTGGAACTGGGGCATTCCCCTCTACTCCGCCACGTTCCTCGCCATGGCCATCTTGACGGGCCTTTTCGGGGGGCTCGGCGTCAACGGAACCTGCGCGGAGTTCATTAAAGGCTGCGGAACGATCGTGGCGGGGGCCTTCGTCATCGGCATTTCCCGCGCGATTTCCGTCGTTATGACCGACGGCAAGATCATCGACTCCATCGTTTACTACCTGTCCATGCCTATCTCCTCTTACGGGCCCATCGTCGGCGCCAACGTGATGTTCTACGTCAACGTGCTGATCAACTTCTTCATCCCTTCGGGCTCTGGACAGGCCGTGGCGGTGATGCCGCTGATGGTTCCCATAGCGGACCTATCGAACATCTCGCGGCAGGTGGCTGTGCAGGCGTTCCAGTTCGGCGACGGGTTCGCCAACTGCATCATCCCCACCTCCGGGGTTCTGATGAGCGCCCTGGCTCTCGCCAAGATTCCCTATACCCGTTATGCCCGGTGGTTCGCGCCTATGCTGATCCTTCAGTTCATCCTCGGCTCCATCGCCCTCACCGTGCTGCAATCCATCGGCTGGCAGTAACCGAAAACACGGGCTGCCTTAGCGCGGAAGAGGGGCGGAGCTTCAGCTCCGCCAGTGGTATCCACGACTTAATTAGGGTGTGTTTGAAAACTAACTACTCCAACAAAAAATAGCCGTTTTTAGGCACTTTTTCAATGTAATTTATGTTTATTAAAACACGCCCTTATTCACTAGGTCGAATGATTAAAGGCAAGGGACGTTCTCTAATTTAAGGAACGTCCCTTCGCTTTTTAATGAGGAGGAGAAAAATACCGCCATTGGGCTACGATGTGGACAAAGAGACAAGAAAGTATATTGTGAACGAGAAAGAAGCCGAAACCGTGCGCTATATCTTCTTGCAATACGCCGAGGGAGTAGGGTATAATACAATAATCGCTCATCTGAACGATATGGGCTGGCACTCGAAAAGGGGGAAAATATTCGGCAAAAACAGCCTCCATGATTTGCTGAAAAATCCCAAGTGCATGGGTATCTACAAAATGATAATAGGGATGATCTGTATAGAAAAGCTGAAACTGTATCTTGAGACGACGATGTTCAACTATTATTTCGACACTGACAGAGACGGACACGCTGATACTGTAACGTTGTTCGAGGCGATCAGGGAGGGGAAATATGAGGCGTATACGTCCGGTTACACAGTCCTTGAACTAGAAGACGCGCCAGAGCCTAAACGCGGCAAAATGCTTGTACTCATGGAAGAATATCCTATTACGATGCTAGGTATCAGCGATGAGGCGGACCGTCTCGCCGAAGTATATATAGCTGAAAAAATTATACCCTCACGTTACAGAGATGACAGCGCGCATATAGCCGTAGCGTCCATACATGGACTCCACTGTGTGCTATCCTATAACTTCAAGCACATAAACAGATTGAATACCAAAATACAGACGGGACGCGTAAATCGTGCGGAAGGTTATAATGGGGTCATGATATGCACAGCGAAAGAGGTGTTAGATAATGAAAGACGACCAGATTGAGGATGAGCTTGACGCAATACGGCTCAGGCATTATGAACTGACAAAGGACATGACGCCGGAAGAAAGAGTGGCCTATGTAAACAGCAAGGCAGAACAGATATTAAAACCCTACGGTATTCGCCTGGTACATCTGCCTGTTGTGCGGTGGGGAGATAATAGCAATACAAAAAGCGAGATGAGCTTGTAAGGATGAAAAAATAATCCCTCCCATAAAATAGCCGTTGAATGATTACCCACGGAAATAATTAAGTCATGGATTCGTGGGGCGGAGCTTCAGCTCCGCCCCTTCATTTTTTTACCCGGTCATTTTTTACCCGGCCATCCCGGCTGCCTTCGGCAGAAGCAGCTCCACACCCGGCCCCAGCGGCAGGCCAAGCAGATACCACACGACCAGATACGCGGTGAACCCCATGATGAAGAATATCGAGTAAGGCGTCATCACGGAAACCAGCGTTCCAATACCCACCTCGGTCTTCTCGTCCTTCTTGTACTGCTCAAATAAGCCGAGCATGACGGGCACATAGTAGGAAAGCGGCGTGAGGTTGTTGGTGCAGGAGTCCCCCACGCGGTAGGCGGCCTGGGTGAGGGCCGGAGAAAAGCCCACCTGCGCGAACATCGGCACGAAGATCGGGGCCAGGATCAGCCACTTGGCCGAGCCGCTGCTCATGAATAGGTTCAGGAACGTCACCACCAGGATAAACGTGATGAGCAGGGGCACTCCGTTCAGCTTCCAGGCCTCGAGCAACTCCGCGCCGTTCACCGACAGGATGGTGTCGAAGCGGCTCATGCGGAAAAGCTCGACGAACATCGACGCGGGAAGGACGACGACGATGAAACTGATGCTGCCAGCCAAGCCCTTGGACATCAGCTTGGGAATGTCCTCGCCCTTCTTGATAACCCCCGCGCCGTACCCGTAGGCGATGCCAACGGAGAAGAACAGGAAGAACAGGATGGGCATGATGCTGCTCATGAGCGGCGAGGAGGGAAGAATCGACCCGTTTTTCGCGTTGCGGAAGAACGAGCCCTCAGGATAGGTCAGGTAAACGAGCAGGGTGATGTAGAGAACGAGGGCAATCAAACTGCAAAGCAGTCCTCGGTTTTCGGCGGGGGTGACGGCGTGCTTTTTGAGTTCTTCCTCGTCACGGATTCCCTCATTGTCCCCGAAAATTTTTATCGTGTACTTCTCGGTGACATAAACCGTCAGGAAGGTGAGGATGAAGGTCGAGCCGAAAATAAAGTACCAGTTGATCAGGGGGTGAGTAGGCGCGTCGGGGGGGATGTAGGGCACGCCTTTGGCCACAGAATCCGTGATGCCCGCCAGAAGAGCGTCCGTCCCGGCGACGAAGAAGTTCGCGGTGAAGCCTCCGTTAGCCGCTGCGTAGCCCGCCGCGATGCCCACCCAGGGGTTGCGGCCCAGGGCTTTGAACACCGCTGCCGCGATGACGGGGGTGAAGATAATGCCCGCGTCCGACGCCAAGTTGGCGTTGATGCCCACGATAGCCACCACCGTCGTCACGAGCCACCCCGGCGCGCCCAAGATTGTCTTGCGCATCAAGGCGGAGATCATGCCGGTCTGCTCCACCAGTCCGATACCGAGCATCATGGTGAGAACCAGCCCCAGAGGCTGAAACCTGACGTAGGTGTTAACGAAGTTGGACAGAAAGGTGCGCATGGCGTCGTAACTCAAAAGATTGACGACGGCAACTTTGGTCTCGCTTGGAGCCTCGCCCGCCTTGGCCGCCATGTAAGTCACCGACGTCCCGGCCAACAAGCTGGAAAGGAACAGGACGGTCAGAGACAGAATGACGAAAAGCCAGAAGGGATGAGGAAGTTTGTTCCCCACAAATTCGATGCTCTTAATGAAATACATGAATGCGCCTTTTTGCTCGTTTGGTTTCTCCATATCCCATACCTCCGTTTTTGTTTTCGCGTGAACCGCACAACCACCCTGCCGCTGACGACAACCCTCCTTTCTTACCTAACGTTCTTTCTTACCTAACGTTGTTTTTTCAAGTAACCCACCGCGCAGGAAGCCAGGAAGCGCACGCCCCAGGGAAAACAGTTCTCGTCGGGCTCGAAGCGGGTGTTGTGGAGCACGGCCATGTCCTCCTGGGCCTTTCCGACGGGACGGCAGCCAAGCCAGGCCATCAGGCCGGGGCGTTCCCGCGAGAAAAATGAAAAGTCCTCCCCGCCCAGGTCGGGGCTCTCGATGACCGCCAAGCGCCCTTCACCCAGGGAGGCAGGCACAGTTTCAGAGACCAGGGCAAAGAGTTCTGGGGCGTTCAGGGTCGGCGGGTAGCCGCGTACGTAGCGCACTGCGGCGTCTCCGCCCAGGGCTTGAGCGTATCCCCGGGCCGTCCGCTCGATGAGACCGGGTATTTTGTCCTGAGTGGCGGGGTTCAGGGTGCGAACCGTGCCTTCCATTTCCACCTTGCCGGCGATGACGTTATAGCGGTAGCCTCCCTGAATTGTCCCGATGCTGATCACCGCCGAGTCCAGGGGGGCCACGGTGCGCGACACGATGGTTTGGAGTCCGCCCAGAACCTGTCCGGCGATCATGATGGCGTCAACTCCGTGATGCGGGGCGGAACCGTGGGACGTCCTGCCCGATACCGTGACGAACACTCGGTCTGACGCGCCCATAAGTGTTCCAGAGCGCGTGGCCACCATACCCGTTTCGTAGCCAGGCCACACGTGCAGGGCAAAGAGAGCGTTCACGCGAGGGTTTTCCAGCACGCCGTCCTGGATCATGCCCGGCGCGCCGCCGGTGGGGTTCAGCTCCTCCGCAGGCTGAAAGATAAACTTGACGCAGCCCTCCAATTCCTCCCTCATCTCGGAGAGGACGCAGGCCGCGCCCAGGAGCATGGCAGTGTGGGTGTCGTGCCCGCAGGCGTGCATGACGCCGGGGGTTTCGGAAGCGAAGGGCAGTCCCGTCTCCTCCTGCATGGGCAGGGCGTCCATGTCAGCCCGAAGCCCAACGGTCTTTCCCTGCTTCCCTCCCCGCAGCAGCCCCACAACTCCGTGACCGCCCACGTTCTTTTGCACCTCGATCCCCAGCCCCGCTAAGACCTCGGCGACTAGGGCCGCGGTTTTTTCCTCCTTGGCGCTGAGTTCAGGACACCGGTGAACGGCACGCCGCCACTTCACCACCTTGTCGTTGTGCTTCCCCGCAAGCTCCTCAATTTTGCGATACACAGAAAATCCCCCTCTGAATGTTTTTGGAAATTTTTAAGAAAATACTGATTAATTTGGTTCTTAGGGGCCTCAGACTCCTCGGGGTCCGAGCCCCCTAAGCAGGGCGTGGGTCAGAGCCCCGCAAGGGTTTAATCAGCGTCTCCGTGATTCCATCTGTCACCTGATCGTTACGTTGTATTTTACACCAAAAACCGGCTGCACCGAAAACAAACGCACCAAGGACCTTCTCTTTTCAAGAAGGATCAGCGTCCAAGGTTTTGCTATAATAACGTGCGTGCTGCAAGCAAGAGAGGTGGTTACTGCGATGGAATCTAAGATGGAATCTAAGGCGGCGCATGTGCCCGGCGAGGGTCAGGCCGGGGAGCCCGGCAAGAGAGGAACGCGGCGGTTTTGGGTGTTGGAGGGAGCTTCGTTCACCTGCGGCGCGGCGGTGATGGTCTTGGAGATGACGGGTTCCCGAATCGTCGCACCCTACATTGGAACGTCTTTGGTGGTGTGGACGTCGCTGATTGGCGTCATTATGGCGAGTCTGAGCGCGGGCTGCTGGTTGGGGGGCACGGCGGCGGACCTGCGGCCAGAGCGGAAGATGCTGGCGCGGGTGGTGTTGGCGGCGGCGGTTTTGACGGCGATTCCGGCGCTTTTGGCAAATCCCCTTTTGTCGCTTTTGTCCACGCTGGACAACGTGTACTTCGCGGCGGTAACGGCGGCGTTGGTGCTTTTTACCCCTCCAAGCCTTGCGCTGGGCATGGTCTCGCCCTTTATCGCCCGGCTGGCCCTGCGCAATATGGGATCCTCCGGGGCGACTATCGGGCGGTTTTCGGCGCTTTCCTCCGCCGGGAGCATCTTGGGGACGTTTCTCGGCGGGTTCGTCCTGATCCCGCTTTTTGCCTCAGCGGCCATTCTGCTGCTGGTGGCGGCGGTGCTGGCGGGAGTGGCGTTCGCGCTCCATGACTGGCGGAAGGCGGGGTTCTTTGCCGCCGCGTTTTTGACGCTGGGGGTCGGCGCTGCCATCTGGGGAATGCCCATGACGCCCCCTGGCGACCACATCGACACGCGCTACAACCACATCTGGGTGGCGGATCGGGAGTACCCCAACGGGCGGCGCGCCCGTTACTTGATGACGGCCTCCGTCCGGGAGGGGGCTCAGTCCATCATTTACGTGGACAACCCGGCGGAGCTGGTGAGCGACTACACTAAATTCTACGGTTTGGCGTTCCACTACAACCCCGGCGCGCGGCAGCTTTTGATGCTGGGCGGAGGGGGGTATTGCGTGCCCCGGCACCTGATCGCGTCTAGGGTTAACGCCCAGCGGCTTCCCACGTTTTCAATGGACGTGGTGGAGCTGGACCCCGGCGTCACGACGGCGGCGCGGAAGTACTTCTCTCTGCGGGACAGCCCCGCCCTCACCATTCACCACGAGGACGCCCGGATTTTCCTCAATCGGTCGGCCAGGAACCCGGCCATGCGAGGAACCTACGACGCGGTGTTTGCGGACGTGTTCGGCTCCTGGTACTCAATTCCCTTTCACTTAGCCACGGTTGAGGCCGCCCAGGCCATGTCGGACCTGATGACGCCGGAGGGCGTGCTGGTTTCCAACGTCATCTCCTCCATCCAGGGGCGCAGAAGCGGCGTCCTTCACGGAATCTACGCCGCGCTGACCCAGGTGTTCCCCCGCGTGCTGATCTTCCCAGCAACGTACCCCAGCCCTTCCTTTGCTCAGTCGCGGCAAAACATCATGCTCGTGGCCTTCAAGTCGGAAACCGGCCCGGACACCCCGGCCCCTCCATACTCCCCCGAAATCACCCGCCTGCTGACCCATCTCTGGACGCAGCCCTTCACCCCCTCCGTCCCCGCTTTCACCGATGCCTTCGCCCCCGTCGAGAACTACGCCCTTCGGGATTGATTTTTCTCTGAAAGAGCAATAAATATGTTCCTTAAAGAAACGCTGATTAACTTCGTTCTTCAAGACAGCAGAGGATAATAGGGCTCAATTTTTATCCCCATTTTATCCCCATTTTATCCCCAGTACTCAAAATCATGCCTCTTTTAAGCTTTATAGCGGTTTATACCAGATTTTGGTTTCAGCTTTCTGCGCGCGATTACGCAGCTTACCGTAAAGCAGGGCGGCCTTCTCCTCGAAAGATTCATGCCTATATTTAGTTTTAAAACACACCCTAGGACGCCTACGCTTGCCTAGTGCGGGTTCGAGAGGAAGCGAGAGGAAGAAAAAGCGCGCAATCTTTTTTATCCATGAGTTGCAGCTAGACGCGCAAGCTGATCAAGCCCTTCTGCACCGTTTACCCGCTCTGTCAGAAGCACCGGCTCGAGCGGACAGCCGGGCAGACGGATCTGAGGAACAAACGTAAATCCTCCGGCAGGGTTGAGCGGAAGTTTAGTACCTGTCCCGTGATCGGGTGGATAAAGGCCAGCCGCCAGGAGTGCAGAAACACACGGTCGAACCCCTTGATTTTTTTCGCGCCGTAAAGCGCGTCGCCGACAAGCGGCCGCCCAGCGGCGGCCATGTGAACGCGAATCTGATGCGTGCGCCCTGTCAAGAGCCCGCAAATTACCAGCGAGTACCCCCGGCGGCTCCACAGGACGCGGTACTCTGTTGCTGCCGGACGCCCTCCCTCCACCACGGCCATTCTCAGACGGTTCGCTGGGCAACGCCCAATAGGGTTATCGAAAAAGCCCTTCGACTCGTTAAACTCCCCCTGGATTAAGGCCAGGTATTTTTTCGCCACCGTTCGCTCTTTGAAAGCTCGCTGCAGTGCCGTCATGGTTTTTTGATTCCGCGCCACGACCATCAGACCGGAGGTTCCCGCGTCCAGCCGATGCACGATTCCCGGCCTCGTCACGTTGTTCACCGCGCCGAAGGCCCTTATATCAGGGTAGCGAAAGAGCAGGCCGTGAACCAAGGTTTCCCGCCAATGACCCAGCGATGGGTGCACCACAAGTCCCGCTGGTTTGTCCACTACTAACAAATGCTCATCCTCGTAGACCACCCCGAAAGGCACGTCTTGAGGCTCGATTTCCAGCGTCTCGGGCGGCGGTACGGACACTGAGACCCTTGTGCCCGCCGCGGGCTTATAGGAGGGTTTCGGCTTTCCGGCGGGCTCCAGCGTCACGCACCCCTCACGAATCAGCTTTTGAGCGAAGGAACGGGTCACTCCGAGGCGGTGCGCTACGAGAAGATCCAAGCGTTCCGCGGTTTCGACAAAAAAACATTCTGCACTAGGGGGCATCGACTTTGTCATCTCACATATTTTGTCGGCTTTATCTGAGAAAACTTTAGAAAGCACTGATTAATGGGGTTTTTATGGGTCTAAAACAATGTTGATATTTTTCATCGGGTATGATATCCTCCTGGCGGACAGGTTTGTTTTAAATCTGACAAGGAGGTGACATCCGGTGAAATTGTCTGCCGTTACTCGGTATGGCCTTCGGGCCCTTTCTGACCTGTGCGCCCATGAAGAAGCCCAGGAAGGTAAAAAACCCGTTACGGTAGGCGACATCGCGCGCAGACAGGAGATACCGCCCAGCTACCTGGAGCAGCTTTTCGCGAAACTGCGGCGGGGGCATCTGGTTGAAAGCGT
Source organism: Synergistaceae bacterium (assembly GCA_031280275.1). GTDB lineage: Bacteria > Synergistota > Synergistia > Synergistales > Aminobacteriaceae > JAITGK01. The sequence goes on from JAITGX010000107.1 coordinate 22,093, forward strand.
TCGGGGGGCGCAGGGCGGCTACGTCCTAGCGCGGCCGGCGGGAGAGATTACGGTGGCGGAGGTCATGAGGGTACTGGGTGAGCCCATCGCCTTCGGGGACTGCCAGGCCGGCACCGGATGCCGAAACACCGCGGAATGCGCCACCTATGAATTGTGGCAGAGGTTAAAGGGTTCGGTGGATGAAATCCTAGAAAGCACCACGTTGGAGGACATAGCCAAAAAGAACAAAAAAGCGCCCAGACAGGAGAATTTTCTCGATTCCTGAAAAGGGCGGGCAAGGGGAGCATATACCATGCAAAACGTTTATCTCGACCACGCGGCGACGACGCCTATGGACCCGGAGGTACTGGAAGCCATGACGCCCTATTTCACGGAGGTTTTTGGAAATCCATCCTCCATTTATTCCTTCGCGGCCAAGAGCCGCGCCGCCATCGAAAAGGCCCGAGGCCAGGTGGCTGCGGCCTTGAATGCCCTGCCAGAGGAGATTTTTTTCACCAGCAGCGGCACCGAGGCCGACAACTGGGCACTGAAGGGGACGTTCGAAAAATTGAGCGCGAAGGGCGGCCATATCATCACCACGAAGATTGAGCATCACGCGGTTCTTCACACGGGTGAATACCTTGAAAAGACGGGGGGCGCGGGAGTCACCTACCTTCCTGTGGACGCCGAAGGGCGTATCCGCATGGAAGACCTGAAGGGCGCCGTCACGGACAAGACCGTGCTGGTCTCCGTCATGTTCGCTAACAACGAAATCGGCACAATTCAGCCTGTTGGAGAAATCGGGAGATTCTGTCGGGAACGGGGCGTTCTGTTCCACACGGACGCCGTTCAGGCCGCCGCTCAGTTGGACATTGACGTCAAGGAGCTTTTCATTGACATGATGTCCCTGTCCGCTCATAAAATGTACGGGCCCAAGGGTACCGGCGCGTTTTACCTGCGCAAGGGGCTGAAGCTCGAAAACTTCGTCCACGGCGGCGGACAGGAAAAAGGGAAACGCGCCAGCACGGAGAACGTGGCGGGCATCGTGGGCATGGGGGCCGCCGTGGAAAAAATGAAGGCCCGGCTGTCTCAGGAAAAACCCAGGCTTTCCACCCTGCGCGACCGTCTCATCAACGGGGTGCTGAAGGCCATTCCCCACGCGAAGCTGAACGGCGCAATGGGCGAAGAGCGCCTGCCGAACAACACGAACTTTAGCTTCATCGGCATCGAGGGTGAAACGCTGCTTTTGGACCTGGACGCGAAGGGCATATCCGCCTCTACGGGGAGCGCCTGTACGTCGGGTTCCCTGGAACCCTCTCATGTGCTGATGGCCATCGGCCTGACCCACGAACAGGCTCACGGTTCGCTCCGCCTGTCCTTGGGGCGCTCCACCACCGACGAGCAGATCAACTACGTGCTGGACATGCTGCCGCCAATTGTGGCTAAAAGACGCGAAATGTCCCCAGTTTGGGAAAAGTTTCTGGAGGCGTGAAAATGACGTACAGCGAAAAAGTGATGGAGCATTTCAGTAACCCGCGCAACGTGGGTGAAATCAAGAATCCGGACGGGCTTGGTGAGGCGGGAAATCCCCAGTGCGGGGATATCATGAAGATCTACCTCAAGGTCAGGGACGACGCGGGTGGGTCCGCGGTCATTGAGGACGTGAAGTTCAAGACCTTCGGCTGCGCCTCGGCCATCGCTTCGTCCAGCATGGCGACGGAGATGATCAAGGGGAAGACGGTGGACGAGGCCTGGGAACTGACGAACACCGCCGTGGCGGAGGCCCTCGACGGCCTGCCGCCCATCAAGATGCACTGTTCCGTGCTGGCGGAGGAAGCTATCCACCGCGCCCTCAGCGACTACCGCGAGAAACGCGGACTTGCCGCCGTTCCCATAAGAGAACATGACCACGAACACGAGGCGGTCTAGGGCGGATGAACGGCGGATGAACGATAGGCGGCGCCGCGGCGCCGCCAGTATCACGACGAGGAGTTAAGTGCGCTGATTCTAGCGTTCAGACAGCCAAATTCTCCCCAAGGGCTGCCAGGTGTCGTAGTCGGGGTACTCCTTCCCCTCAACCGTCAAGGTGACGGAACTGCCCTTGTTCCAAAGCACGGTACTGGAGTCGTTCTCTGCCTCATACTTCGTTCCGGAGGCGGAGACAGCACTTTTCATCCTGTAGTTTTTGCCGTCAACCGTAAGGAACAGCTCATCTTTGTTCGCAGAACCGCGAACCAGCACGTAACGGGGGCAAACCTCACCCTCGATGGACAGCGTCGACTCCTTCTCCCTGCTCCAAAACTCGGTGGTGGGGTCGCCCAGGGCCACGAATTTCTCTCCCGACGCAGCGGGCATCCTCACCAAGACGCACGTGCTTTCGCCGAATATGATAAAGACTTCATCATTTGATGCAAGCGCGGCCGCCACCCCCGACACGAAGACCACCGACAAAAACCCAACAAACAACAGCAGCTTTTTCATTTCTCCATTCCACCTCTGCAAAGTGTGTTTTTATTCACGAACGAGGATATATCTCGGGAATCCGGTCGTCGAAAACGGTTAGAAATTTCCGGAACTCCGACGCTTTGGAGGTCTCGATGACGGTAAAGGCCGCTTCTTCTTCCTTTCCCCCTTTGAAAAGATATTCCCCGTAAGGATCGATAACGGCGGACTCCCCACCGAAGGCGGTTCCATCGGATGTACCGGCGCGGTTGCAGGCGACGACGAACATTTGGTTCTCGATGGCTCGCGCCCGCAAAAGAGCGTTCCAGTGCAGGGCGCGGGACGAGGGCCACTGAGCAGCAACAAAGAGCACCTCCACTCCCTCCAAGGCGTAACCTTTCAGCCACTCGCAAAAACGAATGTCGTAGCACGTGACGTTGCCTGCCTTCGTTCCGGCCAGGTCGAACAGCGAGGGCTCCCGTCCCGCGATGAAGTACTTGTCCTCCTTCATCAACCGGATGAGGTGTACCTTGTCGTAGTTCTTCACCAGCTCCCCGTCAGAGGAAATCACTTGCCCGCGGTTGGCGTAGCCTCCCGGCACCGACGCCAGGGTGGACCCGCCCACGAACCAGACGTTGTAGCGCTGGGCGAGACTTCCCAAAAATTCTGCCGTTTGCCGTCCTTCCTCGTCGGCCAGTTCCGCCGCCTTGTCAAGGCGATAACCTGTAGTCCACAACTCGGGGACAACGATAGCCGTCGGCAGGTCCGACGGGACGTAACGCGTCTCCATCCAGTGCTGCACCTTATGTTTGTTAGCCGCCACGTCGCCGGCGACCACGTCAATCTGAAAGATTCCCACTCGAAGTTTCATTCTGCGTATGCGCCTCCCCGTCCTAACTTCGATCGGGCAAAACAGTGACGGAATAGCCGAACCGGATAACGCGGTTCAGTACCGGATCGGAAAGGGCCATTCCAAACGAATCGGCGCAGGCGATGCCCCCAACCGCCGCCAAGGTTCCGCTGAATAGGGAAATCTTCCCAGGAAAGGGCGCATCCTCTCTTGCCAGCTCTTCCAGCCGTTCCGGGGGCAGAAAGTCGCCCAACGTTCCCTTTTGGTAGACGCGGCGTCCCTTACTATCGGTTATCTCCGAAGAAAGCTCGATACGGTCCCAGTGCTCTCGGACATCCGACACCTTCCAAAACACGGGGGCCAAAACCTTGTCGCACGCCTGCTTCGCCTTGGAGACGGAAACGGTTTCCAAAGCCCGGTCCGTGTGATCGCTGGCCAGGGTCACGAAGAGGTCTTCGTCTTCGTCGCGGGCCAGGAAAAACTCGGCCTCCCCCGACGTGGCGTCTCCAATAACAAAGAGGCGCTCCCGTGAGGAAACTCTTTCAGGATCAATCCAGTACATGGCCGGCACGGCATAAGGAGTCGAAACTCCCAGCTTCACGAGTTCCTCGATGTGGCCTCTCACCGCCTTTTGGTCACGCCCCGCATAACCAACGGCCGCGCACAGGTCCCAGGTTAACATGACGCGCCCCACGTGACCGTCGGAGCGTGAAACAACCGCTTCGTATTTCATGCATTTTCCTCCCTGTCCTGTTCTGGATGACCTCTTTTCCGAAATTTGTTCTCTAGACAAAACTATCTAGGTAAGCAACGCAAAATCAAGTGACTATAACAGTTTAGCATGAAGCTTATGCGTTTACCATGTGAGAAACGCTGATTCATTCATCGTTACTAATGTCTGCCAACGTTACCAGGGCATCAAAAGACCCGCGCCCATGATAACACCAGTGACGATGAGCACCATCACGCAGTATCCCATGATGTCCCTCGCGCCGAGTTTGGCGATGCCCAGCAGGGGAAGGGCCCAGAAAGGCTGAATCATGTTGGTCCATTGGTCGCCGTAGGCAATGGACATGGCCACCTTGGCGTGACTCACGCCCAGCTCAATGCCGGCCGGGATGTTGATGGGGCCCTGCACCACCCACTGACCGCCTCCGGAGGGCACGAAGAAATTGATGATACCGCCGGCCAGGTAAGTGAACAGGGGGAAGGTAAATTGGTTGGAAATGGTGATGAACCAGTTGGCGATGATCCCGGCCAGGCCGGTTTGGATCAGGATACCCTGGATGCCGCCGTAAAGCGGGAACTGAACGGCAATGCCTCCCGCGCCCTTGATGGCCTCGTTCACGGCCCGGATATAGGCGATAGGCGTGCCGTGCAAGATGATCCCCAGCCACATGAAGACGAAAATCACGATGTTGAGGGAGAGGTTCATAGCCCCATTGATATAGAAGTAGCGCACCAGGTAGACCACGCCCATGAGGCCGAGAGCGAGGGTGATGAGCCGCGAGTATTCCATTTTTTCGGCCAAGGTCTTTTGGGTGGGTTCTTTGGGGTCTTCGGGATCCACCAACAAGGCCGGATCTACGGTCATTACATCCTTGCCTTCCGGGCACATCAGCTTGAAGACGATGGGCAGGGAGATAATCATCAAAGCGGAGATGATCAGGCTGGGAGTGCTGAAAATCGTCTCCGTAGTGGGAATAAGACCGGTGAGTTTTTCCACCAGGTGTCCCTTGGTGGCCACCGCTAGGGGGATGGAGCCGGACAGCCCACCGTGCCAGACGACGAAGCCGGCGTAGCCCGCGGCCACCACGTACCCATAATCCAAACCCTTGACCCTGCGCGCCAATTCGCGAGCCAGCAAGGCTGCCACGATCAACCCGAAGCCCCAGTTGATCCAGCAGCAGATTCCAGCCACAAAGGAGCAGATCATACCGGCGCCCGCTGGAGTTTTAGCCGCCGAGGCAATGAGGGCCAGCAGTTTTTTCATAGGTTTGCTGATGGCCATGGTGTGTCCCGTGACCACAATAAGGATCATCTGCATGGCAAAGCCCAAAAGCCCCCACAAGCCGTCGCCCCAGGCGTTAAGTACCTCAATCACGCTTTTGCCCGTGACGAGCAAAGCCGCTCCAAAGGCAATAAAGGTCAGTACCACCGCGAAGAGAAAGGCATCGGGCAGGTATTTCTGCAAAATCACCACAAAAAAGCGAGTTAAGGCTTTCATTTCCTAATACTCCTTTCTTGATATCCATAGACAGCAAACGTTGTAACCTGATTGTCGAAGCGCTGATTAAGCCCTTTGTGGAACTCTGCCCCACACCCCGAGGTCCTAGACCCCAGGGAGTCTCAGACCCCTAAGAGCGTGTATTAAAGAATGAGGAGGCTCTGCATTATGCTAATGCTGTATTATATCATATATGATACGTGCTGAATATGCTGCAGACTTAAACGACGAAGATTGCGAAGATTGGAATGCAGCGGAAGGCCT
>JAITGX010000111.1 GCA_031280275.1 Synergistaceae bacterium
ATTATACTATTCTTGATTAGATTTTGATAGATGGTGTTAGAATAATAAAGGCAGTGTTTGAGCTTATTTTTATATTTATTTATACTTTCTTACACTCTCTTTGGTCAGAAAGTGACGGAATTGGCATACTCCATATCGCTAGGCGTCTGTTGTTGAGTCATTTTTCGTCTCTCCTAATCTTTTTTATTAATTATCTATACTTTATTGGGATTTTTGTATAGGGGGGGTGAGTTAATCAGTGCTTCCTATATACTCCGACGAAAGATTTTCCCCGAGATAAGCTCAAAAATTTGAAGGCTTTATTGAGACTGACAGCGGAAGTCAATTCTTCGCTGGCAAAAACGCTTTTTTCCGGCCGCGTGGTGAGCTATGAAGATTTTTTAGCCATAGTGGCAGCGACTCCTGCGTTGTTCCAAGACATTGCTCCCAAATTTCACTTGTACTATTGGAGAAATGAGGTGCTTGATTCTTTGAGCGACGATCTGGTTCAAAAGAACTATTAGGGCCGGAAATGGAACGCTTCCAGCTAAGGCTGGGCTACTCCCATGCTGGACGCACATAAAAAATATCGCCGAGATTTACACCCTCGGCGGTATTTTTTCCGTCAAACAAAACACGTTTTTCACTACAAATAGCCTAACGGTGTGTTCGTGCGTGACTCTTTTGGCGGTCCCAGCGGGATTCGAACCCGCGTCGCAGCCTTGAAAGGGCTGTGTCCTAGACCCCTGGACGATGGGACCGCTTTTTGGCGGAAAATGGTGAGCCGTGAGGGATTCGGACCCTCGACCACCGGATTAAAAGTCCGATGCTCTACCAGCTGAGCTAACGGCTCTCCCCAACACCGAAGGATTATACCACACTTCACCTCGCGTATTGACACTCAATCGGTAAAGACATGAAGTATTTGTTACGGGAAAAGCCTACCGCAAATTAAAACTCCCGCCTTTCCTTGATGCGGGCGGCTTTACCGCTGAGTTTGCGGAGATAGTAGAGCTTCGCCCGGCGCACCTTGCCCTGGCGTTTCACCTCAATCTTGTCGATGGAGGGGCAGTGCAGGGGGAAAATACGCTCTACGCCCACGCCGCTCGATATTTTGCGCACGGTGAAGGTCTCGTTCAGGCCGCCGTGCTGACGCCCAAGGACGATGCCTTCGAACACCTGAATACGCTCCCGGACGCCCTCTTTGACCTTCACGTGTACCCGCAGCGTGTCGCCGGGCCGAAAACTGGGGAGGTCTCCCCGGACGTACCGCTTTTCGACGAGGTCCAGCATGTTCATGATTCATACACTCCCTTAAATATACGTGTCTGTACGTGTCCCATTTCCCGAATCTATCTTGAACCCAAAAATCGATCAAGCACCGCCGCCAGCTTCCCGTAGAAGGGCAGCTTTCCCTCCTGCAAAGGGATAAGGCGGACGGCACCGCTTCCTTTTTCTTCTCTTTCGCCGTCCGCTCTTTCGCCGTCCGCGAAAAGACGAAACAGGACAGGGGCGCCCTTTTCCAGAATGAGCCGTTTCACGTCGAGCCAGTGCCGCGCGCTCTCCACCTCGTCGTCGGGAACTTCCACCAAAAGAGGAGCGTTTTTTCCTCTTTCCGCAACCCAATCCGCCGCGCGCTCCAAAGAGGGTACCAGCTTGACCCCAACGCCTTCTTCAAAGTCCTGAAGGTCCCGCCTGAAGGCCTCCCTTTTTTCGGGGGCGCCTACCGCCAAAAGAAGCCGCGAAACCCCGTAACTCTCGCACAACGCCGCCCACTCCCCGACGCGGACAGTACTTTCGCACCGGATAACAACGTAAAACCCGCCCGCGTAACGTCCCAGGCCGCTTCTCACCAAAAGGTCAGGCCGCCGCGCCACCGTGCGCACTACGGCCTCTTTCCGACGCCAGGCGTCGATTTTTCTCTCATCGCCGGAGAGCAGCGCCTCCGGAACCTCTCGCCCCTCCCAGGAGGCGGGGCGCGTGTAGTGAGGGTGATCCAGCATTCCGCGGTAAAAGGAATCCTCTGTCACCGCGCCGTTCCTTCCCACAACCCCTGGAATCAAGCGGGAGACCGCGTCGATAAGCGCCATCGCGGGAATTTCACCGCCGGTCAGCACGCAGTCGCCTATGGAAACCTCCAGGTCGGCCTCTTCCTCGACGAATCGCTCGTCGATTCCCTCGTAGTGCCCACAAACAATGGCCACCTGGGGCTGCCGGTAAAGGGTTTCCACGACCTCCTGGGTCAGGGGCGCGCCCTGAGGGGTCGGGCACACGAGAAAAGGTTTTTTTCCTGCCCTGGCGCTCACGGCGTTCAGTGCGTCCCTCAGGGGCTGAGGCATTAGCACCATGCCACCGCCGCCAAAAGCGTAGTCGTCCACCTGGCGGTAAGCACCCTTCCCGAAGGTGCGCAAGTCCACGGTCTCCACCTGAAAAAGGCCGGCCTTCAGCGCGCGGCCCACGATGCTCGTGGAGAGAAAATCGCGGAAAAACTCCGGGAAGGCCGTAATAATCGTGAAACGCATGGCTTTACGTCCAAAGTCCTTCGATTAACTCGACGACGATCTTTCCCCCCGCCAGGTCAATGTCCTTGATGAACGCCTCCACCGCTGGAATGTAGTGCAGTCCGCCCTCCGCGTCCTCCACCTCGTAAACCTCGTTGCCTCCTGACAAAAGGAGGTCTTTCACCGCGCCTAAAACGTTCCCCTCGACATCGTGAACCGCAAGGCCAATCAGGTCATCCACCCAGAAACTGCCCTCCGGCAGAGGAAGACGCTCCTCTGGGTCGATCAGCACTGACGAGCCCACGAGGCCCTCCGCCTCGTTTCTGTCCGCCACGTCGCTTTCGACGAGGAGTCCCCCTTTACCCGATCTTACCCGCACCACGCGGAGCGTGCGCAGATATGTGCCCTCCGCGTACAGCTCCAGGGACTTCATTCGGAAAAAACGCTCCGGGAAATCGGTCAGGGGAACGATATGAACCTCTCCCCTAACCCCATGAGCGGAAGCCACGTAGCCCACGGCAATTTTGCCCGATGGGCCGTTCGTTTTTTCACTCCTCGACGATGTCCACATCCACTCTCTCTCCGGCCTTCACCGCTGCGGCTTTGGCCAGGAGACGAATGGCGTTGATGGTGGCGCCGCGCTTCCCGATAATACGGCCCACGTCCTCATTCGCCACGCGAATCAAGATTTTGATCCCGTTCTCACCGTCGCTGCTCTCCACAACCACGACGTCTGGCTGGGTGACAAGGTGTTTCGCGATAAATTCGACTAGCTCCTTATAATTGGCCATTGTGGCACCTCCTGTTTTTTCGAGCGAGTTTGACAATTATACTACACGCCCAAGTTTTCGGGGCTTAACTGCTTTTGGCATTCTCAAATTTCTCCCAGACGCCTTGCTTTTTCAAGAGTCCCCTTGCCGTGTCCGAGGGCTGAGCCCCGACGCTCAGCCAGTAAAGGGCCCGTTCTTCATTGATCTTCACCGCGGCCGGGTCGGTCATGGGGTTGTAGGTTCCGATCTGCTCTATAAAACGGCCGTCCCTGGGCGCGCGGGAGTCGGCCACCACAAGCCTGTAAAACGGGGCTTTCTTCTTCCCGAAACGAGACAAACGAATACGTACCGCCATCCAAAAAACACCTCCGAATATTTTACGCGCTTTGCGCGATATGGACATGCGCAACAGGGTCATTTGATGTAAAGAAAGCGTAAGCGTTCACATTTTGAACCGGCCCGAGCCCCCGAACAGCGATTTGGGGTTCAAGCCCTTGCCGCTGGAGGAAAAGGACTTGTAAAGTTTTTTCAACTGCTCGTACTGCGCCAGAAGACGGTTCACCATCTGCACCGACGTGCCTGAGCCCAGAGCGATACGGCGGCGGCGGGAGCCCTTGATGATCTTGGGGCTGCGCCTTTCCGCCGGCGTCATGGATTGAATGATAGCCTTGTTCTTCCGAATGGCCGAGTTGTCGATGTTCGCTTCGCTCAGACCCTTAAGGCGGTTGAAGCCGGGAATCATCTCCAGTACCTTCCCCAGAGGCCCCATCTTTTCCATCTGCTCGAACTGGGTCAGAAGGGTTTCAAGGGTGAATTCCTTACCCTTCAGGGTTTCGGCCATTTTTTCGGTGCTCTCGGAACTCAAGGACTGAACTTTTTCCAAAAGGCCCTGGACGTCCCCCATGCCCATAATCCGTCCCGCCACGCGCCGGGCGTCGAAAACCTCCAGGGCGTCCGTGGTCTCCCCGACGCCCGCGAACTTCACGGGAACGCCGGTGGCCGCCCGTATAGCCAGGGCACTCCCCCCCCTGGCGTCTCCGTCCATCTTGGTCAGGACAAGTCCCGTCAGGTTCAAAAGCCCGTGGAAAGCCCTCGCCACGTTCACGGCCTCCTGCCCGGTCATCGCGTCCACCACCAAAAACGTCTCGTGGGGAGGCAGGGTTCGGGCCACCGCCGCCAGCTCCTCCATCAGCTCTTGGTCGATGTGAAGGCGTCCTGCGGTGTCCAGCAGGATCACGTCGTTCAAATGAGACTCCGCGTGAGCCGCCGCTCCTGCTACGATCTTCAGCACGTCCGTCTCCTCCGCCGCAGCGCCGGGGCTTCCAGGGCCATAAAAGGCCACCTTCGCCTGTTCAGCCAGAGTCTGGAGCTGAGTCACGGCGGCGGGACGGCGCAGATCACAGGCCACCACCAGGGGATTGTGACCATTTTTTAAGCGCCAGGCCAGCTTGACGGTTGTTGTGGTTTTGCCGCTTCCCTGAAGCCCCGCCATCAGGATCACCGTAGGCGGCTTGGAGGCGATGGAAAGAGCCGCCGCATCTTCCCCCATCAAAGAGACGAGTTCTTCGTAGATCACCACGGAGACTCGCTGAGCCGCTGTTATGGATTCTAAAACGTCGAGCTGCAGGGCGCGGGCGCGGATTTTCTCCACCAGCTCCTTGACGGCCTTGAAGTCCACATCGGCCTCTAAAAGGGACTTCCGAACCTCTCGCAGCGCCAAGTCCACATCGGTCTCGGAGAGCTTCCCCTTATTTCTCAACTTGGAAAACACGGCGTCTAACTTCATTCTTAGGGCATCAAACATGTCGTCTTCTCCGTCGCATTCAATTTACAGGCGCTCTTCGCCTTCGTTGGCCTTGGGAGATTCTCCGCACCGCGCTTCAAGCTCCTTGATCCGCTCTTGCATATCCCTCAAGCGGGCGGCAAAACCCAAGTCTCTTTCCAGCGCCAGGAGCCTCTCCATCGTCCGGTTCACCAAAATATGAACGGCCTGGCGGGAAACACCCAGGGCCTCGGCGGCTTCCGCCAAGGAAAAGTCAGAAAAACAGCGCATTTCGTAGACGTTTCGCTGCCGTGCCGTCAAAAGGGGGGCGTAAAGGTCATAAAGGCCGTTTACGTAAACCCTTTGTTCGAGGCGCGCCCCGTCGTCCAGAACCACGCCGCTCCCCTCCTTCCGCCGTCTCCTCGCCGGAACGTTCACGAACACAACGCAGAGCATTATATTTTCGCGCCTTTTCCTTGTCAAGTTTTTTTGTTTAACATGCAGGGCAAATGAATAAAGAAAAACAACTCGACTTTAGAGTATAGCTGCATAAATCACGTAATTTTTATAAGGTATTTCATAAATTATTTCTATTTGTCACTCTATAGTATAATAGCAAGTAAATCACTCCTCAAAAGTAGGTGACAGCTTGCGCGAATCATTTTAATCGAGTCAGCCCGCTGGATTAATTGGCTGCTTCT
>JAITGX010000023.1 GCA_031280275.1 Synergistaceae bacterium
CCCGCAGTTTTTTAAGTTTTGCATTAATAGCTTCTATTATGATTTTATTGAAATAATAATTGCTCCTCCTAGTTTTAAAACACACCCTAATTATCTATCTTTTGGGGATTTTTGTATAGGGGAGGTGAGTTAATCAGCGCTTCCTAAACTATTTGCCTCTTGACACCGTTTGTATAATAAAAAAACAAGCTTGCCATCAGGTGAAAGCGGGCGCGCACGATTGGGACACGCGGGATTACGGGGGAGGGGAAACGAACGCAATATGGGGAAACTCGTAGAATATGGCTACATCTGTGACGCTCTGGCCGGCAAAAAGGGTCAGGAGATTGTCGGCATTGGGCTTGGGGAGTTAGGAAGTCTTTTGGACGTCTTCATTCTGGTGACGGGGAATTCCGAACTCCATATGAAAGCTCTTATGGAGGCGGCCCAGGAAGCTATGGAGCACAAGGGGCTCACAGTGCGGCTGGAGGGTGAGAACAGCCCTAATTGGCGGCTCCTCGACGGCGGCGACGTGGCAGTGCACGTGTTCAGCCGAAAGGGACGAGATTTTTACAAGGTAGAAAAGCTCTGGGGTGACGCTGAGATTCTGAATTATCAATACAAGGAATAGCTCCGTAGGCGAAATCACGTGAATTTTGGCGTTGTGTTGTTTAGGAGGACGGGAAACGATGGCGGTCGAGCTGACAAAGGACAACTGTGATGCGGAGGTGAAAGGCAGCGTCCTGCCCGTGGTAATCGATTTTTGGGGGCCTAATTGCGCGTATTGTACGACGCTGACGCCGAAATTCGAGGAGATGGAGCGAAGGTATAACGGCAAGGTGAAATTCTGCAAGGTAGATACCTCGCAAAATAAGCGCGTTGCGGTAGGCTTCAAGGTAATGAACTTGCCAGCGGTGCTTTTCCTGAAGGGTGGAACGGAGTTAGCACGCTTGGGCGGAGCGAACGCCACACCCGAAAAAATAAGCGCGAAAATTGAGTCGTTGTTCGTATAATCGCGATATCATGCGGCAGGGGACGGGTTATTCGTCCCCTGCTAGCAGAGCCCCCAAGGGGCACTTAGTAGTTCACGCGAGGAGAGGTGGCTTCGCCCAGTTCCTCCACGAAAAAGGGGCTCAGGACTTTGATGTAGGTGCCTTTCATCCCCAAACTGCGGCTTTCGATCAGACCCGCACTTTCCAACTTGCGAAGGGCGTTAACGATAACGCTTCTCGTCACCCCCACCCGGTCAGCCACCTTGCTGGCTATCGCGATACCCTCGGAACCGTCCAGCTCCGCGATGATGTGTTTCATAGACTCTACCTCGGAATAAGAAAGCGCCCGCATGGCCATCTGCACGGCCAAACGGTCCCTGGAGCGCTCTTCAAGGGTCCGGTTCTTGTCGTTCAACATCTCCACGCCCACAAGGGTTCCCAGGTATTCCGCCAGCAGAATGTCCTTGATGGCAAAGGGCTCCAAAGGGCGCGCCAGCACTACTGTGCCCAGCCGTTCTGCGGCGCCGTGAATAGGCACGCACAAAAGGTACTTCTCCAGCGTTCCCTTTCCCTCGTCGTCGAAGAGATGAGCGTCTTCGTCGCTGACCTCTGACTCGCGGAAGCGGTTGAGCTTCTCGACGAACTCCTCCGGCATGTAGCCGTCCTTCATCAGGTCGGTCAAAGTCCACGAGGTGTAGTCTGGTGCCCAGGCATAACCCAGCACTTTGCCGTCCCGCGCCAAAATGTACACGTTCGCCGTCAAAAACTCACACAGAAGTTTCGCCAGATTGATATAGTCCAGCGCCTCTCCATCTCCGCGGTTTTGAAGCGCGCGCCCCACCTCGCGGGTCTTTTCCAGCAGATCTTTCAGAATGTTCTCGCTCTCCATCACACCACTGTTTCGAATTTTTTTGTTCGTATCACTCATACTGCTCACGCCTTCCTCTTCGACCTTCCGAATATCCCTCTCCGACAGGCCCCCTTAGAGCCTCCGACTCCTCTTTCACGCAAATTTTACGGACCAGTCACGTTCGTAAACCCCCAGCACCAAACCTATCAGAATTTTACACATAAATTCGAATTTTGGAACCCGGTTTCTACATTTTTGATATAGAATGCCGCAAGTTTTTTTAGAGATTCCGGAATAATCATAAAACCTCACTTTTATAAAAGGTATCGGCGAATGTCCCTATTTTCAGCTAGACAATTCAGCCTATTCCGTACAAAATTCTCGTCGATGTCAATGACCTCTTTGGGTTCGTCACAGACGGAGAAGCTGATCTCCTCCAGGAGCTGCTCCAGCATGGTGTGGAGGCGGCGCGCGCCTATGTCCTCCATCTCGGCGTTCATCTTGCTGGCGAGGACGGCGATCTCGCGAATGGCGTCCTCCGAGAAGCGCAGGGTCGTTCCCTCCGTGGCGATCAGCGCGGCGTACTGTTTCAGAAGACTGTTTTCGGGCTCCGTGAGGATCTGCCGCAGGTTTTCCCAGCTCAGGGGCTGAAGTTCCACGCGGATGGGGAAGCGTCCTTGAAGTTCGGGAATCAAGTCCGAGGGTTTCACGCCGGAGAAGGCCCCCGCGGCGATGAAAAGGATGTGGTCGGTTTTTACCAGCCCGTAGCGGGTCTGCACGGAGGAACCCTCCACGATGGGCAGTAAGTCCCTTTGGACGCCCTCACGGCTCACGTCGGGGCTGCTGGAGCCACCGCCCTTTGCCACGATCTTGTCAATCTCGTCCAAGAAGACGATGCCGTCTTCCTGGGTCTTTTCGAGGGCCTCCTGGGACAGGGCCTCGGTGTCAATTAACTTCTCGGCCTCCTCCGCCGTCAGGACGCGCCGCGCCTCGGAGACCTTCATCCGGCGCTTTTTAGATTTTTTGGGCAGCATCCCGCCTAGTACCTCGCTTAGGTTGATCCCCATGGAGTCCATTCCCGACGCGCCCAGGAGGGGTATCCCCACGATAGAACTCTCCGACACGTCGACGTCCACCTCCCGGTCCTCCAGGCGGCCTTCTTTCAACATCGTCAAGAACTTGCCGCGGGTGGCCTCGCTTCTCAAGACGTCCTCGGAACGGTGGTCTTCGTCGGAGTCCTGAGCCTCTCCCCCGCCCCCGAACACCCTCATGATGTCCGGGACGGAAATTCTCCTGTCGCTCCGTGGCAGCATCGCGTCCACCAAGCGCTGCTCGGCGCGCTGACGGGCGGGCTCCTGCACGTCCGACAGCATCCGCTTGCGCACCATAGCCACGGCGGACTCCACCAGGTCGCGAACCATAGATTCCACGTCACGCCCCACGTAGCCCACCTCTGTGAACTTCGTGGCCTCTACCTTGACGAAGGGGGCCTGAACCAGGGACGCGAGCCTTCGCGCGATCTCCGTCTTGCCCACGCCCGTGGGACCCACCATCAGGATGTTTTTGGGACTGATCTCCCGCGCCATCTCGGCGGGCAGCTTCTTGCGCCTCAAACGATTGCGCAACGCCACGGCTACGGCGCGTTTGGCCTTTTCCTGTCCCACAATGTAGCGGTCCAAATACTCCACCACCCGCGACGGGGTCAAGGAGTCCGGCGGCAGCTCCGCCGCTTTTCCGGCTAAATTCATCTCACTCATCCCTCCAAGACCTCCAATGTCACCACGCTGTCGGTGTAGATACATATCTCGGAGGTAAGCTCTATAGCGCGCTTGGCAACCCTGGGCGGGGGCCAGTCCGTGGCCTCGCGGAAGGCCCGCGCCGCGGCCAGGGCGTAGCCCGACCCCGACCCTATCGAGGCCACGTCGCCCTCCGGCTCGATGACGTCCCCGGCTCCGCTTAGAAGCAGCGTCGCACCGGCGTCGGCCACCAGCATCATGGCCTCCAGGCGGCGCAGTGCCTTATCTAGCCGCCACTGCCTCACCAGCTCCACGGCACTCCGGGTCAGGTCGCCTTTGCACTGTTCCAGACGCTCCTCGAAGCGCTCCAGAAGCGTCATGGCGTCGGCGGTGCTCCCCGCGAAGCCCGCGAGCACCTTCTCGTTGTACAGCTTGCGGACCTTTTTGGCGTTGGCCTTGATGATCTGCGAGCCCAGCGTCACCTGGCCGTCGCCCGCCATGGCCACGGTCTTTCCGCCCCTTACACACACGATTGTCGTTCCCTCAAACAGAATCTTCATCTCCCATTCAAGAATCACGGGCCCTTCTCGTTTAATCAGCGCTTTTTTAATTATAACCGAAAGAGAGAGACAATAAAAAAGAATAATACTATAAAGGAGCGAGCCCCCGACGGCGCTACCGTCTGCCAGGACGAAGCTCCAGAGGTGTGAGCGGCGTGCCCCAAAATGACAACCGGATTTCCACCATTGATTAATGAAAATCCGGCTGTGTTTGGAAGCACTCTGTCAGCAGGTTAAGGGAAACTTTAGGCTGGCGTCACCCGGTAAAATAGGCTATGTATGGAAGGAGGCTTCCGCACCAAGCCTCGAACATCTTGGCCGAGGCAATCTGACCTACGGTGAAATAGTCGTCCGCAGCGCCGCCGCAGGAGTCGTCGCTCACCGCCCTCTCGTAGAGGGTTTTTGGAAAGATGTAGACCAGCTCCTGTTTTTCCTGGGATTTCTGCGGAGGTGACGCGTAGTAAAGGCCGCTTCCGCTTCCCCTGGAGGACCGCATCTTCGGCTTGCACGCCAGCGCCATCATCCCGTCATCCTCCCGCTCGAAAAAAGTGACGGAACTCTCCCCCGGTCCTAAAAGCCCTGCGGGGAAGTCAATACGCCGCCGCCGCGTGTAGTCGTCGTCCAACAGATCCTTGTCGCTTTCCAGCGAGGCCCAGACCGTTATATCGTCGAGCATGGCAAAATGGCGCAGGTACCCCACGAACTTCCGCCCCAGACCCCTCAGGCGAGGATCGTTTATTTTGAAACTCAAGGGTTTCTCGAAATTGCCCGCGTCCCACAGTGAGTCAGTAAACTCCGAACCGTCCTCCCCGCAGAAGGAAAACCCTAGCAGCATCGCCGCCGCCACCACGCGCAGGGGGCGGTTCCAGCGCGTCAGGTTCGCGCCGTTCAGCTTGCGGATAGCGCCGGTTTTCACCAAATCGTCGACGTTGCAACGATTTTCGGCGAAGGGCAGGCATTCGCCCAAAGTGGCCTTCTCGTTTTCGTCCAGGGGGAAAAAGGGGCGGAAATAACCTGCGCCTCTCTCCTCACCCGTAAGGTCGGATATCCACAGGCGTGTGCGCTTTTCTTCAGGCAGCAGGGCGAGTTCTTTTTTGTCAAACACGATGGCTGGGGCGTGGAGCACCCGCTCGAAGGTCACGGTAAACTGCCAGAGATACGTTTTAAAAGAGGTGTACACGGCGTACTCCGACAAAACACGCTGCATGTATGGTAAGAGGTCCGTTAGAGGGTAGTTGATAATAGAGCCTCGCTGCTTTCCCTTGATGGAGAGCTTGCGGTCCTGGTCCTCCAGCCAGCTTAGGCGGGTAAATTTCTTCTTGTTTTGGTTTTTGTTCAGGATCACGAGGCGCGGTGTAGTTCCCTTTGTCCACATTTGAAGCGCTAGGTTCTCGTCCACATCACAAGAACTGATGATTTGTCCTTTGTCATCCATTTTAAAACTCCTTTCTTTTATTAGTTTACCACAAAGTATAAAGAGGTATCACACTCAAAAGGAACATCCGTCCCAGGCGGATAGATTTTTGGTTTTCGTGCTATTGGATTCAAAAAGTTTTAAAAATGCTGATACGGCAAATGAGAAAGGATACGACGTGGGGGAAAAACTTCTGGAGTAAAGATTCATACAGCCGCAGACGTCCTTGGACTGCCGTATGAGATTTTGGTAACGACAGCGAACATAAGCGATAGGAATGGGGCGGCAGAGATGTTTTCGCGAGGTGATTTTCATATGCCGGCATTGAAAAAAGTATTGTGTGACGGCAGCTGTACCGGTGAAGCTTTTGCGGAACAAATCAGGGCGCTTACAGGGGCGGAAGCAGAAACAGCCAAGCGCTCTGAATTGCATAAATTTGCAGTAATATCGAAAAGATGGATTGTTGAGCGTACGTTTGGGTGGTTGGATAAATGCCGTCGTTTATGGAAAAACTGCGAACGCCTTATTGAAACAACGCTTAGTATGGTTAAGTTGGCTTTTGTATCTCTTCTTTTAAAGAGACACTAGACACGCCCTAAGAACAGCAATACCAAGCTCAGTCCGGAGCAAGAGGAGAAAATTAAGGACA
>JAITGX010000037.1 GCA_031280275.1 Synergistaceae bacterium
GAACCCCTTTAATCAGCGTTCCCTTAATAGACATGAAGACATGATATGAATTAAGGTTATAGCAAGCATGCTCGTAAATCCTTGATGAACCATGCTTTTTTATACTCCAAACAGGGAGCTGAATTCATTTTGTCATTAGAAAATTTCATCCATCCGTACATGCCCAACAGCGCACCAAAGGTCAAGAAAGAAATGCTAAAGGCGCTGGGGGTGACGTCCGTGGAGGACCTCTACGGAGAAATCATCCCCGATTCATTGCGTTTCAAGGGCAAATTGGACCTGCCCGAACCCATTCGCAGCGAGTTTGAATTGAAAGAGCACGTCATGAACATTCTCAACCGCAGCACCAGCACAGAAGAATTTGAGAGCTTCCTCGGCGCTGGCTGCTACAGGCATTTTATCCCAGCCCTGTGCGACGAGATCGCAGGCCGAGCTGAGTTTCTGACAGGCTACTGCGGAGATACCTATTCCGATCATGGGAAAATGCAGGCTATTTTCGAGTACACGAGCATGATGGGAGAACTCCTCGACATGGACGTCGTGAGTTACACCTGCTATGATGCGAGCCAAGCCGCAGCCTCCTCCATGAGGATGGCACTGCGCCTGAACACGGGACGCGATGTTCTGCTCGTCCCTTCCACCATGAACCCCGAGGTTTTTTCCGTCGTGAGAGAGTACTGCCGTCACGTGGCGGCGATCGAACCCGTCGCAAGCGACTCCCAAAACGGCCTTATGGATCTCGAAGACCTGGAAAAACGCCTAAAATCAGGAAAGGTAGCCGCGGTTTACTGCGAAAATCCGTCTTACTTGGGATTTTTGGAAACTGGGTGCCGCGAAATAGCGGATATTGCTCATGCTGAAGGCGCCCTTTGCATCGTCAGCCCAGAAATCGCCTCTTTAGGTGTCATGGAAAGCCCTGCCAATTATGGTGCGGACATCATATGCGGCGACATTCAGCCACTGGGAATGCATATCCAGTTCGGAGGCGGACAGGCGGGATTCATCGCGTCTCGGCACGAAAAACGCTTCATCGAGGCCTTTCCCACTTACATGTACGGTATCTGCGAAACAAAAAATCGGGGCGAGTTCGGCTGGGGGCGAGCCCTCAACTATCGCTGCTCCCACGGCAGCCGCGAAAACGCCAACGAGTACTTCGGCACCGAGACGGGACTGTGGGCCATCACCGCGGCGGTCTATCTCGCGGCGCTGGGGCCTGAGGGAATGCGCGAACTGGGCGAAGCTATCATGCAGAACGCGCACTACGCCTCGAAACTTCTTTCGGAGATTCCAGGGCTGAAGGTGAACCTCTTTGGCGGCCCCTTCTTCCAGGAATTCATCGTGAACTTCGACGAAACGGGAAAAACGGTCTCCGAGGTCAATAGGGCGTTGTTGAGTGAGGGAATATTCGGAGGCAAGGATCTAAGTCATGATTTCCCGCGTTTGAAACAAAGCGCCCTTTTCTGCTGCACGGAAATTACGACAAGACCGGCTATGAACGCGCTGGCAGCTGCTTTAAAAGTCACCTGTGGTTAGGGGGCGCAAATAGCAGATGGAAAAAAAGGACACCCTTAGAAACTTTCAGGAGGCCCGCTGGAGCGAACCCATCATTATGGAGATGGGAACACCGGGTGAGAGAGGTGTTTTGATGCCAATCCCCGACGAAGAGATACAAAAGACCGTCGGCCCGGCAAAAAACCTGCTGCCTGAAGATTTGAGGCGCAAAAAAGCCCCCGCTCTGCCGGAACTGTCGCAAATGCAGGTGTTAAGGCACTACCTGCGCTTGTCTCAGGAAACGATCGGAACCGACCTCAATATCGACATTGGGCTCGGTACCTGTACAATGAAGTACAGCCCCAAGGTGCATGAGTTCTTCGTGCGTTCTCCGAAGCTGAACGAACTGCACCCCTATCAGGATGAAGTCACGGTACAAGGGATTCTAGAAATCATCTATAAGACGCAGGAATACTTGAAAAGCATTTCCGGGCTGGACGCCGTCAGCCTCCAGCCGTCGGGGGGCAGCCAGGCCATCTACGGCAATGTGGCCGTTTTGCGCCGTTATCATGAAGAACGGGGAAACGCTCATAAGAACGAAATCATCACGACTATCCTTTCGCACCCCGGAAATCCCGGAGCCGCCGCGACCTTGGGTTATAAGGTCGTTACTCTGCACCCGGGGCCCGGCGGCTGCCCGGACCTGGAGGCTCTGAAGGCAGCTTTGTCGGACCGAACGGCTGGTCTGTTGATCACCAACCCCGAAGACACCGGAATTTACAACGAAAGGATTCGAGAATTCGTGGATCTGGTGCATTCGGCAGGAGGGTTGTGCTGTTACGACCAAGCCAACCTGAACGGCTTGTTTGGCCTCACGAGAGCCAGAGACGCGGGGTTCGACATGTGCCATTACAACCTCCACAAATCCTTCTCGTCGCCCCATGGCTGCCAGGGGCCAGGAGCTGGAGCGCAGTGCGTCACTCACCAGCTTGCCAAATACCTGCCCGCTCCTACGGTGGGGTTCGACGGGGGAAAATATTTCCTCGACGGCAATCACCCAGCCAGCATCGGCAAACTGAGAAAATTCTACGGGGTCCCGGCGGTATTTGTACGTACCTACGCCTACATTAGAACTCTTGGGGCGGAGGGCCTGAAGCAAGTCGCCGAGCTGTCGATCTTGAACAACAACTATATGCTGCAGGAGCTTTTGAAGATCGATGGGTTGACGATGCCCTTAGCGGAGGGAAAGCGCCGGTTGGAGCAGGCACGCTTAAGCTGGGAAGAACTCACGAAAGAAACGGGCGTCACGACGGATGACATTTGCCGGCGTATCGTCGATTACGGCTTTCAAGTCTACTTCACAAGCCACCATCCAAGGGTCAGCCCGGAGCCCTTTACGCCGGAACCAGCGGAAACCTACTCGAAGAACGACAACGACGAGTACGTGGCGGCTTTCAAATCCATAGCGCGGGAAGCGCGCGAGACTCCAGAGGTCGTGAAAAACGCCCCTCACAGGGCAGCCTTGGCGACGCAAATCGACGAAGGCGGCCTCACGGATCTCGGCAAATTCGCCGTGACCTGGCGCGCGTATAAAAAGCTCAAAGCATGAAACTCGGTTTTATCGTCAACCCCTGCGCGGGTATCGGCGGAAGCCTCGCTTTCAAGGGAAGCGACGGAAACGATGTGCGAGAACGAGCTCTTCAAGCAGGAGCGGAGAAAAAAGCCCTTTTCAGGGCAGAGACCTTTCTCCGCCTTCTCTTGCCCCGTCAAAACGAGATAAAATTTTACACTTATGGAGGGGAAATGGGAGAACTTTCTCTTCGCGCGCTTGGCTTCGCCTTCGACATTTTAGGACGTCCCGAGCACGTGGAGAGCACGTCTCTGGACACTCTTCGCGCCGTCTCGCTCTTGAAAGAGACTGAGGTTGACTGCGTTATTTTTCTGGGCGGAGACGGCACGGCAAGGGACGTGTGTTCCGTTTTATCGGATTCGATTCCAGTCGTAGGCGTCCCCTCTGGGGTGAAAATGCACTCTGCCGTGTACGCGAAGACGCCAACGGACGCGGCAAATCTTATTTTGTCGCTCGTGTCATTTTTTCCCCGCTGCGGCAGGGGAAACGGCGCGCACTTCAAGCTGGGTGAGGTCATGGATGTTGACGAAGACGAATTTCGCGGAGGGCGTCTTTCAGCACGGCTTTACGGATATATGAGGATACCGGCATCGCGGTATATGCAGGGGAAAAAATCGACGGGTTCCAATGAGCACGAAGCTCTCTCCGGAGCTGCCCGCTCAATAGCTCGGGAAATGGAAGCGGGAATTTTTTATCTCGTAGGACCCGGTACGTCAACCCGATACGTTTTCGATCTTTTGGACCTTGAAAAGACCCTCTTGGGCGTCGATGTTCTGTTCGAGGGCAAGCTGGTGAAGGCAGACGCCGCCTATGGCGACCTGCTGAATCTGCTGGAGGGAAAAAGATACCGAATCGTCGTCACGACGATAGGGGGGCAAGGGTGTCTTTTCGGAAGGGGAAACCAACAAATTGGACCGGCTCTCCTGAAGGGGATATCCAAAAACGACGTGATAATCATGGCATCGCTGGAAAAACTTCTTTCCATCCAGGAAGGTACTTTATATAACGACACCGGCGATCCAGAATTAGACAGATTTTTGAGCGGCTACTACCGGATCCGAACAGGGGATGGTGCAGACACGGTGTTCCCGTGCAGATGATAAACCAATGTCAACAACTTAATGGCTAAAGACATATCAAAACTGAGAATAGGCTGATTGAATATGTAAAAATAAGTCAAATGCAATATTGAAAAAGTCTCACAATGCTGCAATCAAAAGAATACCTTCATAAGGTATATCTTTCAGGATTGGAGTGCTGCAGATGCTTAATCTATACGATATCTTTACAAAAACACGGGACATCACGCTCGAAAACTCAACTCTGGAGGCGGCTCGGTTGAAATCCACTTTTTTCACTCGAAATCGTAAAATGTCTTTCCCGCAAATCCTCCTCTTCATCCTCAAGGGCATCAATACAATGGCAATTCGCATCCGAAACAAGAACTCCGTTATCACGAGATAGAAAATTTGAATATAATTTCCCCGCAATTATTGTGGATAACCCTCATAATGGGTGCTCGAAAATAAATACATTTATGCAATATTTGAATGCCAAAAGCCGCTCCAAACTCACCTGCGTCGTCAATCCCGACTTGCTCATTGAGTGCCGGACTTTCTTCCCAAAATACACTCCATTTATCCCCTCCGGCCTGAATCCCGACAGCGTTATCTCCGCACCGGCCG
>JAITGX010000054.1 GCA_031280275.1 Synergistaceae bacterium
AGGTTTTAAAAAACTGCCCAAACGGCGGAAAGCAGAACGTACTTTCGGCTGGTTTGGCAAATACAGAAGACTTGCGAAGGATTACGAGCGTCTGACGGGGAATAGTGAGACTGTTATCATGTGCGTTTGGAAACAAGAACGGTATACTCAGCCAACATAGTGGATGGTATAGAGGAATTGAAGGAATGGGCAGAATTAAAGAGCATAACAATGGTAGTTTGGAGACGCGAAGTAATGGGAAGTACTCCAACGGAAGAACGTCGTTACTACCTTAGCAATCTTGAGGCGGATGCAGAGGGTATAGGAAAAGCTATCCGGGCGCATTGGGGAATTGAAAACGGCTTGCATTAGGTGCTAGGACGTGTTTTAAAACTCCTGTTTGACTATAAATGCATTCAAAAAAGCGCCTAAAAATGGCAGTTTTTTGTTGGAGTAGTTAATTTTCAAACACGCCCCAGCGGGCCACGCTGTAGATAAACAGAGTCGTCCAGAGGCAGGCGTCGATCTCGCTGGGTCCAGCCTTCCCCACAGATCCGCGTGGCAAGGCAGGGCCGCGAAAAGCAGCATCCCCAGAATGACGAAAGGCGAGGGGAAGAAAGAACGGAGGGACATTCCAATACAGACAACAGAAAGAAAAAAAACAATAAAATTGCACAAAAACCAAGCCCTGGCGTTTGTCCCAAACAGGTGAGTTTTTAAGGTGTGGATGAGATAATACGTGGGGCGGTAGCGCCCCGATTGACCCCACTCGAAAACCTCCGTCTCCGACAAAGCCGCCGCCCTCCACAACTTCCCCTGGTAAACGCGAGCGCTCCTTTCGTTCGGCGCGTTCTTCATCGTTCCTCACCCATCTCCGCCAGTCCTTCCTCTAGGGAGTACAGAGGCTTGTAACCCAAAAGCAGCCGTGCCCTATCGATCGAGGCAAACGAGCGGGTGATGTCCCCCGGACGGGGAGACTCGTGGACAGGACGGCAATTTGAGGCCGGGGCCACCGTTTGTTTTAGCGTTTCAAACAGCTCAATCAGGGTCGTTTCCCTGCCGCAGGCGACGTTGCACACCCCGCCAGTCTCGATGAACGCCGCCAGGAGGTTGGCCTGAACGACGTTTTTCACGTAGCAAAAATCCCGCGTCTGCTTCCCGTCGCCGTAAATGGAGACGGGGAGTCCGCGGGAAAGTGCGTCAGTCCAGCGCGGGATCACAGCCGAGTAGGGGCTTTCGGGGTCTTGCCTGGGACCGAATACGTTGAAATAACGGAGACCGACGCAGTTCAGTCCGTAAATTTTCCCCCAGGCGTCCGCGTAAAGCTCGTTGATTTTTTTGGTTGCCGCGTAGGGAGAGAGAACGGAGAGGATGGCGTCCTCCTCTCTCAAAGGCAGTACCGCCGCGTCGCCGTAGACGGCGCTGGAAGAGGCGTAGACAAAGCGCCGGACGCCGCTCTCCCTCGCGGCTTCCAGCATGTTGAAAAAGCCGTCCACGTTGACGGCGTGGGCAGCAGCGGGGTCGATTACGGAGACGGACACAGAGACCAGCGCCGCGTGGTGCAGGACGACGCCGACGCCCTCGCAAGCCGCCCGGCAAACCTCCTTGTCCCGGATGTCTCCGCACAGAAAGTGAAAACGGCCTTGCGGATCAGCGGCTCTTTCAGCCGCCTCCAGGTTGCGCGCGAAGCCTGAACTGAGGTTGTCCAGACCCACCACGTCCTGCCCTAGAGACAAAAGCGCCTCCGCCAAATGAGAGCCGATGAACCCCGCCGCTCCTGTCACCAGCCAGCGCTGTCCCATCGCGGCAGTGCGCGGCGCGAGATACTCATAAGAGCTTTTTTTCATTATTCCCTATCCTCTCTCGGCTAACGCCCCACGCGCGGCGGAGATTCCCCTCAACACAGCGGGGACGTCAAAACTTCGCGCGCGGAACAAGAGCTTTACGGCGGCGGCGCACATGAAGAGCTTGAACCACGCCCTCAGCCACGGCTTACCCTTCCCGTGGATTGTCTCGAACAGCAGGTGGAAATTGTACCATTTGGAGGCCGCCAAGTTCTCCACGTCCAGCCGGGGCAAGCCCGCCGCGTAGTGCAAAAAATACCCCTCCCGGCTGTTCACCACGCGTCCCAACCCTTTCCGCGACACGTAAAACGAGAACGCGAAATCCTCCCCCAGCGCATACCCACCAAAACGCTGGAATTCCTCGGTGAAAAAAACGCTCAAATCCCTGAAAACGGAGACATCGACCCCCATGCCGCCGCCGCTTGCCCAATCGACCTCGATCCCCCCCGGCTCGTCGTCCCCGCCGTAGTTGTATAAGAACGGCGTCGCCCCGTGGCGGTTTGTCCCCAAAAAGCGTTTCGCCGCCTGCAAGACCCGTCCGCGGAATGAAGGGGGGGCAATGGGTTTCATCCTGATGTTGACAATCAGAGCCCTCGTTTCGCGGAACGCCGCGCGCACTCCTTTCAGAGCCTCAGGCGAGAGTTCGCTGTCGTCGTCGATGAAAACCACGTAACCCACGGAGGGGAACGCCTCCAAAACGTAACGCGCCGCGTCGTTGCGCTGCGAGGAGGACCCCAGCCTGGAGGCCCTGAAATAAAGGATCTGGAACCCCCAAGAGCCTCCCTCAACAGCCTCCCGAGTTGCGTCATCGCCGCTGGCGTCCCAGACGACGCAGACGAAATCTCGGTACTCCGAACGATTCAGGCTCGGTAAGGCGTATTTCCGTATGGCCTCGGCGCGGTCTTTTGTCGCGATGACAACCGCCAGGTCAGGCGTTATGAACATCTCACGCCCCGCCCAGAGCGCCCCAGACTTCTTCTAGAGAGCCTTCATAAGCGCCAGATATCTCAGCGCTTCTCACATCCCGGCAGCGAGCATAAGCCCGATACGCGCCTGAAATGTCTAGAATCTTTCTGCCAATATACCGCAGTTCCATTTTCACAGCCCTTTCCGCAGCGGGAAGAAATTTCAGGTGCCTGAAACAAACCCTTCGGTTTTCCGCCGCCAGCCGCCTGGACACCAAAGAGGACGCTCCTGAGTTGGCAAAGGCCGTCAGCACCTTGCCGATGGGGCAGAAACGCTCCCCCGCCAGGTGAAGGCGCAGCATAAAATCCCAGTCCCCCGCGATCTTGAAACTCGTATCGAACGGGCCGTGTTTTTCGTGTAAAGCCCGCCGAACGAAAACAGCGGGGTGGGGGATGCACATGCTCTCCGTCAACTGGGTGCTGTCCCCAAGGGGATAGACCGTCCAACGGCGGCGCGCCTCGTCAATCACCGCCACTTTTCCGTAGAAAACGCCGCACTTGGGGTGATTTCCCGCCGCTTCAGCCACAGCCGCCAGCGCCCAGGGAGCGTACTGGTCGTCCGCGTTCAGGATTCCCACAAGGTCTCCTGTGGCCAGCGTCACGCCCTTGTTGAAGGCGTCATAAATGCCCCCGTCGGGTTCGGAAATCACCCGCGCCAAGTGCAGCCTGTATTTTTCGATGATTTCCAGCGTTCCATCCCTGGACCCTCCGTCGATGACGATGTACTCAAGACCAGGAGAGTTCTGAGCCAAAACGCTTTTCATAGCTGCCTCTATCGTGGGTGCTGCGTCAAGACAGGCCGTGACCACGGAAAAAACGGCCGCCATGTCAAAACTTTCGCTGGAGCATCATATCCCCTAACTGCGTCAGCAGAGCGGCGTTGCCCGGATCCCGCGTCATGTCCGGAATGACGGCTTTAGCCTCCGTTAGAAGGGATTCCGCCCTCCGCGCGACCTCTGAGAAGGCCCCTGTCGTCTCGAAAATGCCCCGCACGGCTTCGCGGTCCGCCTCCGCGGCCGTTTCCAGTCCGTAGACTCGCATTAGGCGCTTCAACTGTTCTGGCGAGGCCTGTTTCATAGCGTGGTGAGCCAGCAGCGTCACCTTTCCCTCCGCCACGTCCGAGACCCCGCTTTTGCCCATTTCTTCTTGAGCGGCCTCGATACCCAGGACGTCGTCCCGCAGCTGAAACGCCACGCCCAGGGCCATGCCGTAGCTTTTCATGGCGTCCAGAAGACTCGGTGAAGCGCCGCCCAGCGCTGCGCCAAGCCGCAGCGGGCCGATGACCGTGTACCAGGCCGTTTTTAGAGCCGCGATCCTCAGCACCCCCTCCTCGTCTCCATAGTCCTTTTGGTGGGACATGAGAACGTCCAGCATCTCCCCGTCCACCGTGTTCAACTGCGCGTCAAGAAAAATTTTCAAGGCCTTGATTTTTTTGTCCGGTTCGAAGGAGCTTCCGGCGATTAGGCGGCTGGCCAGGGCGATACCCACGTCTCCCAAGCACAGGGCCTGGGAGATACCGTAGTGATGATCTCCCCGGAGACGAGCCGCCGCTTGCCAGATGGAGTCACGCCCGCGTCGCAAAGGACTTCTGTCGATGACGTCGTCGTGGGCGAGGATAGCGGTTTGAAAAACCTCGAACGCGGCGGCGGCGGGGAGTATCTCGTCTCCAGCTGGGTGGTCCGAGGCGATTTCGTAACCCAGCCGGACAAGGCTTCCTCGGATGCACTTCCCGCCCCCGCAGGCGTCCCGGAATAAACCGTACAGCGCGGCAATCCGGCCGTCGGCGCGCTCCCTTTCCGCTATCAGCCCCGCCAGGAAACGATCAATGTAGGGTTCCAAATTTTTTTTGCAGGAACGGACATACTCCCCGATGTCCGGGGGATACCTTCCCGTGAAAGCCGTTGTCATCACGCCTCCAGCCTGCCGCCCATGCGGCGCTGCCGTCCGGCGTAGGAGGCCAAGGCGGCATCCAGGGCAGTTTCATCGAAGTCAGGCCAAAGGGTCTCGGTGAAGTACAGCTCGCTGTAGGCCCCCGTCCAGAGCCAGAAGTTGCTGAGGCGCTCTTCCCCGCTCGTGCGGATGATCAGGTCAGGGTCCGGCACGTCAGGAAGGTACATGCGGGCGCTCAACAAGTCCTCCGTCACAGCGTCAGCGTCCACCCCCGACGCGAGAATTTTTTTGACTGCGTCCACCACCTCTGCCCGTCCGCCGTAGTCCACGCAGAGAATGAGCTGAAGGCCCGTCTCATCCCGGGTGCTTTCCTCAGCCGCCTCCAGAGCCCGGACGATGGAAGGAGGGAGCCGGTCGCGGCGGCCCGCAAAGCGTATACGCCCGTGTTTGGCCTTCAAAGCGGCGGTTTTCTTCCCAATGTAACGCCCAAAAATCGCCATCAGCCCGGCCACCTCGGTGATCGAGCGCTTCCAGTTCTCCGTGGAAAAGGCGTAGGCGGAAAGGTATTTAACGCCCGCTGCGGCGGCGTGATCCACGGTTTTTTCCAGTGCCTTAACGCCTTTCCTGTGTCCCAGAAGGCGCGGCAGGCCCCGCTTTTTCGCCCATCTGCCGTTTCCGTCCATGATGATCGCCACGTGGCAAGGAATGTTTCCTTCAGACATCAGCCTCACCCTTTCCAAGACACCTGCTATGTTAATATGGTCGCAAATCCACTTCACCCAAGGAGGTACAACCGTGTCCTGGGCTGTTTACGCTTTTTTGTCGGCGCTGTTCGCGGCGCTCACTTCAATCTTGGCCAAGGCAGGCGTGGAAAACGTCAACTCTAACTTAGCCACGGCGGTGAGAACCGTCGTGGTGCTGTTCATGGCGTGGGGAATCGTATTCGCCACGGGCAGGCATCACGAGTTGGCCGCCATGGGCCAAAGAAACTGGCTGTTCCTCACCTTGTCGGGCTGCGCCACGGGACTGTCATGGCTTTTCTATTACAAAGCCCTGCAGCTTGAGCAGGCGTCGAAAGTTATTCCTATCGACAAATCCAGCGTGGTGTTTGGGATGCTTCTGGCCTACCTGGTACTGGGAGAAACAGCCGACGCCAAGAGCCTCGCTGGAGGGGCGCTGATCACCGCGGGTGTGTTCATTTTGATCCTTTAGGGAGACGTAGGCTCCACCATCCGCCCTAGGAACAGGATTGTCTCCGTGGCGTCGTCCATCAGGCAGTAGATGAAGGGGCGGTCGGCGCGGAACGTGACCGGCTCCTGTAGGTGGAAAACGGCGGCTCCGGTTGTTCTCCACACCGCCGTGGCCCCGGCGGCTTCCGTTCTCTCCTCATCCAGTTCGATGAAAGACTGGTGAACCACGAAGTCAAGGGGGCCGTCGGCCGGAACCGCCATGCGCGAAAAATCCGCTTTCTGAGTGAAGGCCAGCTTCATACCTAACTTTTGCAGAAGTCCCACCAGAGGGTAGCGGCGCTCATCCTTGAACTTCGGCAGCCACAAGTTCACCTGGCGTCTTTCCATCAGCGCCGTCCATGCGGCGATAGCCTCGGGGGTCAGTTTATTCTCCAGAGCCTCCAATTGGGTGAACGCCTCGTTCTCATGGGGCAGGAACACCAGAAGGGAAAATCTAGGGATGGTATAGGGGAGCTTGACCCATTGCAGGCCGGGCTCCTCCCCGTAAAGGAGTTCCTGCGTCTGGTTCATCAGAGGAACGTTTTTCTGCTTGTTTTTGCCGGAGCGGAAGGGCTCTTCTTTCGTGCGGGATTTTTCGAAAGGGTAGCGCCACGTGGAGTTGAAGTAAATTGCGTTGGTCAGCACCAGCCGCGTATCGGGTGTGATGTTGCTCTCGAACAGAAGCTCTTTAATTTTGTCGCGGGTCTTCTGCCCTATCCATTCGTTGATCTCTTTGCGCGCCTTTTCAGGGTCTTTTCGGAAATCCATGACCCCCACAGTCGCGCCGTAGTCGGCCTCGAGCAGCGCCGCGTACTCCGGCAGCGGCTTTTCCCGTCCGTCCAGCCAAAGTCGATTGGCGATTTCCAGCGCGCCCGCCTCCTTAGGTATGGCGTTGAAACGCTCCATTAAAGCCTTCATCCCGGCGTGGAGCGCCTCGGGTTCGGGGAAACGCAGGGCCGCCGCCATCTCCTCGGCCGTGGAGCCCGCGGCTCCCGCCCAGGTCATTGCCAGAGCAGAGGAAACGCTGTAGGGTGAGAAAAATATGTTGCCCTTCTCATCTTCCGCCAACTGGCGGTAAGCGTCGAGCGCGAAAGCGTTCACCGCCGCCACCGCCTGAGCTTCTCGAGGCGCGGCGCCCCACGCATGCGAGACGCTCAGGCACAGAAAACACAAAACCACCGAAACAAAGCGCATCCTAATAACCTCCCCTGGTCATTGTACAGTTAGGGAGATGTGGGCTCCACCATCCGCCCTAGGAACAGGATTGTCCCCGTGGCGTCGTCCATCAGGCAGTAGATGAAGGGGCGGTCGGCGCGGAACGTGACCGGCTCCTGCGGGTGGAGAACGGCGGTTGTCCGGGTCATTCCCACCGCCGTGGCCCCGGCGGCCTCCGTTTTCTCCTCGTCCAGTTCGATGAAAGACTGGTGAACCACGAAGTCAATGTAAAGAGGGTCGTCGGCCGGAACCGCCATGCGCGAAAAATCCGCTTTCTGAGTGAAGGCCAGCTTCATGCCTAACTTTTGCAGAAGTCCCGCCAGAGGGTACCGGCGCTCATCCCTGAACTTCGGCAGCCACAAGTTCACCTGGCGTCTTTCCATCAGCGCCGTCCATGCGGCGATAGCCTCGGGGGTCAGTTTATTCTCCAAAGCCTCCAATTGGGTGAACGCCTCGTTCTCCTGGGGCAGGAACACCAGAAGGGAAAATCTGGGAATGGTATAGGGGAGCTTGACCCATTGCAGGCCGGGCCCCTCCCCGTAAAGGAGTTCCTGCGTCTGGTTCATCAAAGGAACGTTTTTCTGCTTGTTTTTGCCGGAGCGGAAGGGCTCCTCTTTCGTGCGGGATTTCTCGAAAGGGTAGCGCCACGTGGAGTTGAAGTAAATTGCGTTGGTCAGCACCAGCCGCGTATCGGGTGTAACGTTGCTCTCGAACAGAAGCTCTTTAATTTTATCGTGGGTCTTCTGCCCTATCCATTCGTTGATCTCTTTGCGCGCCTTTTCGGGGTTTTTTTGAAAATCCATGCCCCCCACAGCCGCGCCGTAACCGGCCTCAAGCAGCGCCGCGTACTCCGGCAATAGCTTTTCCCGTCCGTCCAGCCAAAGTCGATTGGCGATTTCCAGCGCGCCCGCCTCCTTAGGTATGGCGTTGAAACGCTCCATTAAAGCCTTCATCCCGGCGTGGAGCGCCTCGGGTTCAGGGAAACGCAGGGCCGCCGCCATCTCCCCGGCCGTGGGGCCCGCGGCTCCCGCCCAGGTCATCGCTAGAGCAGAGGAAACGCTGTAGGGTGAGAAAAATATGTTGCCCTTCTCATCTTCCGCCAATTGATGGTAAGCGTCAATGGCGAAAGCGTTCACCGCCGCCGCGGCCTGGGCTTGCGGAGACGGAGCACTCGCTTCCCGTTGCTGTTGGGAAGGGGCGCCTGCGTTCTCTTGAATCTGAATGCCCCACGCCTGCGGGACGCTCAGGCACAAACACAAGAAACACACAATTAAGATCGGCGAAACAAAGCGCATTCGTATTAACCTCCTTTGGTCATTCTTTGGTCATTTAAGAGACAGTTTACAGCTTTTTATGAAACAATGCACGCGTTCTTCGAGGTTTTAAGTCACATAACTCATAATTTTAACTCATAATTTATTGATGATATTTTCACTTGATTTAAGGAAGCGCTGATTAACCTCCTTGCGGGACTCCGCCCCACGCCACGCGTAGTACCCGACCAACGGGAGGGACTGTAAAGTTGCTGTCACGTGCCCGAAGGGCTAACTGAGCTCCTCCGGCCGCCTATCCCGTGGGGAGGCGGATCTCAAAGGCCGCGCCGCCCAGGGAGGAGGATGGAAGGAGGTCGATGGAGCCCCCGTGAGCACGGACGATCCGGGCGGCGATGGAGAGCCCTAGGCCGTGTCCCCCGCTGCCCCATCCGCCTTGAACGCATCTGAGGGGCTGAAAACTTCTGAAAATGCGGCGCGCGGCCTCCGGGGTCACTCCAGGTCCGTTGTCTGAGACCGTCGTCACCCATCGATCCCCTTCCCCCCTCAGTTCCAGCCGCACCCTGCCGCCGGGTTTCCCGCCGCACTTGCGCGAGCCGTTGTCCACCACGTTGAAGATGGCCCGCAGCAGCTCTGGTCTATTGGCCATGATGGGTGCGGAGGAAAGCCCTGAAGTCAGGACTTCGAAAGTGACGGAGCGGGCGGAGGGGTTTTCCCTGAATTCGCTGGCCACGGTGTTTAAAAGCTCCAGCAGGTCTTCAAGTTCGCGTTTGGCGGCTTCTTGAGACGGGTTTTCCAGTTTTGCCAGGAGCAGCAGGTCGTCGATGAGGGAGGTCATACGCTCCTGTTGGCGCAGGATCGTGGAAAGGAGCGATTTCTTTTCCTCTATATCACCGCTTGTGACCTTCAGGGCCGTTAGGTCGCCCAGCAGCAACTCCGCCGCAGCACGGATGGCGGTCAGGGGCGTTTGAAGCTCGTGCCCCGCGTCGATGGTGAAGTTCCGCCGCGTCTCCTCCATGCGGCGGCTTTCCGTTACGTCCCGCAGGATCATCAGCCGCCCCGTCGCCAGGGAGATCACGCACACCTCCACGGTCAGCGCTTCCTCCCCCGATCCCTGTGGGGTGAGAAAAACCGTGCCGCAGGCGTCGGGGCCGTCCAACATGGCGTAAATTTCCCCACTGGGGATCAGGCGCTCCACAGGGTTCCCCTTGATCACCTCCCCTTTGTCGCCAAAGAGAACTCGGGTAACACCGTTCAAGTAGCGCACCTTGAGTCCCGCGTCCAGCAGGAGGACGCCGACAGGCAGGGCCTCCACGATCCGAGCCAGCTCCTCCCGCCGCAAGCGGATGTCCGCGTCAGCGGCCCTCAGCCGCTCCGACATGGCGTTCAGGGCCGTAGAGAGCTTTTGAAGTTCCACGTCGCGGAAGATGGGAAAACGGACCTCTCCCGTTCCCACCCGCTCGGAGCGGCTGACGATCTCCTCAAGAGGGCGAAAAAGGCGGCTGGTCAGCCACAGCCAAAACAGGACGCTGAGGACGGTTATGGAGACGGCAGCCAGGGCGAAGCGCCGCAGAAGCGCGGCCAGAATGCGGGTGAGGGCGGAGACGGGATAGGCCACCCGGATGAAGGCAACGCGGCCGTTCGAGGTTTCCGTTTTCAGTGCGTAGTAGTGCAGGTGAGTGCGCAGGGTGGCGCTGTAGCGCAGGCTGCTTCCTGTGCCGTCTTTGAGGGCGGCGCGGATTTCCGGGCGATCCAGGTGGTTGTCGAAACGCTGGGCGGACTCCACCGAGTCAAACCGCACCGTGCCGTCCCAGCCTATCAGGGTTACACGGCCGGGCCAAGGCCTGAGTCCCGTCTCGCGAGCGGCGAGTCCTGTCTTCCCTTCCGTGGAAAAGGCCCGCTTGAAGGATTCAGCGTAAGAGGCCATGCGATCCAGGTTTTCCTTTTCCACCTCGTCCTTCACTGCGCCGTAGAAAAAAAACAGGCACAGCCCCGGCACAACGGCCAGAAAAACAGCGGCAATGGCCACCACCTTCCCCTTGAGTGTCATGTTTCTATCTCCCATTGGAGCAGGTAGCCCCGACCCCGCCGCGACTGGATGATCAAGGCTGGGCTCTTCCCGTCGGCCAGCTTCCGGCGCAGGCGCGACACGTGAACGTCCACTGCCCGCGTGTCGCTCTCGGCCGTGGTCCAAATGCAGGAGAGCAGACTCTCGCGCGTGACCGTTTTCCCCGCACGCCCCGCCAAGGCCTCCAGCAGGCGGAACTCCGTGGGACTTAGGGACAGCTCCGCGCCCCGCAGCAACGCGGACTCATTTTCCAGGTCCACCCGGAGGTCTCCGCACTGGATTTGTTTTCCCGCCGCTTCCTTTTTCGAGCGCCGGAGAATTGTCTCGATCCGAGCGCTCAGTTCTGCGATGGAAAAGGGCTTTTTCACGTAGTCGTCAGCCCCCAGCTCAAGGCCTTCCACCAAGTCGCGCTCCTCGCGCCGCGCGGTCAGCATCAGGATGGGAGTGGAACGCACGGTCTCATCTTCTTTAATCCGGCGGCAGACCTCCCAGCCGGAGAGCTGGGGGAGCATCAAATCCAGCACCACCAGGTCGGGCCGGAGGTCGTAAACCGCCTGAAGGGCCGCGTCGCCGTCGGAGGCCGTCAGAACCTCGCAGCCTCGGCGCAGAAGAAGCTGGCGCACTAAGTCCACAATGGCGGGCTCGTCATCCACGACCAATATCCTGTACCTCACGGCTCAACCCCCTCGGTTTCGCGGGGGCGTTTGTACTCAGAGGCCTTTGCCGTCTTGCCCGTGCACATGTAGATCACTCGCTCGGCGATGTTGGTGGCGTGGTCGCCGGCGCGCTCCAGGGTGCGGGCGACGTTCATCAGCAAAAACGCCTGTTCCAGCCGGTCCACGCGCTCCATAACCATTGTGAAAAGCTCGCGGACGACCTGCTTTTCCAGCTCGTCCACCTGCGCGTCCATGACGAAGACGGTTTTGGCCGTCTCGGCGTCGCCCGCGTCGAAGGCGGTGAGGGCTTTATCAAGCATTTCCGACAGGATGGCGGCCATGCGTGGGATGTCGATTAAGGGTTTTATCAGTACCCGGCCTTCCATTTTCAGCGCTGCTCGGGCGATGTTGACGCCATAGTCCCCAACGCGCTCCAAGTCCACGGCCATGTGCATGATGGACGTGACTGCGCGAAGGTCCCTGCCCAGGGGTTGGTAACGTGCCCCGAAGCTCATGCAGTCCGCGTCGATACGCCTGGTCAGCTCGTCCAGGGCGTCGTCCCCCTCAATGATGGAACGCGCCGCGGCTCCGTCGCCCTTTTCCAGGGCCCAAACCGCCCGAATCACCGCGTTCCCGCCGATCTTCCCCAGGCGGAAAAGCATCCTTTTGATCTCCGTCAAGTCGGAATCCTGCTGCTTGCGGGTGTTGATCGCTATCAAAATACACCATCTCCTATTTAGCCAAAGCGGCCGGTGATGTAGTCCTCGGTGCGCTTGTCGTCCGGCGCGGTGAAGATATGAGCAGTGGGCCCGTACTCTACCAGCTCCCCCAGCAGGAAAAACGCCGTCCGATCACTGACTCGCGCCGCTTGCTGCATGTTGTGAGTGACGATGGCCACGGTGTATCGCGATTTCAGCTCGCGGATCAATTCCTCGATCCGGGCGGTGGAGAAGGGGTCGAGGGCGCTGGTAGGCTCGTCCATCAGCAGGAGTTCCGGTTGGGTGGCGATAGCGCGCGCGATGCATAGGCGCTGCTGCTGTCCGCCGGAGAGCCCCGTGCCGGATGTGTTCAGTTTGTCCTTGACCTCACCCCAGAGGGCCGCCCCCTCCAAGCTGGAACGGACAATCTCGTCCAGGGACTCACGGCCCTTCACGCCAAAAAGCCGCGGCCCGTAGGCCACGTTTTCATAAATCGACATGGGGAAGGGATTGGGCTTCTGAAAGACCATGCCAACCCTTCGCCGCAGGGCGATAACGTCCACACCGAGCGCGTAGATGTCCGTTCCGTCGATGAGAATGCGCCCATCCACCCGCGCGCCTGGGATGAAGTCGTTCATTCGGTTGAGGCAGCGGAGGTAGGAACTCTTTCCGCAGCCCGACGGCCCGATGAAGGCCGTGACGCTGCCCCGTGAGATGTCGAAGTTCACGGACTTCAAAACGTGGTTTTCTCCGTAGTGCAGGTTCAGATTTTCCGTCCGCACGAGTTTTTCTTCTGGCGTCATTGAAATTATCCCCCTTTAGTGTAAGAGGATATCAGAAAGGCGTAACAGAAGTGTAACAGAAAAAAGCAAAATAAAAACTGAAGTGACGCGGATTGGATAGAATGGCAGGCGTCGCTGATAGAATTAAGGAAACGCTGATTAACGGGGTTCTTGGAGTGTGTCTAGTATCTCTTGCAGTGAGATATACTAAAGGCAAAGATTTGATTTGAACAGAATGGGGGAGGAAGTAAATGCGTAAGGCATACGACAGCGATGTAAGCAGAGAGCAGTTTAACCAAATCTCACGAGATTGGGAATTCCTGAATTGAAAACTCGTAAACTATTACTATGGGGTATGGACAAAGAAAGACGAAACTGGCGAATCTATACTGGATCATATCCTTGCCAAACTAGTGGAATTAGAAAGATATGAAGCAGGGCGGAATCCCCTGCCAAGTATGTTTATAGTAGATATAAAAAGTTTTAAAAATGCTGATACCGCAAATGAGAAAGGATACGGGGGGGGACTTCTGGAGCAAAGATTCATACAACCGCAGACGTCCTTGGGCTGCCGTATGAGGTTTTGGTAACGACAGCGAACATAAGCGATAGGAATGGGGCCAAAATCGATAAGGGGGGGAGAATATTGCTTAATTTTGAAAGATTGCAGATAATTGCGATAGAAATTGGCGAGAATTGTAACTTAAATAGCGAACATGTGAAATGCCCAGCAAATAGTAGAATCATTAATAAACAATATGGTTTATTAACAAACGAGGATATCACCTTAATTATTAATGAAGCATATTATAACGGCTTTAATGGAGAAATTGGTTTTCATTATTATAATGAACCTCTGATTTATAAAAAACGAATACTTGAGATCATCACAAATTGTTC
Source organism: Synergistaceae bacterium (assembly GCA_031280275.1). Taxonomy (GTDB): domain Bacteria; phylum Synergistota; class Synergistia; order Synergistales; family Aminobacteriaceae; genus JAITGK01. The sequence continues at coordinate 13,498 of JAITGX010000054.1, forward strand.
TGATGCAAAATTTTTACTGTGGACAAATGGTTTATTACTAGATAGTCATGTAAAACAAAACAATTTTTTAAACTTATTTAATAGTATTGTTATATCAAATTATGAAGAGAAAGAAAAATATGAATTTTACATCGAATTGCGAAAAGTATATCCTAATATAAAAAGAATTATAAACTATTCAAGCACAAATAATTTAGACGATAGAAAATTTATTTACGAAAATGCAAATAACAATATCTACGGTTGTAAGAGACCTTTTTTTATTGAACTTCCAATTGACTGCTACGGAAATGTGCATTTGTGTTGCCGCGATTGGAATAACACGTGCATCCTTGGCAACGTAAAATCACAAACTCTTCTGGATATTATCCGATCTGAGATTTTTTGTAGTTATGAAAAGGCGATTTTTTCTGCTTTTCTTGATTTAGAGCATTGTCCGAATATGTGTAAGCAGTGTGACGCTCCTGATAGGGTTTTTATCGAGATACAACACGACAGTGACCCTTTGCCAAGAATGCAATCGGAAATTTCTTTTGTTGTTGTTACCAGTGCCAAAAACGAAAAGCGATTAGTCACATTGCTTGAGAGCCTTGCGAGTCTCAAAGATGAACTTGTATTAATTTTAGATAATTACGACATTTCTATTTTTAATAAGTTGTTGTCTTATGCGGATAAAGTTGTTCAAATACCTGGAAAAGGCTCTTTTGAGGCTTATTCAAAAGATATTTTGCGGCATTGCTCTAAAGACTGGATATTTAGAATAGACGACGACGAAACACTCAATGCTGAATGTACAAGAGAGATATTACAAAACTACATTTCTGATCGCACGGTAATGTCATATTGGATACCTCGCAAGTGGTATATAAACGAGCATGAATATATTGTAAATGCTCCTTGGTTTCCTGATTATCAGATGCGACTTTACCGTAATCTTCCAGGCGCTATCACTCTTCCAACACGTATTCATGAGCCGACATTAATTTATTGAAAATCTGTGAAGTTACGAGAGAGAGAGAGAGAGAGTTCAATATATTTAAAACATTGGGATTTATTTTATAATTCAAGAATTGCACGAGAAGAAAAAGTTAAATATTATGAAATTTTGCACCCAGGTCATTCTTGCGGTAATTTTTATCTGTATGAGGGACAAGATTTTGTCACTATTGATGAGAGATTTTTTGATTTTGATTTCGGCTTTTCGCAGTGGGAAGGTACTCGCCTTTGGACAGATGGCGAGAAGGCGCAGGCAGTCATTGGAAAAGGTAAGAAACTCGTATCATTTAAGCTTATAGGTCGCGCGCCGTCTATGAAAAGCATAAAAGTATTTTTTAATGATAAACCTATTCACACAATAGATATGGCCGCGATAAAAGACAGTGATCTGGTAAAAATCCCCCTGCCGCAAAGCGATGCCTGGCGCAACCTCTTGCTCTTGGAGCTTGACAAACCTTCACGACCAATAGACTGGACGGAGGGGAAAAACCAAGATGAAAGAGTTTTGGGAATAATGACCGAAAATTGGGAAGTGGAATGATAAAGCATGAATTAAGGAAGCATTGATTAAGGAAACGCTGATTAAACCCTGAGTGACTGACACAATGTTGTCAAGCTAAAGCGGTGCAGTATGCTACATCATCGAAAAGGCTTTGGTGTGCTTTGCGTTTCCGACGCCGTGCAGACTCCTTTCGAGTTGGAGCAAC
>JAITGX010000087.1 GCA_031280275.1 Synergistaceae bacterium
ATGTATCAAGAGCTTGTGGTGATGGGCGTGGGCGAGGGCCTGCGGTGGGTCAACGGCCTGCCGGGAAACAGCTGGGAAGACCTTGGGAAGCGGGCCTGGGGGGCGTTTGCGGTCATGGTGCAGGCGGATGCGCTTCCGGCACTGGCGTCCCTGCTTTTGGGAGGGCGGAGAAGCTATCTTTGGGCTCAAAAAGCCCAAAAGGCCGTGAACATGCTGGCCGACACCCTGGGAATATCGCCCGCTCAGGTGCTGGAGAACGCGCAAAGCGAGTTCACGGCGCGGCGCGCCCTGACTGACGCCTACGCCTCAACCCTTGAGGCTGACCGGCAAAAGAACACCGAGACCACGGAGACGGGGGAAACCGTTGAGAGGACGGTTATCACCTACATGAACGGCGACGTGGCTGAGACCGTCGTGAAGTACGACGCGGACGGAAACCTAGTCTCGAACACAACCACGCGGCGGGACGCGGACGGGAAGCCCGTGGACACAGACGCGGCGCTGACCCCGGAACAGGCGAGGCAGCGGCTGGCGGAGATAGAAGGCGCGGAAAAAGCTCAGGCAGAACAGGCCGCGCCGGTGCTCACCAGCGATACCGTCTACATCCCCACGGAACTAATGGACGTATTCAACCAGGAAAACCCCGGCTACGCCGAGGAGCATGGGATTGAGGGTAAAACACTGGAGCACGGGGAGACGAAACTGTCCCGCGGCGACTACGAAAAGCTGCCCGATGATTTTAAAGCGAAAGTCCGGCCTGACCTCCGCGACGGTGCAGAGGCGAAGACGTTAAACGAACAGGCGCGTGAGCTGAAGAACATCCTGAGCGCGAGCCTGGGCGGAGTGCTGGCCGAGAGCCCGGAAGCCCAGGCGGCAAGGGCCTTTGGGGACCTGATGAGAGACCGTATGGTTAAAGCCGGAAGGCCGAAGAGGGAAGCCAGCGCCTTCGGTAAAATCGCCGCCGCGGCGGCGCTGGGCTTGTACCGGCAGAGCCAAGGGACGCCGTTTGAAGCCATTTTGAAGGCGCTGGACTTGGATGTGCGGAGCATGGGGTTTGAGCAGTGGGCGAGGGAGCATGGGGCGGGAGCGGCGCTTGAGCAGGCCATGTACAGGAACCCGGCAAAGACAATTGCGGAGTTCAGGAATAACATTACATCAGGCAAAAGCGGCCCGAGCTGGTTTGAGGTCATAACCCCAGGCGGGGCAAGGGTGGACATAACCGACAGTAACGTAAGGCACTTCCACGCCGAAAACAGGCGGGCCCTCACCGACGCGGAATTGACCGCGCTGGCGGACAGCTTCGACAACATCGAGGCATACGCCTATACGGAGGGGAGTAAGGGCCTATATGGACAGCCTGTCTTGGTGAAAATAAACACACCCGCCGGGAAGTTTGGTGTGGTGCTGGAATATCAGCCTTCCGGCAGGGTGTTTGTAACTACAGCCTTTAGGAGTACCGACAAGGGGATAGACGCTTGGATAAAGAGAGAGGGAGCTCACGCGTTGGCGGAATCGAAAACCTTTAAACAAGGCGATCCGTTTAACGCAAGTCATCCCTCAATAATTGTCAGCATACAAGAGGCGCTGGGGATTGTCAAGGACGGGGATGTATACAACCAGGAATCCGCAAAGCAGGACAGCGGAGAGATTGCCGACGAACAGGCCTTCAAGCGGGCCTATGACGAGCTGGACAGCGGGAATTTTTACGCCGCTATCCCCGCCCTGCGGAAGAAGCTTGGATGGACAACGGAGAGATTTGACGCGGTAATGACAAGGCTTCGGGATAAAGAAGCCCTCGTGCTGCAGGCGGGCGACAAGGCTTTCTACACGGAAGAGGACATGCGGAATACCTTTACCGACGAAAACGGCTTCCACCGCATGACCGTCATGTGGAGGCCCAACTCGCCTTACAACCCGTTCCAGGCGGATATGAGTATCAACACGGACGTAAACACGAATACAGACGTAAGCGCAAGCACAGACGCTGATACCAATACTGATGTGAGCATAAACACAGACGCGGACTCAACTTTAGACGGGAGTGTCGGTGCGCCTCGCGATATGACCAGGTCGGACGCGAGTGCAAACACAGGCGAGAACGGCAATTTGAACGCGCCTGCCCCAAGAGCGAATATCGCGCCGGGCGCAGACGGACGATGGGTGATAACCCTCTTCGAGGGCGCGAACGCTTCTTCTCCGTTCCACGAGTTCGGACACCACCTTCTCACCGTCCTCGCAAGCCTCCGCTCCTCCGGCCAGATGGATGAAGCCTTCATCACGGACTTCGACGCCGCGCTCAGTGAGCTGGGCGTCACTCAAGAACTCTTCATGACTGACTCCGAGGCCCGTAACTCCGCTCAGGAACAGTTCGCGCGCGCCTGGGAGACCTACCTGGCCACCGGCAAAGCCCCAAGCAAACAGCTCAAAAGCGTCTTCACCAAACTGCGCCAGTGGCTGCTTGACGTGTATCACGATATAAAAAGCGCTTTGGGCGTCGAGCTTTCTGATGAGATGAAGGGCTTCTTCGACAAACTCCTTGCCACGCCTGAAGAAGTGAGCGCTGAGTATAGGGCCGCCGCCACCGTCGGCCAGATTGCCTTGGAAGAGCAGGTGATAGAAGAACGCGCCGCTCAGCTGGAAGCCGAGCTGAGAGCGGACGAAAACGCCTCCGCCGCCTGGAACGAGTTTGACGAGACGTGGGAAGGGCTGGACTCCGTGGCGGAAGAGTCCGTGGACGCTTACTTAGCCGCGCTGGAAGAACAGAAAACGCGCCAGGAAAAGAGAGCGGCGGAGAAGGAAGACCTGAAAGCCATCAAGGATCAGGGCGGGCTCCGCTTCGCGAGCGTCATTCAGGAAGCGGGCAAAGACCTCGCCGCGCAGCTGAAAAGGAAACACCCCGGCCTCTTCCGCAAAGAAGCCGCCTTTGGGATTGAGTCAATGGCCAAAATCCTAGGGCTGAAAAAGGATGCCTTGACAGACTTCTTGATGAATACCGCGGCAAATGAAAAACGCCTGCCGCCGCTGATAGAAATTAACGCGGATACGTTAAACGTCCTGATAAACCGCCTGGGCCTGGACGGCGCGCGCGAGTACCTGATGGAACGGGGCCGGTACCTGACGGCGCTTCAAAAAGCCCTTCAAGCCGAGTACAACGCCGACAAGAACAATCAGCAGGTGAAGGCGGATTTGGAGCAAACGTACCTGGAACAAAAGGAGACAGCCCAAGGCTTTGAGGCGTTGGACAACGCGGCGGCGCTGGAGGCGCGAGACGGCGAGCTGGAGGCACAAAAAGCCGAGCTAAAGAACGTCTTGGAAAACATTGTGCCAGAGACGATAGTGAACGCCTCAGCTGAGGCTGAAAGCGTTCTCCACTCCAAAGACCCCACGGCCACGGAACTGAGAGCTCAAGCTAAAACACAGCTTACGAGTCTTATGGAGAGAGAATTTGACGGTGTTGAAGAGGGAGAAAAAGTTTACTTCGCGCCTGGCAACGCGGAGAACGCGGAAACGTACCTTAACCACCTGATAGGCGGAACCGACCCCAACAGCTCGCTCAATCCGCGCCGCGTCCAAGCGCTGTGGCTGGCCGAAAGCACCATTGCCCGGCCTGACCTTGTGACCGTTGAGGCGGACGGACGCAAGATATACTCAAAGATGTACCGCGGCAACAAAAACACGCTGCACCAGATCGTTATTGAGATGGATACAAATGGGCGGGTTTTAACGTCAAAGGTCATTCGCGATAGAAGAGATGGTAAACACGACGCTCTGAAACGATTAGAGAACCAGCTGAATAAGGCTATTGAAATTATTCATGCCTCGTTGAAAACGGCGAACTCTACTAGCGGCCAGGAGTCCGCGACCGACCGACCGCCTTCGGCGGGGGGCGCTCCCCGCCACCGGCCCGGTAGGGAAAGTATAGCACAAACGCTCTCCCTTGAGGAAGCCATGAAACGGCGGAAAAGCCCTGATAAAAATTGGGAACAATCCCTCCTTCGAGCAAAAAATCAAAGAGGGAGTTGTTCCCTAAAAAATACGGCTGATTTAGTCGGTTCCTTACTTTGCCGCGTTGGATAGGTAAGCCGTCGCCTGGCCCTTCACTCGCTTGCCGTCGGCACGTCCCGCCACCACGGGTATCAGAGCGCCCATAAGCTTTCCCATGTCCTTGGAGGATGCCGCGCCGATCTTCTCCGCCTCGGTCTTAACCAGGGCGGCTAGTTCCTCGTCGTTGAGCTGGGCCGGGAGGTATGCCTCTAAGAAGGGAATTTCCCCCAGCTCCTTCTGCGCCCGGTCGGAAGCGCCCCCGGCCTGGTACTGTTCCGCTGCCTCGCGGCGCTGCTTGACCAGACGGCGCACCAGGACAATCTCCTCTTCTTCAGTCAGCGCCTCCGCCCGGCCTTTGTCGGCTTGGGCTTTTTGAAGCTCTGCCTTCAGCATCCGCAAGACGGAGAGCTTATCCTCCTCCCGCGCCTTCATAGCCGCCAAAACGTCGGCGGTGACTCTCGAAAATAAGCCCATTCTTTCGCTCCCATTATGTCGTTCCTAACCCCTGCCGCGGCTGCTCTTACGCTTACGGGCAGCCTCGGCCCGCTTCAGTTTCTTCGCGTCGCTGGGCTTTTCGTAGTGCTCCCTCTTCCTTGCTTCACGGAGGGTGCCCACCTTGGACACCTCGCGCTTGAACCTGCGCAGGGCGTCCTCTAGGCTTTCCCCTTCTTTGCGAATGACCGTCGTCATCTAAGATCCCCCCCTTCCAGGTTTTCCGACTCCGCCGGTTAGCCTGGAGGCCAGTCGAAAACGCGGCCGGACAAAAGATGCAGGTGGAGATGGGGCACCGTCTGACCGCTCTGGGCTCCCGTGTTGATCACCATGCGATACCCCTCGGTGAGGTTCAGGAAACGCGCCGCCTCCGTGGCCTGTTCCATCACCGCAGCCCATACCGCCGGATCTGAGACCTCGGCGGCTGAGGCGACGTGCTGCGTCGGGATGACCAAAAGATGCGTCGGCGCCTGGGGAGTTATGTCACGTATGACAAAAACCTTCTCATTCCTATAAACAAAATCCGCGGGAATCTCACCGCTAGCTATTTTGCAAAAAATACACTCGCTCATCTTTTTCTGAACCACCTTTTTGGTCCGCTCTCCCCTAAGAGTGGATGCCCCCGCTCTTTTTCAAGGTTCACTGCCGCAGGATTTTACCCCATACCGGCAAAAATATTCTACCACAGTTGGAGGAGCAGAGCATGAAAACCAAAAATTTATCCGCCAGAGGACGGATGTTTTTGGGGTTTTACGGAACGCTGGATAAGACGAACCTCAGGCGGGTGGATTCGCCAGAAGGTGGTTAACGCAGGTGAGGGTTTTTTCGTAGGTCTCCTGGAAAGCCGCCATTAATTCCGCCGCGTCCTCGTCCGTCTTCAAAAGGACCTCGAACGGCGGGCAGAGTTCGTACAGTGCCGTCATGGACAAGTTCGCCGCTACGCCCTTGATGGCGTGGACGCTTTTGGCCGCAGCCTGTCGGTCGTTCGCCGAGATCTCCTGCTTCAACTGATCCACCTGGCCGCGGGTGTCGAGAAAATGCGTCAAGAGCATCTTGAAAAGTTTGGCGTTCCCTCGAATGCGCTCTAAAGCCTTCACGGTGTCCACGTACTTCTTGATCTCCACTTCGTCCATTTTACCGTCGTTCCTCCTCGCGTTTTTCAAAAACCGTCCTCAAAAATACCGGAGCAAAAAAATCGCTCGAAAATGCGCTTCATGCCTTTTACCGTTTTCCTATTTCAAAGATAATAGCATATAATAATACCTGTGTCCAAGCGGCGTCAAAAGATCGTATTTCGCGCCGCGCATTTTTTTGTTTTCGATTTTTCGACAAAAACGCGCGAGGCGCGGGAGGTGATGGGTTTTGCCCTGGAAAGCGGCGGTTATCGCGTTTGTATCGGCCCTGTCGGCGGGGCTTTTTTGTGCGCGCCGGGCGAACGCGAAAAGCTGCCGGGACGCGCGGTTCAAGTTTATCCTGGACAGCCTGGATAACTGCATCTGCGTCGCGCAGCGCGATACGCGAAAGCTGCTCTATGTCAACAAAAAAATGCGGGAGGTGTTCGGGCTGACCGAGAGCGCGCCGGACATCCACTGCTGGGAGGCCTTCAACAGCGGGGCAACAGGACCTTGCGCGAACTGTCTGGCCTGGGAGAACGTCGAGAAAAACCCGGAGAACGGCGCGAGCCGTTCCTGGGAAACCCGCGATACAGAGACGGGCAGGTACTATCGGCACACCATCACCCTCATCGACTGGCTGGATGGAACCAAGGCTCGAATGCAGCACTCCACCGACGTCACGGCTCACAGGGACACCGAGGCCGCCCTGGCTAAGCGGGAAAGAGACCTGGAGGCGGCCCTGGAAAGCGCTCAGAAGGCCAATAGCGCCAAGAGCGAGTTCTTATCCCGCATGAGCCACGAGATACGCACGCCTATGAATGCTGTCATCGGCATGACGGCCATCGCCCGCCAGTCGGGGAACATGGCGAAGGTGCGGGACTGCCTGGACAAGATCGACGCGTCCTCCAAGCATCTGATGAACATCATCAACGACATCCTGGACGTGTCCGATATTGAGACGCGCAAAATGAAGCTGGTGAACGCTCCCTTCAACTTCAGGAAGATGCTGGCGGGCGTCCGCGAGCTGGTGAGGGCGGAAAGCGCCGGGAAGGGGCAGGAACTCGCGTTTCTCGTGGATGAGGCCCTGAGGGGAGGGTACGTGGGCGACGAGGCGCGGCTTTCCCAGGTGCTCGTCAACCTGCTGTCCAACGCTGTCAAGTTCACCCCAGAGGGCGGTCGCGTCACCTGCTCCGCCCGACAGAAGAGGTACTCCCAAAGCGAGGCCGTTGTCGAGGTTTCGGTGGAGGACTCCGGTATCGGAATCGCGCCTGAAAACCTGAAAAAGATTTTCTCTCCCTTCGAGCAGGCCGATGGAGGCATTGCCCGCCGATTTGGCGGCACAGGCCTGGGGCTGGTCATCAGCAAAAGCATCGTGGAGATGATGGGCGGCGCCATCGCCGTACAGAGCGAGGAGAACAAGGGCAGCGTCTTCGTCTTCGCCATAAAACTCGGCGTCTCGGATAAATCGGCGGATGACCGGGACTTCGGCTTTCTGTCCCTCGCGCCCTGCGCCCCTCCAGGGGAAACCTCGGACGAAACGGCGAGCGAGGGTGCGGGAGAAGATGCTCCCCCAGACCTTTCCCTGCTGCTTCCCTACGTGGATGCCGCGCGGGGGTTGGCCAACCTGAAGGGCAACGGCAGGCTCTACGCCACCCTGCTGCGGAGCTCCCAAAGAAACGACGCCGTCACGAAAATACGGAGCGCGTTTTCTTCGGGAAACCTGGCGGGCGCACTGCAGGATGCCTTGGCCTTGGCGGGGATAGCCGCGAACCTGGGTATGACCGACGTAAACGCCAAGACGGCCCTCCTGGCGCAGGCGCTTCGCAGCGGCGCCGCCGGCGAAGACCTCGTCAAAAAGCTGGAAAAATCGATGGAGGAGACCCAGCTGCGGCTTCCCAGTCTGATCCTTAATCTCGAAGAGGGGAAAATACAATGAAGAGAAGAGACAAGGTCCTCGTTGTGGACGATATGGAGATGAACCGGATGATCCTGGAGGCCATCCTATCCGACGACTACGATGTCATTCAGGCGGAGAACGGACTGGCGGCCGTGGACATTCTGTACAACTCGATGGAGCTTCCCTCCATTGTCCTGCTGGACATCATGATGCCCGAAATGGACGGCTTCGAGGTGCTGGACCTGATCAAATCCAACAAGCGCACGGCGGGCATTCCCGTGGTGTTCATCACCGCCGCGGACATCGAGAGTACGGAGACCCGTGGGCTTCGGGCCGGAGCCGTGGACTACGTCTCCAAACCCTTCAACCCGGAGGTGGTTAAGGCCCGTGTGGACAACCATCTGGAACTCAAGCGATACCGCGACTACCTGGAGGAGACAGTCGAGAAAAAGGTGCGCCAACTGGTGAGCAGCAAGGAAAACATGCTGGAGACCCTCGCCACGGTCATCGAGTACCGCAACCTGGAGTCGGGCAACCACGTCAAAAGGACGAGTCTTTTGGCTCGGAAGCTGGTGGAACGTCTGTTTGACATCCCTCACTACGCCCGGCAGCTGAACGAGCGGAACCACGAGAGCCTGCTGAAGGCCATGTCCATCCACGACATCGGGAAAATCGGCGTCCCGGACAACGTCCTTCTGAAACCCGGTCGTCTGACGTCTGAGGAGTTCGAAATTATCAAGACCCATACCATTATCGGGAGCGACATCATCGACACCTTGCTGACTCATGACGAGGGAGACGAGTACCTTTTTCACTGCCGCGACATCTGCCGCCACCACCACGAGCGGTTTGACGGGAAGGGCTATCCTGACAGGCTGGCCGGCGAGGACATTCCCCTATCCGCGCGGATTATGTCGATTGTGGACGTCTACGACGCATTGGTGAACAAGAGGGTCTATAAGCCTGCGTTCCCGCACCATGAGGCCATCCGCCTTCTGTCAGAGGGGGAGGAGACTCAGTTCGACCCCGACCTTGTCGAGGCTTTCAAGGAGATTGACGCGGCGTTTTTGACCCAAATGACCGAGAAACCAGAGTAACCACGAGGTCACGAACGGCAGAGACGGCGCGGAAGAAGCGGGATGGTACCGGTCAAAAATTTCCCTTGTTCCTAAAGAACAAACCCTTTGATAGTCCTTGTTTTTTTGCGGAGCACGGCGGAGCCGAAAAGGTCGTGCTCGGCGAAGTCAGATACCCTCACGTCCACAAAGGTGCCGGGCACGAGTCCAGCCCCGTTGTCCACGCAGACCATACCGTCCACCTCCGGCGCGTCGCGGTAACTTCGACCCAAGGCCAGGCCGTTTTCCGCGTCCGCCTCCTCCACCAGAATGGACAGGGTTCTCCCCATAAAAAGCGCGTTGCGCTCGCGGGAAATACTGGCCTGGAACTCCATCAGACGCCCGCGGCGCTCCTCTTTCACCTCGTCTGGGACCTGATCTGGCAGAAGCGCGGCCTTTGTTCCCTCCTCTGGAGAGTAAACGAACGCCCCTACTCGGTCGATCTGAAATTCCTCCAAAAAGTCCAGGAGACGCTGAAACTGCTCCTCTGTCTCGCCAGGAAAGCCCACCATAACTGTAGTCCGCAGCGCGAAAAGAGGGTCCCTTGCGCGCGCTGAAGCGAACACCTCTCGGATGTGGGCAGCGTCGGCGGAACGGTTCATGGCCGCGAGGATCGTCTCATCGATGTGCTGGATGGGAACGTCCAGATAGGGCAGAACCTTCCTCATTTTCAACAGGAAATCCAGGAATTTTCCGGTGACGCGGCTGGGATGGAGGTATAGAAGGCGTATCCACGTCCCGACGGGCACGGTCTCATTAAGGGCCGTCAACAATTTTTCGACGGCGGGCTCCCCGTAGAGATCTTGTCCGTAGGCCGTCAGATCTTGACCCACCAGGCATAGTTCCCGAGCTCCCGCCGCGCACAGTTCCCGAGCCTCATCAGCGAGACGCGGAATGGGGACGCTGCGCAGCCGTCCACGGATCATGGGAATGGTGCAGTATGAACAGCACGCGTCGCACCCCTCCCCAACCTTCAGATAACGGCTCCAAGCGCGTCCCTCGGGCAGAAGGGCCCGGCAGTTAGAGGCCACCCTCTGACCCAAAAAATCCGCGATTTTATCCCATTCCTCGGCTCTTGCCCAGAGATCCACGGAGGGCAGCTCCAAGCGCAGTTCCATCTCATACCGGTTGACAAGGCAGCCCGCCACGACGATTTTTTCTAGCACGCCCTGTTCTTTCAAAAGCTCCAAGTCCAGGATCGCGTCCACGTTTTCCTTGACGGCCCCCTGGATGAAACCGCAGGTGTTGATCAGTCCGACCTGCGCGTCGTCCGCGCTCTCCACGATTTTATGCCCCGACGCGGCCAGCAGGCTGGCCAAACGCTCACTATCCACGCCGTTCTTGGCGCAGCCCATGCTGACTAAAAAAACGTTCAAAATCGTTAATCTCCTCGTTAATCTCCTGCTCTCTCCCGCGGTACCTGCCGGCAGGTTCCATCCGGACCGTACTGGTAGGTTTCCGAGGTCTTGGAACCCTTGGGGTTAGGCGGACCCAGGTTCTTGCCGTTCAACACAACCTCCGTCACGTTCGTGCGGCCATAGGTCACTCGCGCACCAGCGGGAATATCCCAGGAAACCTCCGCTCCGGCTTTCAGAACCTTGCGGAAAACCGTTTTCTCGTCGACGGTTACGTCCAGCCAAACGTCCTTCTGAGCCCTGATAATAAGGGAAGGGGCGGTTGGAACGGGCTGCGGCGCAGGCTGCGGCGGGATAATCGTCAAGAGGTTTTGATCCTGCGAGACGTGCGCGTCCAGGGAGGCCGTCCTGACGGACGCGGCGTCGGCAGAGGGCGTCCTTTCGGGCACGGCCGTGAAGTCCGTCAAACCAGTAGAGCCGAGGGGAAAACGGAATCCTGGATTGTTTGTCCAGGAATACCATACGTACCCGCCCGACCCAACCAGCACCAAAAGCAGGAGCGCGAAAAGCCCCACGTGAGAAACGGGTTTAAAGCCCTTTGTCGGAGATCTGGCGGTTCCAAGGAGATTCGCGGGAGCTGATTGCTCCCTCGGGGCCTCTTTGTCCAGCCACAGGATAAAGTCGTTCTTCAAATCCTCCGCACCAATCACGCCCAGGTAAGTACGGATGAAGCCCTTGGTGTACACCAGGTCGGGGAAACCCTCGTAGTTCCCCTCCTCGATGCCGCGCAGGTACTCGGCTCGCACTCGCGTCCTCTCGTAGATATGTTCTAAAGAGATTCCCGCGCCCTCACGCCTTTCCCTAGCCACACGTCCAAACTCTCTCAGAGCTTCCTCCTTGTCGGAAACGGACATCAAATCGCCTCCTTTATTTAGCATTTCCAGCGCGCCTCCTGTTGGATCAGGGTCCTCATTTCCGCCAGATAAGCGGCGGGATTGGGGCTTCCGAAGACGGCGCTGCCCATGACAAGCACGTCACAACCTGCCGCCGCGGCCTGCGCCGCATTTTCCCCGTTGATGCCGCCGTCCATTTGGATCAGATAATCGTACCCTTCTACAGCCCGCAGGCGCGCCAAATCCCTGGTCTTTTCCAGGGTTTCCTCGATGAAAGACTGGCCGCCGAAACCCGGAGTCACGGACATCACCAGCACCACATCCGCTAGGGAGAGAACGTGACGCAGCCACTCCACGGGCGTGGCCGGAGCAAGCGCCACCCCCGCTTTAAGCCCTGCCTTCCGCGTGCGGGAGAGGCGGCCGTGCAGCAGCTGGGGTTCAGCCTCCGCGTGGGTGGAAATGTGTGAGACCCCTGCCTCCGCGAAAGCGGACAGATAAGAATCTGGGTTGTCCAGCATCAGGTGGGCGTCGATGAAGGCCTCTGGATACCTCCCGCGCAGAGCTGCGGCCATCCCGGGACCGAAGGAGAGGTTGGGGACAAAGTGTCCGTCCATGACGTCCAAGTGGAGCCAGTCGAACCCTCCGGCGAGGGAATCCACGGCCGCGCTCACGTTCAGGGGATCAGCCCCCAGCACGGAGGGGGCGAACAGCGTCCGGCGCTCCATCACATGTATCTCTCCTGCCAGACGAAGGAACCGCCCAGGGAAATGGTCACTATACACTCCTTAGAATAGGACGTGTCCAGCGACACGCTCTCGCCGCTCTTGGCGTCGCGGTCCAAAAGCACCTTTTTCCCAGAGGGATCCACCATCTCTATTTTAAGGTTCAAGGGCTGAGTCAAAGGCGGCACCTGATAACGTATTTTGGCCAGCTTTGACCCCGCCGGCAGGTTCACGGACTGAGTCTGGGACGCGGGAGGCGGAGGGGGAGGCAAGACTATAGACGCCTGGGAAGATTGGGCCGAAGCCTGCCGGGTTTGCGCGGGGGATGGCGTGGGAGACAGGACAGGCTGAGGCACCCTCGGCTGATCGAACACGCTGATGTTCGGATCCACCTCCTTTATGGGGGAACTCTGCGTTCCGGCCTCGGCTTCATTGCCTGCTACAATAATGTCACCGTGCCCTGGTACCGTCACCACCAGGGCTTCACTGAGCGGCGGGGGGGGCGGAGTGGGAATGTTTGGGCCGCCTGGAGCGCCTTGAGTATTAGGAGTATTAGCGGCTGGGGGCTTTTGAGTATTAGCGGCCGGAGGTTCCGGAACCCCGTCCGGGCGTCTGGCCGAGGCGATTCTCAGGCGAACGCTGTCCCCCGGTTTGGCCGCGGTTCCGGCGGCAGGACGTGTGCCAATAACGTAACCCTCCGCCGAGTTGGGATTGTAGATGGAGTCTACCATGGCGACTTTCAAGCCGCTGGCGGCCAATATCTCCCGCGCTTGCTTCTCCGTCATCTGCGCCACGTCGGGTATCAATACTCTGCCGTCAGTACCGGCCCCGCCCTGGTTGACGAGGAGGTCGATCTTCTTGTCAGCGGGAATTTGAGCGGGAGAGGCGGGGCTCTGGGCGATGACGGCCCCGCCGGGACGGGACTCGTCTTTAATGTAAATCACGTCCCCCACGCTGAACCCCTGGGTCTGAATGACGCTTTGAGCCTGGGCAACGGCGAGGCCCCTCACGTCAGGTACCGGACGGCGCGCCCCGCCTTGGCTGACCTGAAGAACCACGGCGGTGTTTTTACGCACACGAACGCCCGCCTCGGGTTCCTGACCCAGCACCCGCCCCTCCGGCAGGGCGGAGACCACCTTCGCCACCCTCACGGTGAGCCCCAGGCGCTCGGCTTCCTTCACGGCGTCGATAATGGATTTTTCCCGCAGAAGCGGCATCGCGGTGTCGTTGGCAGGGTTGAAAAACACCGTGTAGAGGGCCACGCCCCCCGACCCGAGAATGACCAGCATCACGAACAGAACCGTCCATCGGAACACCTTGCCCATAGCCTCAATCAAACCTCCGCTCTTTTCATAATGACCGCGGCGTAAAACCCGTCCAACCAGGGAAGAATCGGCCAGATGTACGTCCCCCAGGGCCGTCCCCGACGCGTGTGACTCCCCGTCCAGGGCAGTTCCAGGACAACGCCTTCCGGTTTTTCGGACAAGATATCCGCCACGACGTTTTCGTTTTCCTGACGCAAAAGACTGCACGTTATGTAAATTATAACACCACCAGGCGCGGTCAGCGACAAAGCCCTTCGCAGCAAAGCCCTTTGAAGCTCACCCATTTGATCCAGCTTGGCCCAGTTAAGCCTCCACTTGGACTCCGGCTTGCGGTTCCACGTGCCGCTTCCCGAACAAGGCGCGTCCAGAAAGACGACGGAGGGCCTCTCCGCCGGTTCTAGAGAGAGGGCGTTTCCCAAGCGCAGGGTGACGCTATCCCGCGTTCCCAGGCGCTCCATCTCCCGTGCTGCGGCCCTGTGACGGCCCGAAGAAATTTCCCAGCACTCCAGCCGCGGGCTGGGTCGGGAAGCGGCGAGGGCCTGAGCGATCTGCCCCGCCTTGACGCCTCGCCCGGAACACATGTCCAAAATGAGCCCCCCTGTTTTTTCACCGAACTCCGCGATCGCAGAGGCAGCCAGCATGGAACTCTCCGTCTGTACCGTAGCCAAGCCCCGGTCAAAGCCGGGAACCAAGGGGGGTAACACCGTGCCCGGCAGGCGGATTGAGTCGGGGAACAGATCGGAGGGCACACCCTCCAGGCTTGCGGCCTCCAGCAAGGCGAGAAGCTCGTCTCTTTGACCCGGCGGCGTGCGCAGGGACGCCCGGGGCGGGAGTCGCGTCAGATCAAACAGCTTCGTCAGTTCCTCGTTTCCCCAGGTTTTTCTCCACGCCGGCAGGCTCCAAACGGGCACTCCCGCCCACAGAGCGCGCTCATCCTGTTTCGGGCTGTTCCGGAGTTTTTCGAGGGTTGACTCCCCGTCCCGTGCGATGTTGCGGAGAATAGCGTTGACCATGGGCACGGCCTTCGCCTGACCCTTGTTTTTCAAAATCTCCAGAAGTCCGTTAACCAACGCGCCCCCAGCGAAAGTCTGAAGCTCCAAAAGCCCCGCCGCGCCCAGCAGCAGACAGTCCGAAACCACGGGGGCGAGCTTGAGTTTTCCAGTTCGGCTTTTTCCGATGTAGGCCCCAAACATCTCCTGCCAGAGGGCCTCACGCCGCACCGCGGCATAGGCCAGGGACGACGCCAAGGAAAGCTCCCGCAGAGCGATCTCCCCTCTGTCTCCCAACGCGCGCAGAGTCTCACTAACAAACCGACCCTCTCTCGCGCCCTGTAAAGCGAACAAAGCCCCTTCGATCCCTCGCAAAAAGCTCTCTCCTTAATAACAGATTCTTAAAGTTTGTTTGAAAACTAGGAGGCGCAATATTATTTCAGCAGAATCATAATAGAAGCTATAAATACGAAACTTAAAAAGCTGCGGGACAGCTTATCATATCGCGCGGCCGCACGCCGAAACTGTTTAAGCTTATTGAAAAAACACTCTGCTGCGTGCCGTTCCTTGTACTGAAAAAATGTACTGAA
>JAITGX010000021.1 GCA_031280275.1 Synergistaceae bacterium
ACCTGCGAAGGATTACGAGCGTCTGACGGGGAATAGTGAGACTGTTATCAAGCTGGCTGTGATCAACCTCATGTTGAGACGCCTTCGGTCTGCCTGAGACCTTTTAAAACACGCTCTTACACTATAAAAATTACAAGCTTCCAACCCGCAGATTTGGGAGGACAACCGCCTCTTGCGTTTTTAAATTTTTAAGGTTATAATTTTATAAAATATTAAAGAAAAAAGTTTGACAAAATCGACGACGAAAGGGAGGCTTGCAAATATGAGGCACAAGGCGGCAAAAAGCTGCGCAGCGCTTTATTTTTATTTTACGAGCTTTTCCTTTATGGGCATGGATCCTGCTTTACTTGGGGTTTGTGCGCGTCGTGATTTGTGCCGCCGTTAAAAACAAAACTACGACAAAGCGCAGCCAGCATGTAAAGCCGGGGTCCAAGAGGGAACCTCGGCTTTTTTCATGCACCGCGCTGAAGGAGACAGCAAATGGACACGGTGAAAATCATCGGCCGCTTTCCCAAGGGGATCGTTACCCCACCTCCCTCCAAAAGCCTTAGCCACCGAGCGGTGATCTGCGCGGCACTGGCGGGCGGCGGGAGCGTAGTCGAAAACTTGGGGCGCTCAGACGACATTGACGCCACCTTGGAAGGGGTCAAAGCCCTGGGGTTGGCGAAGTTCCAGCTTGAGGGGGGCACGCTGACGGGGAAGGGCGGCTTTTTCCCCTCCGGCCCCAGGACGGTGGACTGTCATGAATCCGGCTCGACGCTGCGGTTTCTTCTGCCCCTAGCGGCAGCGGACGGGCGGCGGACCGTTTTCACGGGGCGCGGCAGGCTGCTCCAGCGGCCCCTGGGGGTCTATGAAAAAATTTTCTCCGACCGAGGGGTATCCTTCATTCAGGAAGAGGGTCGGGTGACGGTGGAGGGGCGGCTCCAAAGCGGTGTCTATGTTCTGCCGGGGAACGTGAGTTCGCAGTTTGTTTCGGGGCTGCTGCTGGCCCTGCCGCTCCTGGACGGGAACAGCGAGATACGCCTTTCGACCCCTCTGGAATCAGGGCCCTATGTGGACTTAACTTTGGACGTCATGCGGCGCTTCGGCGCGGAAGCCGAGGCGTGGGATGGGGGATACAGGGCGCGGGGCGGCTATAAACCCGCGAGCTACAGGGTAGAGGCAGACTACTCCCAGGCGGCTTTTTTCCTGGCGGCAGCGGCGCTGGGACGTGATGTGGACGTGGCGGGGCTCGACTCCGAAAGCCGCCAGGGAGATCGGGCGATTTTAGGCATTCTGCGGGAGATGGGCGTGGAACCTGTTTGGCGAGACGGCACCGTGACGGTGCGGTCCCGTCACCTGTCCGCCGTGACGGTGGACGTGCGGGAGATACCGGACCTGGTTCCGCCAGTGGCAGCCCTTTGCTGTTTTTGCGAGGGCACGAGCAGAATCGTGAACGCGGGGCGGCTGCGCTTGAAGGAGAGCGACCGCCTCCGGGTCCTTCGAGTGGAGCTGAACAAGCTGGGGGCAGATATTGAGGAGGGGGAGGACTTCCTCTCCATCACGGGGATGGAACGGCTGAAGGGAGGAGGCGCCGACGCCTGGGGCGACCACCGGATAGCGATGGCCCTGGCCGTGGCGTCGATCCGGTGCGAAACCCCGGTGCGACTCACCGGCTGGCAATGCGTGAGCAAATCCTACCCCACCTTCTGGCAAGATTTCAGCGGAACGGGAGTGGAATCCAAGGACGATTGACCTGCCGAAGGATGCGATATAGGTATATGCGATATAGATATAAAGGAAGCGATATAAATGAACGTTTGGGGAAACGCTATCAAGCTCTCCATTTTTGGGGAATCGCACGGAGCAGCCGTGGGCATCGTGGTGGACGGACTCCCGGCGGGCGAGGTCATTGATGAGGGGGCGGTCACGCGCGAGATGGAGCGCCGGGCCCCTGGACGCGGCCCTTTGGCCACGGCGCGGAGAGAAACGGACGCTTTGGAGGTCCTGAGCGGCCTCTACGGAGGAAAGACGACGGGCTTCCCAGTCTGCGGCGTCATCCGCAGCGCCGACGCGCGTCCAGACGTCTACAACGCCGCACTCAGGCCGGGACACGCGGATTGGACGGCGCTCCTGAAGTACGGCGGCCACGCGGATATGAGGGGCGGCGGGCACTTCTCCGGGAGACTGACGGCCCCGCTGGTGTTCGCGGGGAGCCTGGCAAAGCAGATTTTAGCCCGGAAAAACATCGAGGCTCTGGCACGCATTGCTTCTATTGAAAGCATTGAGGACAACGAGTGGAGGAATGACGGCATGACAAACGACCGTGAGGGCTTCCGCGCCCTTTCTAGTTTGGACTTCCCGGCATCTCCGGGGGTTGGGATGGTGATGAAAAAGGCCATTGAAGCGGCAAGGGACGCCGGGGACTCCGTGGGAGGCGTTGTGGAGGGCGCGGTGTTCGGACTGCCGGGGGGCCTGGGAGAGCCGTTCTTCGGCTCGATGGAGAGCGCGGCCGCGTCGCTGCTCTTTTCCATCCCCGCCGTAAAGGGCGTGGAGTTTGGGGACGGGTTCCGCCTCGCCGCTATGCGGGGGAGCGAGGCTAACGACTCCCTGTACGTCCGAAACGGGGTGATAGGGGCCAGGACGAACCACAACGGGGGGATTCTGGGTGGGATAACGAACGGGCTGCCTCTCGTCGTCCGCGCCGCTTTTAAGCCAACGCCCTCCATCGCTCATCCCCAGGACTCCGTGGACGCTGTGATGATGAAAAACATTATTCTCGAAATAAAGGGACGGCACGACCCCTGCGTGACGCCCCGGGCTGTGCCCGTCGTGGAGGCGTGCCTGGCCCTTTGCGTCCTGGACATGCTGCTGACTTTCAAAGGAACGAACTCTGTAGGAGGAATAAAACAATGAGACACATGGCGCTGGTGGGACTCTCTGGAAGCGGCAAGACCACCCTGGGGGGGCTTCTCGCGGAGAGGCTGGGGCTGCCTTTCGTCGACCTGGACCAGGAAACGGAGCGGCGGGCGGGCATGACCGTCAGGGAAATTTTCGAGCGGCACGGAGAGGAGTTTTTCCGCGGTCTTGAATCGGACACAACGCGGGAGGTTCTCGAAAGCCCCGATCTCTCCGTGGTTGCCACGGGCGGCGGCGTCGTGCTGAGGCGGGGGAACGTGGAAGTCTTACGCAAAAACGCCCTCGTCGTCTTTCTGGACCGACCCGTGGAGCACATTCTGAACGACGTTCTCCACGATGACAGCAGACCGCTTCTAACCGAGGCGGAGAGGTTCCAGGAAATGGCGCAGGAGCGCAGGCCCCTCTACCTTTGCGCGGCAGACGCGACTCTCTCCAACGACGCCGGCGTCAACGAGGCGATGGAGAAGCTGTTGAACTTGGTTTCGACCCACTGGGAGCTGTAAACCATGATTATCATACTCAAACCGGACGCGGCGGAGGCCCAGGTAGACGCTCTCAAGGAGGAAATGGCGGGCAGGGGGCTGATCCTCCAGGAGATACAGGGCGAGGAAACCCGCATGATCGGCTTAGCCGGAGATACATCGCACCTCTCAGCGGAGGCCATCACGCGGCATTCGTTTGTGGAACGGGTTATGAAGGTCTCCGAACCCTACAAGTTGGCCAGCCGCAAGTTTCGCCCGCAGGACACCGTGGTGGAGTTCCCCGGCGGCCAGAAAATCGGTGGGGGTGGGCTTGCCGTTATCGCGGGGCCCTGCTCGGTGGAGAGCGAAGAACAAATTTTATCCATCGCGCGGGAGATCAAGCTGTCAGGGGCGCATTTCCTGCGCGGCGGCGCGTTTAAACCTCGCAGCTCACCCTACGCTTTCCAGGGACTGGGGCTGGATGGCCTGGAACTCCTGAAGACAGCCAGGGAGAAGACCGGTCTGCCCATCGTGACGGAGATCATGTCCGCAGAGCACTGCGGCGTATTCGCGAGAGACGTGGACGTGGTGCAGATCGGGGCCCGGAACATGCAGAACTTCCCTCTGCTGCGCGAGGTAGGGAACATCGGCAAACCGGTGTTATTGAAGCGCGGGCCGTCCTGCACTTTGGACGAAATGCTGCAAGCGGCGGATTACATCCTTGTGGAGGGGAAGAGTCCGGTGATCCTCTGCGAGCGCGGCATACGCACCTTTGAGACCGCCACGCGCAACACGCTGGATATTTCTGCCGTGCCGGCGTTAAAAAAGCGGTCGCACCTGCCGGTGGTCGTGGATCCGTCGCACGGCACGGGGCACTGGGACTTTGTGTTTCCCTTGGCGATGGCCGCGGTGGCGGTGGGCGCGGACGGCTTGATGATCGAAGTCCACAACCACCCCGAAAAGGCGCTGTGCGACGGGCAGCAGTCCATCACACCGTTCCTTTTTGACCGACTGATGCAAAAGGCCCTCAAGCTGCATGAGGTCGTTTCGGACCGCGGAGACGGCAAGCAAGAGTCTCACGGCCCTTGAGTGCTGTTAAGGAGAGGAGAGAACGAAATGGGAACAAAAGAGGAGCTGTCGGCGCTAAGAAAGCGAATCGACGGGATCGACGAGAAATTGATCTCGCTTTTCGTGAAGCGGATGGAGGTTTCGCTCCGGGCAGCGGAGGTCAAACTTGGGAACAACATGCCCATCCAGGACGCGATGCGGGAGCAGGAGGTGGTGGACCGAGCCGTGGCGCTGGGGGGAAACGGACTGCAGGGCGAGACGATGCTTTTGATGCGTGCGATCATAGCGCTCTCGCGAGAGTACCAGCGCGGCCGCGTCGCCCGGAGCAGTGGTCCCCTGCTGCCCCCCGCCCGCGAGCCAGCGGGTGAAAGAGGGAAAAACGTCGTTTGCGCTTTCCAGGGCGTGCCCGGCGCGTGGAGCGAACAGGCGCTGATGAAGCTCTTCCCTAACGCCAAGCGCGAAGCCGTCGAGTTTTTTGATGACGTGTTCCTTGCCGTTAGGGAGAAGCGGGCGGACTACGGGGTGGTTCCCATTGAGAACTCCCAGACCGGGGCTATTGGGGAAACCTACGACCTTTTGAGAAAACACGGTTGTTTCATTGTTGGGCGGACGTGGCTCGACATCCGCCAATGCCTGTTAGCACCGCCCGGCACGGGGCTTTCCGACGTTCGGCGGGTTTTTTCACATCCGGAGGGCTTTCGGCAATGCAGTCGGTTTCTCCATGGGCGAGCCTGGGACCTCACGGCCTGCCGCAACACGGCGGTAGCCGCGGAGACCGCCGCGAAGGCCAACGACGGCAGGACGGCGGCCATCGGTTCGCGTCGGGCGGCGGAGCTGAACGGCCTTGCCGTTCTCGTCCCTGACGTCATGGACTCGACGGGTAACCGCACCTCCTTTGTGGTGATCGCGACCGAGCCGGAGTACAACGAAACCTGCGGCCTGGTATCGATAACGTTCTCGACGGAGCATCGGGCGGGAGCCCTGTGCGAGGCGCTCATGTCCTTCATGGCCCAGGGAATTAACCTGACACGTATTGAGTCGCGTCCCGCCTCGCCCGGCAAGTACCGCTTCTTCGTGGAGGCTGAGGCCAATATTCTAGACCCCATAGCGCTCCAAACCCTGAGGCAAGCCGCCGCCGCCTGCGAGTATTTTGAAGTTATCGGCTGTTACAGGGAGCAAGCCCAATAACTCTTCGGGTGTAAGGGGAACGCGTAAAAATTAAGGAAGCACTGATTAATGGGGTTCTTAGGGGCCTGAGGCCCCTTGGGGTCCGAGGCCCCTAAGCGGGGTGTGGGGCTCCAGCCCCACAAGGGCTTAATCAGCATTTCCTTAATTATGTCAAGTAATTGTTCAGTCAGCGACGATCTTCTCGTAGATATCCCGCACAAACTCCCGCGTGACCGTTTTCTGCCATCCCTCGCCGAAATGGCTCAGCCAGAGTTTGTCCATGCCAAGAGCCGCGGCGGTCATTTTATCAACCTGGGAGACGCCGATCCCATAGTCCCGCGCACGGGGTACGGGAAGCTTGTTGATTGCGAGAAATTTCAGTGTCTCGTCGTACCCGCCGCCGCGGTACAGGTCGGCGAGTCCCAGCATGGAGATCGTTACCGCGACGCTGTGGGGCAGGGTGGGGCCGGAGTTGCTCAGGCCGTAGGAGATGGCGTGACTGGCCCCGACGCGCCCCCCGATGGTGCTGCTCCCCCCCAGGATGGAGGCCCGCGCTGAGTCTGTCGCCGTCCCCAAGTCGTACTGGGACAGGTCGCGGGAAAGCACGTTCCGGGAGAGAACGAGTCCGTCCTCCGCGTCCAGAATCGCGTTTTTCTCGCTGGTCTTGCTGCGCGTGATCTCGTAATGGTGGTAGTAACAGTCCATCATCGTGTAAAACCGGTTGAATTTGCTAACTCCTTCGGACAACTGCGGGTCGATGACCGCCACCTTCGGCGCAACGCAGGGAGTGTTGATTCCCAGTTTTCTCTCCGGACCTCGCAGCACGGCGATGGGCGTCAGCTCCGCGCCCGTGCCGTTCAGGGTCGGCACGACCCACACTTCGACGCCCGGTATCATATCGAAGCCCCAGCCCTGGTACTCCGCGGCGGTCTTGGGGTTCTTCAGACAAATACCCACGGCCTTGGCCAGGTCCATAGTACCGCCCCCTCCCACGCCTACGATGACGTCGGGCTCTGACGTTCTCGCCTGTATGGCCTTCACCAAGGAATCAACGTCCCCGGTCTTGGGCTCCGAGGTTGTCGCGTCGAACAAAAACAGGGCGTCTTCGCGGAGTTCCAAAAGCGGCTTGAACTTCTCCTGCACCTTCAGCGCCGCATCCATGATGAAAAAAGACCGTTCCTTCCTCTCTCCCAGCAGTCGAAGCAGGTCTCCCACGCCGTCTTTGGACAACACGATTTCCGCAGACACCTCGGTCCTCCACCATTTTGAGGACTGAACGAAACGATTCAGCATTTTTTCATTATCTCCTGTTCAAAAAGGATTTTATAATCGAGGCAGGGCTGCCAGGAGGGCGCGGGTATAAGCGTGGGCGGGACACTTCAGAAGCTCCGTCGAGTCCCCGGACTCCACGGCCTCCCCTCTGTGGAGCACCAGGACGCGCTTGGCAGCGCAGCGGGCCAGCAGCAGGTCGTGAGTCACCAGTACCATGGACATGCCCAACGCCACGCGGCGGTTTAGAACTTCCAGTACCTCGCCCCGGGTGGAAACGTCTTGCATCGCGGTGGGTTCATCGCAGAGCAGCAGCTCCGGATCCAGCACCAGCGCCCGCGCTATGGCCACCCTCTGCCGCTGTCCACCGGAGAGGGCGTAGCGCACCCGCATCTTCCAAAGGTTCTCCGGCAGTTTTAGCTCCGTCAACAGCTCCTTCGCTTTTGCGATTCCCTCGTCCTTCCGCCCGCCCCGGACAATGTTCCAGGGCTCCAGCACGGCCCCCAAGACAGTAAGGGTTGGCGGCAGAGAGCTGTAGGGATCCTGCGGCACGCAGCCGCAGCGCCGCCGTGCCGCCAGGCGTTCTTCGTCGGTTATGGCGGCCAGGGACCGCTCCCAGAGTTCTACGTTCCCCGTCGTGGGTACCACAAGCCCCAGAAGCGCCCGTATAAGCGTCGTCTTGCCGCTGCCGGACTCTCCCACTATGGAAAGGGTGGAGTTTGTCGTCAGCGAAAAAGAAAGGGCCTTCAACGCCCATACTCCCTCGCTGTTTCCGCGAAAAAACCGGCGGCGTCCCTTGAAATGAATTCCCAAATCTTTTACCTTAAGAACGGAATTTTCCATGATCTCTCCCCCATTTTTCCATCCCGCTAAAATGCCCCTGGGGTTTTGTCCTCTCCCAAGACGAATATCGATTGATTTTTTCATAGACCAAAGTATAATTGAGACATTGCGCGTTTGTAAACCTTACCAGCGTGGAGGACGTGAAGTTACGGACATATGTTTTTTAAGATGTTTCGCTTGGATATGCGAAGCAAGACAAGCTCATTGTAAATGAGCTGGTTTTGTGTTCATGAACGTTTTTTACGATCACACGATTTTTCAGCAAGTTTACGGCGGAATATCCAGGTATTTCCGTGAACTTATTGTGCGCTTGTCAGACGAGGAGGGCGTTGGCGTTCATCTTTTCATGGGGTTGTTCGCGAACCGTTACGGACTGGAAAATCTGAAAAACCGCTGCAAGGGCTATTGGGGCCGTCCAATGCTCCCCTTGCCTCGTACGGGCCGGGCAATACGGCTTCTCAACGGGGTGATGTGGAGGTTTTTTCAGGCGAAATTCGCGCCCGCAGGCGGAAAAGGCGCCGTCTATCACCCCACGTACTACGATTTTTCCGGCTTACCCAAGGCCAAGGTTGTCTTCACCGTCCACGACTTCACCCATGAGCGCTTTCCGCGTTTGTTTCCCAAGGGGGACAAGACGCCGGCGCTGAAGCGAAGGGCTTTCCTCAGTCGGGCGGACGCCCTCATCTGCGTTTCGGAATCGACGAAAAACGACCTTTTGAACTTCTACGGACCCGATATAAAATGTCCTGTCAAGGCCATTCACCATGGCTGCAACGACCTGTCTGCTTTGCCAGCCCCGCCTTTGTCCCTGCCGGACTATCCTTATTTTCTGTTCGTTGGACCGCGGCACGAGTACAAAAATTTCGAGAGACTGCTAACGGCCCTCGCCTCGTCGGCGGATCTGAAGAACAACTTCGGCGTGGCCTGCTTTGGGGGAACACGCTTTTCCACCGCTGAAAAACAGTGTTTCGCGGAATTCGGCCTCGCCGGCAAGATCGCGTACTACGAGGGAGGCGACGGCGCCCTATCGGTACTGTATAAAAACGCCTTAGCCCTCGTCTTTCCCTCTTTTTACGAGGGCTTTGGTTTTCCCATCCTGGAGGCCATGAGCTGCGGGTGCCCGGTGGTAGCCAGCGGCGCGAGTTCCATCCCCGAGGTTACAGGAGAGTCGGCGCTCCTGTTCGAACCCTCCTCCGCTGAAGACCTGGCGGAGCAGCTCCGCAAAGTCGCGTTTAAAGACGACGTCCGCACCCGTTTGATAGAGCTGGGCAAGCGGCGCTGCACCTTGTTTTCCTGGAATCGCTGCCTCAAAGAAACCCTGGAGTTTTACCGGTCACTTTAGGGTGTGTTTGAAAACCAGCTGCTCCAACAAAAAGCTGATAGGGGGACGGAACCCAAGCGTGAAAAAAGGGGGGCTTTCGCCCCCCGATTTTTTACTGCTTCTTCCGTACGACCAACAGTGAGAACAATGCCAGCAGAGCTGAAGCGGCACTGAAAAATCCGCTGTCGCAGCCGCCGCCGCCGCTATTGCCGCCGCCGCCCGCGGGGTCGATGGTGATGCTTAAGGCCTTCGTGACGCTCTCCGTTCCGCTGGCGGCTCTGACGGTGAAGTCAGCCGTTCCGCTCGCGGTGGGTATGCCGGAAATGGTTCCGCCGCTCGACAAGTACAGCCCATAGGAGGACAGGCTGCCGCTGGCAAGCGTCCAGGTGATAGGCTCAGAAGCCCCCGTCGCATCAAGTACTGCGTCGTACGGCGTCCCCACGGTGCCGTTCCGCAGCGAGGTGATGGTAATGGTCAGTCCGAGTTTGACAACCCAGGCGTCCCTGCCCCCGTGATTTCCGGCCACGTCGCGGTTGTTGGAGTCGGTATACCCCGCGACGATGTATCCTCCGTCGCTCGTCCGCTGGATGGAATGGGCTTCTTCATAGCCAGAACCGCCCAGGTGTTTCTGCCACTCGATATTCCTCGATGCGTTCAGCTTGATAACCCAGATGTCGTCCCCATGATATCCGTCTACGTCGCCGTCAGAGGATCTGGTATTCCCCACGACGATGTACCCTTCGTCGCTCGTCTGCTGGATGGATTTGGCAGTTTCATATCCAATGTCAACAACTTAATCATTTATGCGTGGGATTTCCTGTTGTGATGATACTTAGTCTTTCTCGGCTGAGTGACTAACACAATTTCATTACATTAGCAAGTGAAAATTATAAATAGGACCTTGAAAAACAAAATACACGTTTCAAAGACTGATATCCTCTGGTTTAATTAAGGTTAGCTGCACCAAAACTGGAGGTTTCAATCATTCAAAACGTGTACATTTTGTATCATACGCTGGCTCGCTCTCTCGTGCAACTTTCTCACTTAGAGCGTGTCTAATATCTCTTCAAAAGAAGAGATACAAAAACTAACTTAACCATACTAAGCATTGTTTCAATAAGGCGTTCGCAGTTTTTCCATAAACGACGGCATTTATCCAGCCATCCAAATGTACGCTCAACAATCCATCTTTTCGATATTACCGCAAATTTATGCAGCTCAGAGCGCTTGGCTGTTTCTGCTTCCGC
>JAITGX010000056.1 GCA_031280275.1 Synergistaceae bacterium
GCGTCCAGGTGATGGCCCCAGAACCCCCCGTCGCTGTAAGCGTCTCGTTGTACGATGTTCCCACGGTGCCGTTCGGCAGTGAGGCGGTGGTGATGATCAGCCCGCCGCCCGCAGAGGCGGTGGTGATGCTTAAGGCCTTCGTGACACTCTCCGTTCCGCTGGCTGCCCTGACGGTGAAGTCAGCCGTTCCGCTCGCGGCGGGCGTGCCGGAGATGGTTCCGCTGCTCGACAAAGTCAGGCCGTAAGGCAGGCTGCCGCTGTCAAGCGTCCAGGTGATGGACCCAGAGCCCCCCGTCGCCGTAAGCGTCGCGTTGTACGATGTTCCCACTGTGCCATTCGGCAGTGAGGCGGTGGTGATGATCAGCCCGCCGCCGGAGGTTCCAACGGTCAAAGTTGCCGCGTTGGAGATCACGGCACCGAAAAGGTTGCTTACTACGCAACGGAATTGGAAACCAGTTTCCTCTCTCCGCGCGGATCGCCAAAACAGACGGGACGTTTTGGAGCCTTCTACCCATTCACCGTCGGAGAGGTCTTCCCATGCGGCCGTATTGGTCTTCAACTGCCACTGGTACGCAGTGGCGTTTGCGGCCGTCACGGTGAAGGTGACGTCCGCGTACTCATCCACGGTCTGGGACTGAGGATGCGCGCCAATCACCGGCGGCGTGTCGCTCGTCAAAATCAAAATGGTCAAATCCCTCGTGGCACTGAGACTTCCACTGGACGCTTTGAGGGTGAAGTTGAACGTCCCGGCCTGTGTGGGTGTGCCTGAAATAACATAATTACTGGATGACCCGAACGACGAGTTCGCCCCCGCCAACCCAGGCGGCAGGGCTGTCCCGTTTTCAAGTGTCCAAGTGGCCCCTAATATTGACACGGTGAGCGTTCCGGTGTACGACCTGTTTAAAACGCCATCTGGCAGGTTTCCCTCAATCGTCGATGTTGTAAAGGTAGCGCCTGCGGTTCCGGAATTGCCAGAGTCTGAAATGGTCGCGTTGATGCTGCCTACCGTTACACCGGACAGGGTGTTTTGCCCGCTGAGCGTACTCGACGAGGAATCGTACAGTTTGGCGTTGGGGTCGGTTGTGTCGCTGAAAGAGGTTTTGCCGTTAGTACCGAAAAGATCGTCGGCTTGTCCCGAGTTGGAACGTGACGTCGATAGGTGCTGAGTCCCCCCGTGAGCCTCCTCAACGGCGACGTGGAGGTGAGGGTAGTTGCGTTGGTTGTTGCTCCCGCTCATGTCGTCGTCCACGTGATAAATAATGACTCCAGGGTTTGACCATGAACCTCCGCTGCGAGCAAATCCCTGATCGTACCCCACGTTTCCGCGGGCTTGCAGCAGAAAATATTGGTTGGGTTTTGAAGTCGTCAACCTGGCGTATTGGTGCACGCCCGAAAGGGTATATAATCCGCTGGCGCTGTTTTCAGGCGCGAGCAGGCTTTGCAGATGATACGCGTCCAGCGCGGTGGGCATCGAACCACCAGGTTCGCCGGACTTAGCTCCCCAGCTTCCGCTCGCCATAAGCGACCATAGCCCCACGCCTTGGACGGTATAGCTTATGTCGTACAAATCGAGAAAACCAAAACCCGAATGGCCCAGTTCATGGGCAATGATACCAATTGTCAGCAATCGGTTGGGGGGCGTGGCCGTGTATCCCGTTTGAAAAGCGCCCTCGGCGAAATAGCGGGATACTCGCACCCCGTCCAAAGTTATCGGCGTCCACAGCGCCCACGCATGTCCCCAAATTGAGGGGGTATCTGGCCCGCTAAGTCCGGCCGATTCCTCATATCCATGCACAATAAGCCCTATGGAGAGTTCGCTGGTCTCCAATATTCCGTTTCTGTTCGTGTCAAACTGCGCAAAGTTCACAACCGCGTCCGCCGCCTGAAGCGCGGGCCGGACAACGTCCGCCCTGAAACTGCCTGCTTCGTCGTCGTCGTTGTCGGAATTCCAGTCTTCGTGTCGTCCAGGAATGGTGACGAAAACGATGCCTTGATGCTCTGCCCGCGCCCGCGCCGCCGCTGTCAAAGTTACCTCCGCCGGGGTTATATTTGCGGCGTTGCTTGTGACCGTTTTGTAATAATGGGCGACCGTGCCGAAGGTGTTTTCATCGTACATCATGTTGAAAAGCGTCTGTGAAGCGGGGGCAGAGGCGCTTATGTTCGATTCATTGTCGAACCTGACGTAAATCATGAGAACTTTAGGGCTTTTCGTTTGAGGCATGGGGGGAAGAAGGGCGGGGCCGCCCTTTTTACTGGTGGGGCGAGGCTGCTTCCTGAACTGCTTTTGCAGTCCTCCGTCGCGCTCCATCCGCGTTTTTTGAGCGCGTTCCAGGATGTGCCGGGGGATGGGATTTCTCAATGCCTGCATAGGGCGTTCCTGTGAAGACGAACGTGAGCCGGGGGCGCTGCCGATAACTTTTTTCCCCGTCGGAATGATAAACCCCGTTTTTAGCCTTGCTTCGTCCTCGCTGGGGGAAAAACCCTTATCCTCTTCTGCCCATTTGGCGTAATAAAGGTCTCCATCCTCCCCGAAGGCGATCAAAAAACCCCTCTCGTCCGTCATGTAATGCAAAAACTCGTCTCCATGAAGGCTGTAATAAACAACCTCGCCGCCGCTTTGAACATGGGAGAAAACGTCCGGCATGGCGGGCACCGCCTGGGCCGCTGACACGGCATAAAACAAAAATGCCATGACATAGGCAGCCCCAAACCACAAATTTGAACGCTTCACAACCTTACCTCCCTTTGCAAATAAGGGGGCTTTCGCCCCCGATTTTTTGCTGCTTCTTCCGCGCAGCCAGCAATGAGAACAACACCAGCAAAGCAGAAATAACGCCGAAAAATCCGCTGTCGCAGCCACCGCCGCCGCCGCCGCCGCCACTACTTACAGGATTGCTCAGGGCTCTGATGCAGAAATTGGCCGTATCATTCGTATTATAAAGATCATCCCAAACTGTTTCGGGCCCTACTTCACCGCCTTGTGTAAAAGCAAGAAAACTTTGGCCTAAACTTGCCGTCGCATTTTCTGCATAATACGCCCATGCCTCTTCAGCAGCGAAGTATATTGGTGCAGTATTTCTGGTTATCTTGATTGCAATTGCGAATTTCTCACCATTATTGACCCGTACTGGATTTCGCAAAGTGACAGTGTGATATCCCGCGTGGAGGTGAGAGCCAGTCGTGGTGGCGTCGCCTTGCAAAGCACCGCTGGAGGGGTGAGAAGTGGGGTTTTTGTAAATCCGTACCTCATAGTCTGTCTGTGTGTTGGAGGTATTAAAAGCGACAGCCTCGATTTGGCCGTCCTCTGTCGCCTTGAATACGTTCGCTCCCCACATTGAATTATCATTTCGTGACCCCTCAGAAGCAGTTTCGCCCAGCGGATCGTAGAGATACGTTGTCTTGTAGCTGTTGACCGGTTTTCCCTTAAACAAAGCTACGAAATCAAGGGTGCGATCATAATAAGATATCCAGAAATAGCCGTTTATACCATGGTTCTCTCCCCAGCTGTTTTTGACAAGCCACGCGCCATCACTGGGAGGGGTTCTGTTGAAATTGTTTTTGGGGTAATTGTCATCCCACCCGACTATCGCGACAGAGTGGTTTGTGTTCTCACGTGCGTCATAGTAATACGCCGCGTGGGTTGTGTTGTAATAATCTGATTCGCCGCTGGGAGAAGTCGAGCCATCGTAGTCGTAATAAGTGACATTTACCACGCCCTCAGTTATTATCAACCGCTTCATGGCTTCATAAGTCGCTTCGCGGTCACTTCCAAGCGCCGAGCCGCTCACGTCAGCTATGCTCAGGTACCATACGTCGGTGACGTCCAGGATTTTCGGGGCAGATTCGTCAGCCGGCGCCATGTAGCTGGTGTTGGAGTAGGGGTTGGTTGTCTCGTCCACAGGCCCCGTGCCGCGTGTCAGCATCGCGGCCGCCTTTGGAGCATTCCCCCCATTATTGTATATGTCGGATGAACTCTCAGGAGTAAAAGAGGGGAACTCTTTATAATCCGTGTAAACAAACCACGCAAGATGGCGTTCCGCGAAATCGTGTGTGTTCCCCAGTTTTTTTTGCGTGGACTCAAGCGAGGCGAACGCCCCAAAAGCCCAGCAAGTACCAAAAGGATTCTGGTTTCTGACGGGAGTAACGCAGCCATGCACTCTCGCGTCATAAGAGGCGGGCAAATTGGACGAGAAGGGTAAATTGGGCGCGGCCGCTCTGAGAGACCTATACCGCGCCTTTCCAAGATGCGAGCGGTCAACCGGGTCGGGAATCACTCCGCCCCGCGAAAATCCACTTGAAATCCCTTTTTGAATCTCCGCTTGCCTCACGTTTTCCTGCCATTCGAGGAACTTCGGGTTGACCGGCGCGGACTCGGCGGAGTCGGCCCCGCGCGCTTCCCTCAAAAGAGCACCTGACAATAAAAATATCCCCACCAACAACAAACTTACCGCGCGAATTTTTTGCCTAAACATTTTGGTTATTTCTCCCCTTTTGGTTCCGTTCTTTTGTCAAAAGACCCATACCGAGCTTTTTCAAGATGCGAGCGATTGACCGGGTCAGGAACCACTCCGCCCCTTGAGCGCTTACCCTCTGGCGGGACTGTTTGGTCAAAAGACCCATACCGGGCTTTTTCAAGGTGCGAACGATCGGCTGGATCAGGAACCACTCCACCCCTTGAGCGCTTACCCTCTGGCGGGGCTGTTTGGTCAAAAGACTCATACCGGGCTTTTTCAAGGTGCGAGCGATCGACCGGATCAGGAACCACTCCACCCCTTGAGCGTTTGCCCTCCCGCGCTTCTTTTTTCCACTTGATGAACTCCGGGTTGACCGGCGCGGACTGAGCGGAGTCAGCCCCGCGCGCTTCCCTCAAAAGAACACCTGACAATAAAAATATCCCCGCCAACAACAAACCTATCGCGCTGATTTTTTGCCAAAACATCCGTTGTTCTCACCTTTCCATCGCTTGAAGAACTCCAGGTTCACCATCACTCCCATAGGCTCGGCAAAGATTGCCAGTTGGAACCTGTCTCACATCTTCTCCCCTAAGGGTGCAGTATTCCAAAATATCGCCCGCCTCTTTTGTCGTCTCACTTCCCCTGTGCTGCAAATACGACAAAACACCATCCACTTCCTCACAGCGTTCACTGCGTTCAAGAGGTGTTCTATCAAGTTTTTTATGAATAGAAGTATAAAAAGAGAATAAAGAGATTAAAGATAAAAAATAAAAGAAACACTGATTAATGGGGTTCTTAGGGGTCTGAGACCCCTAAGCGGGGTGTGGGGCGGAGCCCCGCAAGAGGGTTAATCAACGCTTTCTAAGGAATAATTCACACGATAGTATTATACCGCAAAGACATAAGAACACCCTCATATATACGATTTTACACTCTCCCAACTTATTTTAAGCGTTTATATCATATCCTCGCGTTTTTGTAAAGGTTATAAAAATCGACGATCTTCATGTTAAACGATTGCAAATATCAGTTTTGCGTAATTTGCTTAAGTGCTTTTACTCATATAACAAACTTGAGGAAACCGGCATGAACCATTAGCATGCGAAATGATAAATTGAACCTTGAAAAACAGAATACACGTTTCAAAGACTGATATTCTCTAGTTTAATTAAGGCTGCCTGCACCAAAACCAAAACTGGAGGGTTCAATCATTCAAAACGTGTACACTTTGTATACCAGCGTTTCCTTAAAAAAGTGCCTGAAAACGGCTGTTTTTGTTGGAATAGTCAGTTTTCAAACACGCCCTGGGCTTGGACGCGAATTGCTATCTGAATCACCCCCTCTTGGATAACCAATTTATTCTGCCCATTCAACATGAACAGCGTCAGTCCTTTCGCGATAATTCTTTCCTCTCTGAGATACTGCTCAAAGTCCTTCAGCAAACAAGCACCTTCATATTTGTTTTTCAGCAGAATATATACTAGGTCTTCAAAGGTCTCAATGCCAGCGGGATTAACCCGGCATATGAAGGCATTGCGAGCGCTGCCCATGATTTTGAAGGCTTCCAGCGAATCAATTACGTGGACGAGCAAGGTTTGCGTCCACAAAATTTCATTTTTCAACGGCGGCAGCGTCTGATAATGATAGTCCAGCACATCTGAACTCAGGGCGAAAGGCTTTCCGGCATCTTGCGCCCGTTTGAATTCGTCCTCGACAGCCTTGGAAACGACATCCAGGACATCCGGGTCGAACCCTAACACGTCGCGGTGCGCAAACAGGCCCCGGCCATATTGAAAGACCTCTTCTCCTTGAAGCGCCGCGCGAAGAGTGTTTTCTTTGTACCTTCTCTTCTGGACAAAGCATTCTTCCAACTCGTCCCAAGAACAGGGCTGCCTTTGTTCTTTCAACCATTCCCAGACCTCATGGTGAAAACCCCTGAAATAACCTTTGTCTTCACCTGCCCAAGAAATATTGGGATACCCCGGATAGACAATTTCTTCCGGCGCAACCGCTTTAAGCGTGTTGTAAAGGAGCACGGGGTGCGATACCCCCGCTTGCTTGCAGGTCGCTCTTTTATCCTCCAATATTTTGTTTACGGATATGTGCCGCAGAGAACGCAATAACGCCACGATATATGGATTCATACTTTTCAGCATCTTAAAGTCGATTTCCAGGTTGTGGACGGACACGTACTCGCCTCCGTCGTTCCGAAACACCCCGTTGATTCTCGCCATCCCCTGCTGAAATTGATACTCTTTGAGTCCGAGGTCATCAATCGCAAAAGCGCGCAAATCCTCGGAGGACACGACACCTCCGTTCTGAGCGATAAATTCTTCTATGGACCACGTGTAAGGTAAGCGAGTTTTAAAATTCTTTTTGAGATACACCTGAGGGTACTTCGGATAAACCAACTCAGCCGAGTCCGAAACGCGCAAGCAGGTGTAAAGCGCGTACTCCGAGATCAATCCATTGGCTAGGCACACCCCTTCCCAAGTTTTCCAGGCGGCGCCGATAAGAATCATTGGGGCGTCGATGTTCGAGAGCCTGTCCACAAGCCAGTTCTCCACGGCGGACAACACATCGGCGGGAATTGTCACGCGGCTCTCGTGAACGAAAGTCCCCCTGTTCCAGAGAAGAAAAGGCCCCTTCTCGCGCATCAATGCGCTATGCACGTTGCGAGGCGTCAGCATCTCGTCGGAAGGAGATTCCTTCTTCAATATGTTGTATATCTCCCTGAAATGCATGGGCTGCCCTATTGTTTTCAAAATTTCTTCTATTTGCCAGACGCGGCTGCCTTTTCTCGATGTCCACGTCGTGGCGTGATAGACGCCCTTTTCATCCGCGAAAAAATCTCGCTGCTGTGCAATCAGCCATCGTATAAAACTTTCACTCACCGGATAGGAGGCGTAGGCGCATTTTATTTGAGCGCAAAAATCTCGCAGGGCTTCAGCAACTTCTTTATAAGAGCGCTCCCGGTTATCCTCTTCAAACAAGCGTACCAAAGCGGCCGTAAGTTTATTGCACAAGATGCAGGGGGCGTTTTTATTGTGGTGTATTTGCCTTTTCAAGTCGCAGGGCAGAATAGTTTGGAAGAGAAAATTCAGACGCAATCGGTTCAGCTCCGAGACCTCCGGCCACCCCATGACGTCTTGCAGCCAGTTTATAACCTCGTCGTAAGAAAGGATACCTCTCGTCCGTTTCATTTTCTCTTCCGCCAAGCGCGCGATAAACTGAAAAGCGCCAAGGGTTTTAACGCCGTGCAGAATTCGCAGCGCCTTCCGCTCTATTTGGCGTATCCGCTCGCGCGTTAGGTTCATCGCATGGCCTACTTCCTCAAGGGTTTTAGGGTCATTGCCGTCAAGCCCGCGGCGTTGAATCAAAATATCCAAGTCACGCTGAGAAAGGTTCTTGGCGAAAAGCGAAAACATTGTTTCCGACAAAGAGCAGATTTCAGGCTTTAATGTCTCTTGATCTTGTATTTTCAGTGCGAGTTTCGCCAAACGGTGTGCGTCGGACGCGCGCAGCAAAGCTCCATAGGACGCTCCATGGGTTAGAATCCCTGCTTCGGAAAGGGCCAAAATATCCCTCCAGCGGCGCCAGCCGTAATCCTGCGCCCGCCGTATGAGGTCAGAGGGGACCTCGAAGACCTCTATCAGCACATTTTCAATATATACCGCCCCGGTGATCTCGCCAAACATCCGGGCATCCCCGCACGGAATCGCTGGAATCTTTTTGAAAAAGCACTGAAGGGCGTCGAAAATTTCCGCCCCAAGGTTTAAAAATAGCACATAGCCCAACCGCATTGACAACAAACACTCCAATGGGTCGGCATAAAATATACGAACCTGTGCCAAACGCTCCCAAGTTTTTTGACTTATTCTTAAACAAGAGGCGAGCGGTTTTTCCCACGTTTCACATCCCCAAGTGTCCCCCACACCGAACAGTTCAGCCAACGTAAACTCGAAAATGGAAAGTTTGCCTTCAACGGAGTTTTTTTCAGAGGTGAACCGCCGCGCTTTTTGAACAATCATTTCTTCGTCACTACCTTCATTACATTTTATTCCATGACTCTTTGAGCTTGAACGGTCGCTGTAACCCTTTGACCGTCAGAGTCAAACAGCCATACAACGTGTCCTATTGTACGCCAAATTGCTTAGTACGCAAAAGGGGGAAATCATCATTTCGTTTATTCTGGTATGATTATTATCGGAGATATTCATCTTGGTGAGTATAATGATTCCTCGAAAGTCGTTTATTATTTAAAGAAGCGCTGATTAACCCCTTTGCGGGGCTCCGCCCCACACCCCGCTTAGGGGCCTTGGGCCCCTAAGAACCCCAGTAATTGGTGACGCGGATACGTTCTCCTTGCAACAAAAAAGCCCCCTTGCGGGGGCTTTTGTTATTATTGCCGCGCGGGGCATTTTCAGTCTTCGTCTTCTTTGTCCTCTTCATGAATCCACGATCCGTCAGGGGCTAAGGGGCGAGGTTCAGTTACCCTCCAGGGCAAGGGGTTTTTCGTGGAGCTTGAAGTGGGAGAGGACGTTGGCCAAGGTGGTAGCGTGGTCGCGCATGTCGCGGGCGTGTTCGGCGACGCGCCGGGCCGTTTGTACCGTCTCGTCCGACGTGCGGCGGATGTTGGTGAACGTCTCGATGACCTCCATAGTGGATTTCGTGGCGCTGTCTATGGCCGTGGACATTTCGCGGCTGGATGCCGCCTGTTCCTCGGCCACGGCGGCGATGTTTTGGATCGAGTCGTTGGCCTTGCGCATCTCTTTAAGGGCTCCGTTCAGCTCCGTCTGAGCCCCTTCTGCGCTGGTGAGGTTATCTTTCAGCAGCTCTCCAGACTTCACCGTGGACTCAATGGCCTCCCGTGCGCCCTCCTGAAGATTAACAATGATGCCGTCCACGTTCTGGGCCGCCCGCGCGGATTCCTCCGCCAGCTTGCGGACTTCCTCGGCTACCACGGCGAACCCGCGCCCCACCTCACCAGCACGCGCCGCCTCGATGGCCGCGTTGAGCGCCAGGAGGTTCGTTTGATCCGCAATGCCCGTTATCATCGAAACAAAACTGCTGACGTTCTCCACAGACGTAACCAGCATCCTGATCTTGCTTTCGTTTTCCTTGGCGTTCCTGGCAACGGAATGCAGGCCTTCGATAACCTCGTTCATTTTTTCAATAGCCCGGTTGGAAACCTCCGTCGTATGAGAGATAAAATCGGCGCTGTCCGTTGCCGACTGGGCCACGGTCTCGGCCCCGGCACTCATCTCCTGAACGCCCGCATTGCACTGTTCGAGGGCCGCGCCGTTGACTTCGCTCAACTTGGATACCTGCTCGATGGAGACCTTGACCTCCTCCATGGAAGAGTTTGTCTCATCGGAGATGGAGGAAAGGCTGCTGGCCCCTCCCGAAAGGTCTCTCGCGACGGCCACCACGCGCCTCATTCCGTCCTCCTGGGAGGAAATCATCCCCGATAGCGCATCCACCAGCATTCCCAGTTCGTCTCCACCCACGCGGCCGAAATCCTCTTTCCCAATGGTGAGGTCTCCGTCTCCAGCGCGCCCCGCCAGGTTCACTATTGCGCCCAGAGGCGCGGAGATACTGCGGGAGATGAAAAGGGCAACCAGGATGCCCAAGACGACCGCAGCCGCAGCCGATAAAATCAAAATAGCAATTGATTTGCCCAGGTCGGAGATACTGTCTATAGAGAGGTTTTTGACGCTCTCCTGACTAAGTTTGCTCGCGGTGGAACTCTCGTCCAAAAAGGTGGTTCTGACGAAATTGCGCTCCTCGTGAAATTTTTCCAGTTCCAAAAAGGCCGTCTCAAAGGCCTCCAGGGCGGCCCGATAGCGCGTTATAACCTCAACGGCCTGGGCTACCGCGTCCTTGATATTCGAGCTGCGGATGTTCGCCGTCAGCGCGCGGGTGTCGTCCGTCAGGGAGCTGCTCATGGCGATGATCGCTTTCAAGCCCTGGACGTCCCCAGCACCGATAGTCCTAGTGAGCGCAAGGCGCAGTTTCGTGCTCTTTTCCCTGACGAGGCTGGTGGCGCGGAAAACCTCGGCCCATTGCTCGAACACCTCGGAGGCGGAAGATCTTGTGTCTGTCTCTCCCGCGGCGGTCTGCATCATGTCCGCTAATGAGGCCAAGGTTAAGGACATTTCCTCTCCCGCCCGCACCGCCGCCTCGTAGAGGACCGTCTTTTTCGCGAAGGCCTCCACGGTTTTGCCGAGCATCTGGGAATAGGCACCGTACAAGGGAAAAACCTTGTCGATCTCGTACTGCAGGGCCTCAATATTACTGCAGTCCTCGTCAAACCTGCGCAATTCCTCCATCGCGTTTTGGACGGAGCCCTGTGCCCTGCGAAGCTCCTCCGTCACCTGTTCGCTTTCCGAGTACTCCATT
The DNA here is from genome assembly GCA_031280275.1 of Synergistaceae bacterium. GTDB lineage: Bacteria > Synergistota > Synergistia > Synergistales > Aminobacteriaceae > JAITGK01. Next base: position 10,857 of record JAITGX010000056.1, read on the forward strand.
AAACGCGCGAGCAGGAACAGGCCGTTGGTTTCACGTTCAAAGGTGTCGGTGAGCATCATAGAGGGCACGATGCCCATGGCCATAAGTTCGCTGTTCGCCTTGACTGTCCTCAAGTCGCGCAGCGTAACGATGATGGCCGCCATGAACACGAGCAAAACCAGACCGAAACCCAGCAGCAGCTTGAAACGAATTTTCAAATTTCTCCACATGAGCGTCATCCTCCTTCGATTCTCGGCTATGGTGCCGCAATCATCATAAGGAAGCTCCCAAGGAGAATATAAGAGAAATCCTAATGAAGAAAAAAAGGGCAATTTCGGCAAAGAAGTGAGACTACGCCCCATGCCTTGCTTAGGGGTCTCGGACTTTTACAGAATTATTTCATATTTTTCCAGTTGGGAGGGTTAATAAGTGCTTTCTTAGGATTGTATTATTTAGCCTTAAATAATCATAAAGACATGACTTAGAAATTCCAAATCTCTCCCGTATTATTTGAATGGGGATGTTTTTTTTATAAAGGTGCACAAGCAGCTTCTGATCATCGTTCGATAATTTATGCCTGCGGCCGCCCACTATCCCGCGCGCTCTGGCAGAGGCAAGCCCCGCCAGGGAGCGTTCTTTTGTCAGGTTTCTCTCAAATTCCCCAAAAGCGGCGATGATATGAAATATCAAACGTCCTGTCGGTGAAGATGTATCGATGGTCTCCGTTAAAGAGCGAAAATGGACTCTGCGTTCCTCGAGTTCTTGAATTAGGTTGAGCAAATCTTTTAAAGAACGCCCCAATCTGTCCAGTTTCCAAACTATCAGGGTATCGCCTTCCCGAAGTTTTCTGAAACAAGTCAGCAGCTGCGGTCTTTGGGACTTACTCAGCCGTCCGGAGATTTTTTCAATGAATATGTTTTCCTCATCCACTCCAGCAGTCCTCAGAGCGTCAAGCTGCAATGTCAGATCCTGACTTCCCATAGATACCCTGGCGTAGCCGATTTTTTTATTTTGCACAGGTTAAAACTCCAAGCCATATCAATTTGAAATGCCAGTTCTTAGGGAGAAGATAGTAAGACTGATTCCGGCCAGCAATCTTTGTCGAGTCTAGAATCCCCTCGCTGAAGCGAGGGGAGGATGTTAATTTAATAAAAAAATACTAAATGCAGATACGCATAGATGACCTCTTCCACGCTGATTGAACCCTTGCGGGGCTCCGCCCCACACCCCGCTTAGGGGCCCGTGGGCCCCTAAGAACCCCATTAATCAGTGCTTATTTGAACTATTATACTTCGTTGCACAAATATTTATCGGTTGTTCTTTGATATTTTTTAGTGTTATTTTATTAATTTATTATACTGTTAGAAGAATATTTTGCCGTCTTTTTCAACCCTCGAAGAAGCAGCTTATGCGTACCTGCCTCTGTTTAAATCGTTTAAATCACCATATCAACCGGTATACTTTACCCTGGATTTGATTTATGGAGGTGTTTTGATATGGATTGGCAGCGGTTGGAAAAAATCATGACCGAGACGCGGCGCGACCTTCACCGATACCCTGAGGGTGCTTGGACGGAGTTCCGCACATCGGCTGTGGTTGCCGTGCGGCTGGAAGAACTGGGTTACAGCCTGACCGTGGGGCTGGACACGGTAGACCCCTCGGCGGTCATGGGGCGGCCCGCTCAAGCGGAGGTGGAGGCCCGCATCAAGCGGGCGAAAGGGCAGGGCGGGAACCCCGCGTGGATCGATAAGATGCGGGGCTATCCCGGCGTCGTGGCGGCGCTGAAAACAGGGAGGCCTGGCCCCGTTATCTCGCTTCGGTTTGACATGGACTGCGTGGACGTGGACGAAGCGGACAGCCCTGGGCACCGCCCGAACCAGGAGGGGTTTGCCAGCGTCAACCCGCACGCCTGTCACGCCTGCGGGCACGACGCCCACGTGGCCATCGGCCTGGGCGTGGCGGAGGTTTTAATGGAAAGAAAAGATTCACTGACTGGGGAGATTCGCCTGGTGTTTCAGCCAGGGGAGGAGGGGTGCCGGGGTGGTTACGCCATGACGCAAAAGGGCGTCGTGGACGGATCGGATTACTTCTTGACCCTGCACATCGGCGGGGGAGTTCCGAGCGGGGTGTTTGGACTCAACGCACTGGGGCACCTTCCGACCACGAAGTTCGACGTGGAGTTCACCGGCAAGCCCGCTCACGCTGCCGGAGCGCCCCACGAGGGCCGCAATGCGCTTCTGGCCGCGGCGTCCGCGGCACTGGCGCTGCACGGTATCGCGCCCCACAAGGACGGGGCCACGCGGGTCAACGTGGGGGTGCTGAACGCGGGCACGGGCCGCAACGTCATTCCCGGCAAAGCCCTGATGAAAGCCGAGACCCGAGGTGAAACCCAGGAGACTGCCGACTACGTCTACTCCCGCGCTCAGGAAATTCTGAAGGGCGCGGCGGCGATGTACGGGGTGGAGGTGGAGACGGTCAAGACGGGCGCGGGCACCGACGCCAGGGGCGACGCGGCTCTGGTAAAGAAAGCCGGCGAGGCGGCGCGGGAAACGGGGCTTTTCCGTGAGATCCGCGAAACCGTCCAGGCCGGCGGAAGCGAGGACGCGACCTGGATGATGCGCCGCGTGCAAGAAAACGGCGGTCAGGCGCTCTACATGGCCCTCGGTTCGGACATACGCGCACCGCACCATAACGGCTGCTTCGACATCGACGAGTCCGCCATGCTTCCCGGCGTTAAAATCCTGACCGCCCTAGTGGAAAAGCTGGGGGGATAGCCGTGAAAAAGAACGTTGGGCGAAAGCTGGGGATTTACCCGACGCCGGTTGTCGTGGTCGGGACTTATGACAAGGACGGGAAGCCAAACCTCATCACTTTGGCGTGGGCGGGGATATGCTGTTCTGAGCCGCCGTCAGTGCAGATTTCCATCCGCAGGGAGCGCTACAGCCACAAGGCGATTATGGAACGGCGGGCGTTCAGTGTCAACGTGCCCTCGGTAAAGTACCTGGCGGAGACGGATTACGCGGGAATGGCCTCGGGTCAGAACGCGGACAAGTTCAAGGCCGCGAACTTGACGTCCGTGCGGGGTGAGCTGGCGGACGCCCCGATGGTGCTGGAGTTTCCCATATCCATGGAGTGCCGCCTTACCCACTGCGTGGAGGTGGGAAGTCATGACCTGTTCGTGGGGGAAATTCTGGCCTGCTGGATCGAGGAGGAGGTCTTGCAGCCGTCTGGCAGGCCAGATCCCCAAAAAGTCGCTCCTCTGGTCTTCATTCCAGGAAGCGAGTACTTTGCGCTGGGCGAGCTTCTCTCCTCCGCCTACGGCCCCGGAAAAAAGCTTATGAGAGAGTGAGAAGGAAACGAGTGATAAGGAAACGCTGATTAACCCCTTGCGGGACTGGAGCCTCACGCCCCGCTTGGGGCCTCAGACCCCTTGGAGTCCGTCACCCCAATCCGCGGGCAAGCTCAAGGAGACAGTTTGCTTTTTCGACGAAGGCAAGTATAATGACGTAAAAATCCCCCTGGGTGTTTTGCGCAGGCAAGCGCAAAAACCTTGTGAAAAAGAGTGGAAAAGAGCTGAATATCGTGTATTTTACGGATGACATCGTTAATTTAAACTGGTATAATATCCGCAGGACCGCAGGACCGCAGGACCGCAGGACCGCAGGACCGCAGGACCGCAGGACCGCAGGACCGCAGGACCGCAGGACCGCAGGACCGCAGGACCGCAGGACCTTTTTAGCTTTTCTTTTCCTTTTTTAAAACCCAACTCAGTTCCGTTTTTTAGGTTTTCTTTCCCTTTTAAAACCAATGTCAACAACTTAAGATCTAAAGACATATTAAGACTGAGAATAGGCTGATTGAATATGTAAAAATAAGGCAAATACATTATTGACAAAATCTCACAATGCTGCAAGCAAGAAAATACCTTCACAAGGTATATCTTTTAGGATTGGAGTGCTGCAGATGCTTAATCTATATGACATCTTTACAAAAACACGGGACATCATATTCCAAAACTCAACTCTGGAGGCGGCTCGGTTGAAATCCAC
>JAITGX010000109.1 GCA_031280275.1 Synergistaceae bacterium
CGCGCGGCGGCTGCCAAAATCTGCCATCGCGCGTGGGAAAAAGGTCTGCTGCTCTCTTTTGTCAGCGGATCGGTACTGCGCGTCCAGCCGCCTCTCGTCATCACACAAAAGGAGATGGACAAAAGCCTCGGCATAATAGAGGAGTCCATGGACGACTTCGCGAACGGCCAAATACCAGATTCTGTCCTCGAAACGATCAAAGGCTGGTGAGTGACGCGTTACTCGTCATAAGTTGATATTTCGTGCTCTGGTGCCGCAAAGATATTGCATAGAGCATTTTTCTCACGCGCCCAAAGGGCTGCTGAACCTTCGCCAAAACTTGCGGAGGCGGGCAGCTATTTCCCGCTCATACCCCATTTCGCCGGGGTGGTAGTAGCGGCGAGGGCGTTCCATGTACTGCTGGGGCAGCCAATGGCGTGGGTCGTCGTGGGGGTAGAGGTAGCCGCTTCCGTCGGGTTTTAAGTGGTGCGGCACGGGCTGAAGCTCCCCCCGCTTGATTTCCTCGCCTGCCTTGTCCACGGCCAGATAGGCGCTGTTGCTCTTGGGCGCGGCGGACAGGTAGATCACGGCCTCAGAAAGGATGATCCGGGCCTCGGGCAGCCCCGTCATGTCGGCGGCATAGACCGCGGCGGCGGCCACCTGTATCGCCGTAGGGTCAGCCAGGCCGATGTCCTCGGCGGCGGAGATGAGGATGCGGCGGCAGATGAACCGAATGTCCTCACCCCCGGCCAGAAGCCGCGCCAGCCAGTAGACCGCCGCGTCCGGGTCGGAACCCCGTATGCTCTTGATCATCGCGGAAATGATGGAGTAGTGGTCGTCGCCCTGCCGGTCAAAGCGAACGTTAGCGTCACCAACCGTCTGTTCCACAGCCTCGTCCGTCAAGAGGGAACCCCCTGTCGCTGCCACGAAGGACGTGGAGGCCTCCAGCCGCATCAAGGCCTGCCGCACATCCCCCCCGGACGAGGCAGCGATATTTGCAAGCACCTCGTCCGACGCCTGGACTTCCAGGACTCCAAGGCCCCGCTCCCTGTCGGACAGGGCGCGGCGCAGCAAGGGAAGAAGCTCTTGGGGCTCCAGGGGCTTCAGGTCGAAGATAACCATGCGGGAAAGCAGGGTTTTGTTGATCTCGTAACGGGGATTTTCCGTGGTGGTGCCGATTAAGATGAGGTCTCCCTTTTCCACGGAGGGTAAAAGGACGTTCTGCTGGGAGCTGTTGAAGTGGTAGAGTTCGTCCACGAAGGCCAGGGCCGAGACGCCCCCGCCCATGACCTTGAGGCGCTTGGCCTCCTCTACCAGGTCGCGCAGCTCCGCCACCTTCGCCGTGACGGCGTTGATCTCCAAGAGGCTGCGATCAGTGTGCTTCGCGATAAGCCGCACCAGGGTGGTCTTGCCTACTCCCGGCGGGCCGTAAAGGACGCAGCTCGGCACCCGCCCGAACTCGATCAAGCTCCGCAGCGGCGCGCCCTTCTTCATCAGGTGTTCCTGCCCGCAGTACTCATCCAGGCTTTTCGGCCTCATTCTCTCGGCCAGAGGGATGTCAAACGTCAGCATGATTCCTGGGGAAATTTTTCAGTGCGCTCACGAACTCCACCACCGTCGGGTAGACGAAGCCCGCGTCTTTTTCCCACTCCGCGCCGGACGCTTTCACCAGGACGAAGGGAATGCCCGCGTTTCGCGCCGCCTGGAAGTCGTAGATAAAGTCCCCCACCATCACACAGGCGGCTAAGGGCGCGCCCATTCTTTCCGCCGCCAGGGCCAAGGCCTCGGGCGCGGGCTTCACGTAAGGGGCCTCCCGACTGAGCACTACGGACGGCAAAACGATACCGCACCGGTTGGCCGCCAGCAGAATGGAGTCCCTGCAATTCCTAGAGACCACGGCCCAGGGTTTGCGGACCTCACTCAGCCACGCGAGGAGGTCCTCCGCCCCCTCGACGGCCGTCGCCCGCCCCGCCCCCTCCATCTCGATTTGGTAAATCTCCGCTTCCGCCTCCGCGCGCAATGGGTCAGGCAGAGCCGCCGCCGCCTCGATCAGGGGGACGCGTTCACCTCCGAAGAATTTTTCACGCAGGGGCGCGAAATTCAAGCGGGTCTCCGCCAGTACCCCATCCCAGTCCAGGATGAAAGCCCCAGCCTGGGCGGGGTGATCTATGGAAGGGGTCATCGGTTTATCGGCTCAACGGCTCAAGTGTTCCAGGTTCTCTTCCAGGCGCGCCATCTGGGCTTGCCCCTCGGCGACGCGGGCGCGCTCCTTCTCCACCACCTCTTGGGGCGCGCGGGCCGCGAAGTCCGGCTTGTCCAGACGACCCTGACTCGCGGCCACGGTCTTCGCCACAGCGGCTAGTTCCTGTTTCAGGCGGGCGATCTCGGCTCCCACGTCCAGCACGTCCCCCACGCGGAGGTCGATCTCCCCCTCCCCGTAGACGGAGGACAAGCAGGCAGCGGGACGGGGCGAGGAAGCGGGGAGAAGTTCGATCTCCTTCACCCGGCAGAGCAGGGACACGAGAGACAGAGATTCTTTGAGCACCGCGATAACCTCGGAACCGTCCACGCGAATCGACGCCTTTCCCATCCATTGCTGGGGCGTCACGCGAGCCTCGGCCCGCAGATTGCGCAAAATACGGACCGCCTCCTGAAAATCCCTCATGGCTCCGTGCTCGAAGCGGTACTCATTTTTTGGTGCGGGCCAGGCCGCCTTGACGATGGAGCCCTCTTTCTCCATGTATCCGAACGCCTCCCACAACTCCTCCGTCACGAAGGGAATGAAGGGATGCAGAAGGGGCAGCAGCGTTTTAAACGCCTCGTCCAGCACGGCCTGGGTTGTCTTTTTCCTCTCGTCCCCCTCATCGCCTTTCAGAGCGGGCTTGGCCATTTCAAGGTACCAGTCGCAGAGGTCGCCCCAAACAAAGTCATAGAGCATTCGCGCCGCCGCGCCCACGTCGTACTCGTCGATCGTGCGCGTCTCCCGCTCCACGGTCTCCTGAAGGCGGGCGAGGATCCAGCGGTCGTGCAGGCGCAGGTACACTGGATCTATTGAGCCCGCCTCCTGGTCCAGGTTTATCAGGGCGAAACGGGCCGCGTTCCAGAGCTTGTTCATGAAAAAACGGTAGGTCTCGATCTTGCCGGGCGAAAGCAGGATGTCCCGCCCCTGGGTTGAAAGCGCTGCCAGAGCCATACGGAGCGCGTCCGCGCCGTACTTATCGATCATGTCCAGCGGGTCGATGACGTTGCCCTTGGACTTGGTCATTTTCCGCCCATGCTCGTCGCGGATCAGCGAGTGAATGTACACGTCTTTGAAGGGCTCCGCGTCCATGAACTCCAGTCCCATCATGATCATACGGGCGACCCAGAAGAAGATGATATCGAACCCCGTCACCATCAGGGACGTGGGATAGAAGTACTTGAGTTCCGGCGTCTCGCCGGGCCAGCCCATCGTGGAAAAGGGCCACAGGGCGCTGCTGAACCAGGTATCCAGCACGTCTTCGTCCTGGGTGATGTTCTTGCTTTTGCATTTCTCACACTCCGTCGGATCGGTCTCCGAAACGGTGAGGTATCCGCAGTCCGCGCAGAGCCAAGCCGGGATCCGGTGCCCCCACCAGAGCTGACGCGAGATGCACCAGTCTCGGATGTTCTCCATCCACTGGAAGTAGGTCTTTTCCCACTGGTCGGGAATCCAGCGGATAAGCCCGTCCTTCACGGCTTTCACGCCGCGCTCCGCCAGGGGCTTGGCGCGAACGAACCACTGCTCCGAGAGGTAGGGCTCCACCACCGTGCCGCAGCGGTGACAGTGTCCCACCGAGTGGACGATGTCCTCTGTGCGGATAAGAAGCCCCTGTTTTTCGAGATCTTCCGCCGTCCTTGCGCGGGCCTCTTGAATGGAAAGCCCCCTGTAGGGCCCCGCCGCCTCGTTCATGAACCCCTCGCTGTCGATAACCTGAAGCTGGGGCAGGTTGTGGCGCTGACCTACCAGGAAGTCGTTGGGGTCGTGAGCGGGGGTGATCTTCACGCAGCCGGTGCCAAACTCCGGGTCCGCCATGTTGTCCTCAATGACGGGCACGACCCTGTCCGTCAGGGGCACGCGCACCTTGCGGCCGATGAGGGGCCTGTACTTCTCCGAGCGCGGGTGGACGGCGATGGCCACGTCGCCCAGGATCGTCTCAGGCCGGGTGGTTGCCACGGTGATCTCGCCCGTGCCGTCCTCGAAGGGGTAGCGCACGTAGCAGAACTTCCCCGGCGCGTCCTCGTACTCGACCTCCAGGTCAGAGAGAGCCGTGTGACAGCGGGAACACCAGTTGATGATGTACTTTCCCTTGTAGATCAGGTCTTTTTTGTAAAGGCGCACGAAAACGATCCGTACGGCGCGGGACAGCTCCTCGTCAAAGGTAAATCGCTCACGCCGCCAGTCGCAAGAGTTCCCCAGCTTTTTCATCTGGGTGATAATGCGGTCGCCGTAGATTTTTTTCCATTCCCAGATTTTCTCCACGAAGGCCTCGCGGCCCAACTCGTGGCGGGTGATGCCCTTCGCGGCCAGGTTTTTCTCCACCACGTTCTGAGTGGCGATGCCCGCGTGATCTGTGCCCGGCAGCCACAGGACGCTGCAGCCCTGCATCCGCCGCGTGCGGCATAGGATATCCTGAAAGGTGTGGTTGAAGGCATGGCCCATGTGCAACGAGCCCGTGACGTTGGGCGGCGGGATCACAATCGAGAAGGGCGGCCTGGAGGCGTCGGGCTCCGCGTTGAAAAGCCCCCTCTCGACCCAGACGCCGTACCACTTCGCCTCTATCGCCTTCGGCGTGTAACCTTTGGGCAGCTCTTTGTTCCTTTGCATTTCTCATCCCGTCCTTTGCAATCAGTTGGGATTCATTATACTCTCCAGCCAGGGATTCACCCCTTTATTCAGCTCGTGTCACGCCGTCAGCCTTGCGAAGAATCACCTGGGGACCTACTCCCATCCTTTAACCGGCACTTCAGAGAGCCTTTTTATCGAGGCGCGGAAAAAGACCCTTTCCGAGGGGAAGCGCGCGTAGGCCGCCGTTTCCGTGAAGGGGGGCAGAGCCCACGTGTTTCGCCCCAGTTTTTCGGTTCCGACCCTGTAGGCGATGGTTTGTTCCGCGCGGCGGCCTCCCTGCACCACCATCCACGGAGGCGCCATGATGAACCGCCCGTGTTTTGGAGCGGCGAAAGGCAGTCCCGCGTTGTGCGACTGCACCCGCTCCTCCCACGTCCATATCCTGCCTTGAAGAATCCGATACTCGTCAATCACCGGCGTCAACTGAACTGAGTGGATATAAGAGGTAACAAACGCCGCCCCGTTCGGTAAGGGCGCGGAAAACAAAACGCCGTCCCGCCCCACAATCTCCAGGCAGTTGACCGGAACGTTGGGAACGAGCACGGCGCAGCAAATCCAAACAAGGGGCAAGCCCCTGACAGCCAAGAGCAGGTGTACGAGTCCTCCGGTTGGCCAAGAAACGGAGTTTCGGCGGGAATTTCCCATGGCGCGGCGCTTCACAAAATTATAAAAAAGCGCGGCAGCCAAAAACGACAGCGGCGGTGAGGAGAAACCCCAGGAGCGCCCGCAGGTAGACCACCCAAAGATCGCCGCCGGGGGCCCTGCCCTTTTGCGTCAGGCTCACCAATTGGGCCACCAGCAGTGCCCCCACGAAGGACGCCAGCCCCATCAGGGCGTAAACGTTGTTTTGCGGCATCAGACCTGCCCCCATTCAAAAAAACTTAGGGAAGCACTGATTAATGGGGTTCTTAGGGGCCTGAGTCCGAGACCCCGAGGCGTGAGGCAGAGCTCCATAAGGGCTTAATCAGTGTTTCCTTAGGGTTGAAAAATTATTTCACGCTTCTTTACCGCGTAGTTTTGCTTTCATTATAATTTTCTCTCGTCATTTTTGAGTTATTATATGCTACATTTATAAAAAAAGGGGAGTTTTCATGCTTGAGGAGGGCGGCGTTTTCTCGAAAACACCCCGCGTGTTGATTGCGGGGACGGGGAGCGGGTGCGGCAAGACGACCTTCACCTGTGCCCTTATGGCGGCCTTGACCCGGCGCGGACTGACTGTGCAAGGCTTCAAGTGCGGACCTGACTATATCGATCCGATGTTCCACACGCGCGTTACGGGCCGAGATTCCCGAAACCTAGATCCCTTCCTGCTCCCTGAGCCCACGCTGCGCCGCTTGCTGCGCAAGAACGCCCAGAACGCGGACTGCTCAATCATCGAGGGGGTGATGGGCTTCTACGACGGACAAGGGCAGGGCACAGAGGGAAGCAGCTACGAGATCGCGGCGGTAACAAAAACTCCAGTGCTCCTGGTGTTGAACGCGCGGGGGGCTTCCGCCTCTCTGGCCGCCGCCGCCAAGGGGTTCACCGGATTCCGGCCCTATAATGGCATCGTGGGGTTTCTCTTAAATGGAGCAGACGAACGCCGCCTTGCCGCCCTAAAACCCATGTTGGAGGGTGAAACGGGGCTTCAAGTGCTGGGCTGTCTGCCACACATGGAGGGCTGTTCTTTGGAAAGCCGCCATCTGGGGCTAGTGACGGCGCAAGAGGTCACGGACCTGGAAGCAAAGGTCGAGCGCCTGGCGGCCCAGGCGGAGTGCACCGTGGACTTGGAGCGCCTCCTGGCCGTGGCCGCCTCTGCCTCACCGCTCCCGGAGGAGTCCTTTTCGGCCCCTCTGCCCCGCTCCGACCCTTTCCAACTTGCCGTGGCCAGGGACGAGGCGTTTTGTTTCTACTACCGCGACGCGCTAGACCTATTGGAGGAGGCCGGGGCGCGGCTCGTCTTCTTCAGCCCTCTCCGCGACGCTGCCCCGCCTGAGGAAGCCGACGGGCTCTATCTGGGCGGCGGTTATCCCGAGCTGCACGCGGCGCGGCTCTCCAGTAACGCCTCCATGCTGGAAAGCATCCGCCGCCTGGTGACAGAAGGGCTTCCGACTTTCGCCGAATGCGGGGGCTTCATGTTCCTGTGCACGTCCCTTCGCGCGAACGATGAACTCTTTAAAATGAGCGGAGCCTTGGAGGGGGAGACTTTCGTGACCTCCAAGCTGGTGCGTTTCGGCTACGCGGAACTCGCGGCGAGAAGGGCGGGCTTGCTGACCCCGGAGGGCTGGACGGGGCGCGGACACGAATTTCACTACTCCGACGGCACGAACAACGGGGATGGGTTCACCATCTCCAAGCCCAACGGTCCGAACTGGTTGGGCATCCACGCGACGCCCACGCTCCACGCGGGCTATCCACACCTCCATCTCTGCACAGACCCTCAGCTTGCCTTGAACTTCGCCCGCGCTTGCCTGAAATACCAAAAAGGAAAAAAGGAAAATTAATGAAAATCTACGCTTTTAAGCTGTACCGCAGCGAATGTAAGCTGAACGTGATCAGCACATATTTTTTGTCACAGTGCTCGTCCTCAAAAGGCCTGCCCCCTTGTGCATTATAATAGAGAGGTAAGATACGAAATTTTTCGTAAGGGGGAAGATGGGTTTATGGAGCAAAGGGAACTCGTAATCGTCGGGGCCGGCCCTGCGGGCATGACGGCGGCGATCTACGGGCGACGGGCGGGGCTCGACGTGCTGCTTCTGGAACGGGGGCTCGCGGGTGGACAGGTCAACCTCACGGAGGAGATTGAAAATTGGCCTGGTATGCCGCGTATTTCCGGCGCCGACCTAGGAAACACCTTCCGCGGTCACGCCCTCAGCCTTGATGCCGAAATACGGGCTGCCGAGGTCGAAAAAATCGAGAGACGCGGTGAGGCCAAAGTCGTCGTAACCGACAAGGAGGAAATTGGGGCCGAGGCGGTCATCCTGGCCACGGGCGCCGCGTTTCACCCCCTGGGCTGTGCGGGTGAGGAAGAGCACGTGGGGCGGGGTGTCAGCTACTGCGCCGTGTGCGACGGACCCCTCTACGCGGACGAGGAGATCGCCGTGGTGGGCGGGGGAAACTCCGCCGTGGAGGAGGCCGTCAGCCTAACCAACTTCGCCTCCAAGGTTTACCTGATCCACCGTCGAGACGAGTTCCGCGCCGGACGCGCCGCCGTTGACCGCGCTCTCTCCAACTCCAAAATCGTCCCTGTGCGGAACAGTGTCGTGGAAAAAATCGACGGCGAGGAGACCGTCGAGAAAATTTTCATTAAGAACGTCAAGACTGGGGAGGGGTCCAGCCTGCCGGTGACGGGTGTGTTCATCTTCGTGGGGCAGACGCCCAACGACAGCGTTTTCAGGGGGCTTGTCAAGGCCACGGAGGAGGGCTGGGTTCTTACCGACGAGAACATGGAGACCTCCGTGGAGGGGATTTTCGCCGCGGGCGACGTGCGGCACAAGCGCCTGCGCCAGATTGTGACAGCTGCCTCCGACGGGGCCGCCGCCGCCTTGGGGGCTGCCGCCTACGTCAACGAGCAGCTTCACCTGCGTTCCGTCCTGCTGGAGCCTGAATCCGTGACAGCGTTCTTCTACTCTGGGGCTGACGCGGCCCAGGCGCGCCTCTCGGACGAGGCGGAAAAAATCGCGAAAGAAAAGAACAAGTATTTTCCGATTATCGACGGATACAAAAACGCCCGCATGACCGGGAAGCTGGGCGTTGCGCTCCCGTCGGTGGCAGAACTTCACCGGGGCGCGGTGGTGAAGGCGGCGCCGATCGCCTCCGCCGCCGATATCGTCAGGGCGCTGGACTGACCGCCATGATCTTGACCGTTACCTTCAACCCAGCCGTGGACTTGGACTTCATCATCAACGACCTTCGTCCCGGCGGCCGGTACAGGGCCAACATCTCCCAGCGCAGTCCCGGCGGCGCGGGGATCAACATCTCCATCATCTTGGGCCGCCTGGGGCTTTTGTCCATCGCGACGGGCTTTCTGGCGGGCTTCAACGCGTCCTACATTCTGGATTTTCTGCGGAGGGAAAAGGTATCCTCGCACTTTATCCACACCAGGGGAGAGACGCGGATTAACGTCTGTATCACCGACACCGAGAGCAGCGTGGAGACGCGCCTGCACGAACTCGGCGTGGAGATTCGCGAATCGGACAAAGCCGCCTTCCTGAGGGGCTATGAGCGCACTTTAAGCCGCGTGGGAATCGTGGCCATGGGGGGTTCCTTGCCGCCCGGCGTGGACAGCTCCATCTACGCGCCTCTGATGCGAAGCGCCCGGAACAACTCTATTCCCACAATTCTGCACCCCAGGGAGGATGATTTGGAAGCTGTCCTCGATGAGATTCCCACCGTGGTCAAGCTGGACTACCAAACACCCCGGGCGGACGAACCCCAGCCGGGCGCGCTGGAGTCCTTCATAGCACGCACCCGTGACCTGCACCGCCGGGGAACGGAGTGGGCGCTAGCCTCTCTCAGCCGGAACAAGGTGGCCTTTTCCTCTCGCAAGGGGGTCTGGCTCGCTGAGGCCCCAGTGCCGGAGATGCGCTACGTTTACGCCGTGGAGGACGCACTCCTGTCCGGAGTGATCGCCGCCATGCAAGAACAGGCTTCGTTCGAAGACATCATTCGGTTCGCCATGGCTTGTTGGTGGGAATGCGCCTCACACCCGGAAAAATTCCCCGCCGACAGGGCACGGGTAGCAGCGCTGTCCCCTCGCGTCCTCCTCTCTAAACTGGAATAGCAGGGGGCGAATCCTTGAGTTTGACCTTGAAATATCCGAAAATAGTTTGAAGGGAGATTGATTTACAGTGGAAAACAAAACGCAGGGTGCTCCATATAGTTATCAGGCCACGCAAATCTCGACGGCGACGAAAGAACAGCTTCTCCTCATCACCTACGACATCGGTATCCGTTCTTGCCGCATGGCGGAGGCCGCTCTCGACAGGGAAAACGGTAAAGTCCCGGACTTCGACCTGGCGAACCGGGAAATTTTGCGGGCGCAGGAGGTCGTCCGAGAACTCATGGTCACGCTGAACACCGAGAAGGGCGGAGAGATGGCCAATAGCCTGATGCGCCTTTACGACTTCATGTACCGGCTCCTGGTGGAGGCCAACGTCAAGAAGGAGCCCGATAACATCCGCACCGTCCTGTCCATGCTCGAAGAACTCAAGGCCACGTGGGAGGAGGCCCTGCTGAAGCTCTTGAAGGAGTACCAGACGGCCCATCCCGAGGACGAGGACTTCAAGGGACTCAAGGATTTGAACCTCAAAGACCTGAGTTTGGACGCGCTCAAAGCGGACCCGGCCAAGGATTCCGCCGCACCTGCCGCCAACCCTTACGCGGGTAAGCCCGCTGCACCCCAGAAACCTCAGGCACCCGCCGCCCAAAAAACCACAGCCGGAGGGCTAAACATTGCGGGATGATGACCTCCTAGACCGGGTCAAAAACCTGCTGACCCTCGAACAGGACATCTACGCAGAGCTGAGGGCGATGGTCTCCCGCGAGCTGGAGGCCATTGTCCTCAATCGCGACATGGAAGAGCTGCTCGCCGTTCTTCAGGAGAAGCAAGAGGTTATCTCGCGCCTTCAGCTGCTCGCTGACAGTTGGCAGGACGCCGTGCCCACGTTGAATATGGGAGAACTGCGGGGCGCCGCCGGGTTCTGGGAGAAGCTGGCATCCTTCTTTCCTGAAGAGGAGGGCACGGAATTCTCTGCAGCCCTGGCCGCGACCCGGCACGCTGCCGAGGACTTGATGAAGGCGGAGAAAAAGGTGCAGGAGGAGCTGGAAAACCACGTGAGGCAGCTCCGGGAAAAAATGCTCCAGATGAACCACGGTCGGTCGGCCTTCATCAACTACGCGAAAATGGGGGGAGGCTACCTTGAATCCAACCGCTGACAAATGTTTCGTGTTATGCTGATTGAAGACCAAATTGAAGATCAATGTGTGAGTTGGAAAAATGGCACGAAAACTTACGCGTGAAAAAAACGCCGCTTCTCCGCCGAGTTTGTTTTCAGCACCGGCGTTTTTGCTTTTGTTTTTGTCTCTCGTCCTGGCGCTGGGCGCTTCCGCGCCGAGGGCACTGGCTGTGTCTTCTGAATCCACCGCCGTCGTTTCCGGGGACGCTGACGGGCAGATAACCGACCCGCGTTTGCGCAAGGAGCGGGAAATTGGCCGCAAAGCCGTCGAGCAGATCGAGAAAAGCATGGAACTCCTCGCCGACCCCGCCCGTATCGCTCACCTTACCATGATCGCGGACACGCTCAAACCCCATTTGGAGCGCGAACTTCCCTACGAGGTTCGCGTCGTGCGGATGGAGGCGCGTAACGCCTTCTGCCTGCCCGGCGGCTTTATTTTCTTCACCACGGGAATGCTGGACGCATTGCACTCCGACGCCGAAATCGCCGCGGTTATGGCCCACGAGATGGTTCACGTGGATCGAAACCACGGAATGAAAATGGCGGCGAAGGCCAACCAGGTCAACCTGGCGGCTTTGGCCGTCATTCTGGCCAGCGGCGGGGCCATGGCCCCGGTGGTTCTGGCTCAGGTGGCCCAGGTTGCCGTCACCAGCTCTTACTCCATTGAGTTCGAGAAGGAGGCCGACAGCGTGGGACTGGACGTTCTGATTGCCTCGGGTTACTCTCCCACGGCCATGGTCACGGTCATGGAGGGCTTTATGCACGCGGAGATGAAGCGGCCTGTCCAAGAGTACGGAATTTATATGGATCACCCTGAATCCGCGGAGCGCGTCCAGAGCTTGAGCGACAAACTGAAAAAGCTGAACGTCCCTTTAGAAAGGAAATACTCTCTGCGCCTGCTCCGTACCTCCATAAAAGAGGAAAGAGGACGGGCCCTTCTGCTGGTGGACGGCGCGGAGGTGTGGGGAGGGGCGTCAAGCGGGCCCGCCCTGGAGGCCCTCAAACGAGCTAAAGACGTCCTTGACCGGAGCTTCCAGATGGAGTTGGCCCCTTACGACCTCCGGGTGGAGGGAGACGCCTTGCGTCTGAAAAACGACACCATCGCTGCCGCGCCCTTGCCGCAGGACATGAACGACCTGCCCGCGCTCCGGGCAAACCTTCTGACCGCCCTGGCAAACGCCCAGAAAAAGCATCCTATGGCGAAATACTTCCGGTAGTTTTGACCTACGTACAATGGCATGGCAGGGATTTTAAGAAAAATACTAATTAGGGCGTGTTTGAAAACTAACTACGCCAACAAAAAACAGCCGTTTTTAGGCACTTTTTTGTCTAAATAGGAGTTTTCAAACACGCCCTAATGGGATTCTTAGGGGTCTTAGGCCCCTTGGGGTCCGAGATCCCTAAGGGGTGTGGGGCAGAGCCCCGCAAAGGGCTTAAGGAAGCACTGATTAACTCACCCCCCTATACAAAAATCCCAAAAAGTATAGATAATTAATAAAAAAGATAAGAGAGACGAAAAATGACTCAACAACAGACGCCTAGCGATATGGGGTATGCCAATAAAGAACGAATTACAAAACGGGAATCTTTGTTTGAAGATAATGAATGAGATCACTAGGCTGTCTTGAAGAACGAAGTTAATCAGCGTTTCCTTGTTTCAAAAGGAGGGGGAGGTGATGGGAAGCATGGGTGCGGAACTGGACGCTTACAAAAAAATCTTGAGACGCCGCAGGACACGACTGGCGGTGCTGTTGTTCTGCTCTCTGGTCACTGTGGCTTTCTGGCGTTTGACGCGGGGCGACTGGGCGATCTCTCCGACCAGAGCGATCTCGCTCCTGTCTCCCTTTTTAAGCGAGATGGAACGGGCCTCGCCGGAGGCACTGGTGGTGCGGGCCGTGCGACTACCTCGTTTTCTGGCGGCGCTGGGTGCGGGAGGACTCTTAGGTGCAGCGGGTGTGGTGCTTCAGGGACTCTTGCTCAATCCCCTGGCCGAGCCCTACACCCTGGGGATCGCGGCGGGGGCAGCGTTTGGCGGGGCTTTGGGCTTCGTGGCCGGGAACCTCTGGGTCACGCCATCGGCATTTCTTGGCGCCCTTGCCGCGCTGTGGGCGGTGCAAGTCATCGCCTGGCGGTCAGGTGGGGGGCGCACCCACCTGGTTTTGGCAGGGATTGTCGTCAGCGCTTTTCTGTCCGCCGGAGTCACTTTTCTGAAAGCCGTCGCCGACGAACGGCTGGGGGCCATCGTTCTCTGGCTGATGGGCAGCTTCGCTGGAGCATCATCGGGAACCGCGCTGGGGGTTTGGGGTGCAGCGCTCCTCGTCACGCTCCCCGCCTGGGCCTGGGGGCGGCAGTTAGACGCCATCTCCTTAGGCGAGGAACGGGGCAGCCTCCTGGGAATCGACGAACGCCGTTTGCGCGCCATCCTCCTCAGTCTTGTTTCTCTGGGAACGGGGGCGGTGGTAGGGTCCTTCGGCATCATCGGTTTCGTCGGACTGGTGGCGCCGCACCTCGTGAGAATCGCCATCGGGCCGTCGCACCGGCCGCTCCTGTTCTTCGTCTTCTGGGGTGGAGGGTGCCTAACGGCCCTGGCTGACGGTCTGTCGCAAAGCCTGGGTGAGCTGCCCGTGGGGGTGGTCACGGCCCTGGTAGGCGGGCCTTTCTTCTGTTGGCTGCTGCTGCACCGGAGGGGCGCATGATCAATATCTCGATACGTTTTTCGGGGCTTGACGTGGGATATAGGGGAAGACTTGTTTTGAAGGAGCTGAACGGGGTGATCTGTCCTGGGACCCTAACGGCGCTTATAGGTCCCAATGGGAGCGGCAAAAGCACGCTGTTGCTGGCCCTTTCCGGCCTTCTGCCCTATAACGGGAGCCTGACCCTAGGGGAAAGGGAGCTTTCCGGGATATCAAGACGAGAACTGGGCCGCCTCGTGGGAGTTGTTCCTCAGCAGACGCGGATGAGCGCCCCCTTCACGGTCTACGAGGTCGTGGCTCTGGGGCGCCTGCCCTACCACAGAGTGTCCGGCGAGGACGACCGCCTCATTTTGGAGGCCGTGGAACGAATGGAGCTGGAGCGTCTCTTGTTCCGCGACGTCACCAAGCTTTCGGGTGGGGAGGCTCAGCGGGTATCTGTGGCGGCGGTGTTGGCGCAAGACCCGCCGGTGATGCTGCTGGACGAGCCAGCCTCCGCCCTTGACCCCCGGCACACGGCGCGGCTGTTTTCCCTGCTGCGGGAGCTAGCCGCTGAGGGAAAAACAATAATAGCCGTCGCGCACGACGTGAACCTCGCCGCTGCCTTCGCTGATTTTATCCTTGCGGTGAAGGATGGAAAAATTTTGTTCAGCGCGCCCGCCGTGGAGCTGGATGGAGCGGTTTTGGAGCGGGTCTACGATACCTCCTTCGAATTCTATACCTCCGCCGTAGGAAAAAGGGCCTGGCATGCCAAAGGAATATGAGTTGAGGAAACGCTGATTAAGAGTTTGTCTAATATCTCTTTAAAAGAAGAGATACAAGAGCCAACTTAAGGAAGCACTGATTAATGGGGTTCTTAGGGGCCTGAGGCCCCTAAGCGGGGCGTGGGGCAGAGCCCCACAAGAGCTTAATCAGCGCTTCCTTAACCATATTAAGCGTTGTTTCAATAAGGCGTTTGCGGTTTTTCCATAAACGACGGCATTTATCCAACCACCCAAATGTACGCTCAAACTTCCTCTCCCGTTCTGTTCAAATTTTTGCCTTTAGATATCTCACTGCAAGAGGTTCTAGACACGCTCTTAGGGCGCCCCATCTTTTTTAGAGCTATTGCTTCCCATTCGCCTTCCTTGTACTTCTTTATCGTAGATTGTACATGACGTAATTTTCCGTATGGTATGATATCCGCTATTGTCTTTGTGTCAAAGCCTTTTAAATGAAGCTTGATTATCATCTGCCGCAGTATCCATTGTCCTTCTGGCGTCATTTTTGTCGCATT
>JAITGX010000121.1 GCA_031280275.1 Synergistaceae bacterium
CGGTCCTGCGGTCCTGCGGTCCTGCGGTCCTGCGGTCCTGCGGTCCTGCGGTCCTGCGGTCCTGCGGTCCTGCGGTTATTATACCATCTTAAATTAGCAATGTCATCCGTAAAACGCACGATATTCAGCTCTTTTCCGCAAGGTTTTTGTGTTTGCCTGCGCAAAACCCACCGGGGGATTTTTAAGCCATTATACTTGTCTTCGTCAAAAAAGCAAGCTGTTTCCTTTTTGACTGAATGCATTCAAAAAAGCGCCTGAAAACGGCGGTTTTTTATTGGGGCAGTTAATTTTCAAACACGTCCTAAAGAGATTTTCGCGTATGATCAAATAAAAACCCCATTAAATCAGTGCTTCCTCAAGCTATTTGACAGTTGCTTTAATTTGATATAGAATAACGGTCAAATTTAAAATATATAAAAATAATATGAATTAAAGGAGATGAAAAAATGCTTTGGGGTGGGTTCATCGCTTTTATCGCGGCCGCTAAGATGATGATGTGTATGATGCGCAGCGGATCCTCGCCCGGGGCGATCGGCTTTTAGCCGCGCGCGTTCACGTCCGGTTCGAGGATCCCTGCCGTTTCGAGGGGTCCTTTTTTTATTGCCTTAACACAGAAAGCGAGGATACAGCGCATGAGTGAACGAAAATATTGGAACGAGGAAATAGAAACCCTGCCCAGAAAAAAATTGGAGGAAGTGCAGATCGAACAGTTGAGGGATACCATAGCCTTCGCCTACGAAAACTCCGTCCACTACAGGCGCTCCTTCGACGAGGCTGGAGTGGGGACGGGGGACCTAACCTCACTCGCTGACCTGGCGAAATTTCCCTTCGTCGACAAGAAAACGGAGCGCGAGACGCAGGGGGTGGGGAGCTTTTTGGGTGAAATGTGCGCCGTGCCGGAAAGTGACGTGGTATTCGTCTCCGCGTCCAGCGGTTCCACCGGCACGCCTACCTTGAGTCCTTTCACAAAAAACGACTTCGAGGAATGGCAGGACGTGGAAAGCCGCCTTTTTTATATGACCGGCATGAGGAACACGGACAGGTATCTTCATGCCCTCAACTTCACCCTTTTTGTCGGAGGTCCCGACGTCATAGGCGCTCAAAATATCGGGGCCCTGTGCATCTGGTCGGGAACCGTGCCGTCCGAGCGCCTGCTCTTTATCATCCGAGAGTTCAAGCCCACGGTGATATGGACGACACCCTCTTACGCCTGGTACTTGGGGGAAACCGCGAAAAAGAGCGGCCTGGATCCGGCGAACGGCCTGTCCATCAAAAAAATAATCGTCGCGGGGGAGCCAGGAGGTTCCATTAAGGCAACCCGCGAGGCCATCGAAAAATTGTGGAACGCTGACCTGTACGACTTCTTTGGCATTTCCGACATTTTCGGGGCCTGCGCTGGCATGTGCGAGGCGAAGGACGGCCTGCACCTCGCCGAGGATCACATTCTGGCCGAGACCGTCGACCCGCGCACGGGGGAAGTTCTGCCCGACGGCGCTCACGGGGAACTGGCGCTCACCACGCTGCGCAAACGCGCCCGTCCCATGATCCGCTTCCGCACGGGGGACATTGGTTGCGTGAACAGGGAAAAATGCTCCTGCGGAAGAACCCACGCCCGCGTCTCCATCGTGGGCAGAAAGGATGACATGTTCATCGTCTCCGGCGTCAACGTGTTCCCCAGCGACGTGGAGTATGTCATCCGGGGCCTGGAAGGGATCACGGGGGAGTACCTGATCCGCGTCTCGAAAAAGGACTTCACCGCCCAGTACGCAGTGGAAGTGGAAAAGGAGCGGAACAGCTCCGAAACGGACGAACGGCTGGCTGAACGGGTTTCGGCGGCGCTCAAGGCCCGTATCGGCGTCAAGCCTGCCCAAGTGACCGTCCTCGAGGACGGGGCGCTGCCAAGGGCTACCCACAAGGCCAAACGCCTCATTGACGAACGAAATTCTTAGGGGCAGCGCCCCAAATTAAAGGAGAGGATTATTTATGAAAAAAATAGTTTTGACTGCGTTGTTTTTTTTCGTTTTTTCGCAGGCTGCGTTTGGAACGGACGCGAAATTGGAACAGTCGGCTTTCAGCCTGGGTCATTTGAACTCGACGGCACACCTGCTGGGGTTTGTGGCGGCTGAGGAAGGGTTCTTCAAAGAGGAGGGGCTTGACGTGACCCTGACGCAGCTGTCCAGCGCCGGGGAGCTGGTGGCGGGCCTGGAGTCGAACAAACTCGACGCCGCGTTTGTGGGGTCGGTTCCCGCCGTGACCTTCCAGAGTCAGGGACGCGACGTCACCGTGTTTGGCGGCGCGATGAGCAACGGGCACGGGTACGTGATCAAATCCGAGTTCACAAAGGGTCTCAAAAAATGGGACATCGGCATCCTGAAGGGTCGGAACGTGGCATCGGTGAAAAACAGCGTCCAGGACTACGAGCTGCTTGTTCTGCTGAAAAACGCGGGCCTCGAACCGGGAAAGGACGTGAACGTCGTTTACTTTGACAGTCAGAGGGACGCCTATACCGCGCTGCAGAGCAAGGAGATAGATGCGGCCTCGGTCTATTCCCCCTACGCCTCCCTGGCCAGGGGTGCGGGGCATGAGGTGGTCTACTACTGCAGCGAGGTAGAAATTTTTAAAGATCAACCCTGCTGCCGCCAGTTGGCCCTGACCTCCGCCCTGAAGGCGAAGCCTAACACCTACAAGGCCTTCGAGCGCGCCCTGATAAAGGCGTACAAGTTCTCGCGGGAAAACAGGGAAAAGACCATCGACAACGTCAAGAAGTACATCGACATCGACAGAAATTACATCGAGTACGAAGTCTACGGCGGCCACAGCGCCTCAAAGCCCGATCCGGACAAGCAGGCGACGGTTGCCCTGAAAAAGGGAATCGTCGAGTTCGGCTACACGAAGGACTATGATATCGAGCCGCTTTACGACACCGTTCTATATAAGGAAGCCCTCGGCTCCCTGATCGCGGAGAACCCCGGCGACGCCATCTACAGGGAGCTTTTGGAGCACTTCGTCAAGTACGAGTGAGTGCAAAGGAGCCGCCGGCGTGAAAAAAATCGAGGTGCGAGACCTGACGGTGGACTACGGAGAGAGGGAAGAGCGTTTCACCGCGCTGGACGGCGTGTCCTTTTCGGTCAAGTCGGGTGAGTTTGTGAGCGTTGTCGGCTCCAGCGGGTGCGGCAAAAGCACGCTCTTGAGCGTCCTGGAGGGGATAACTCGGCCAAGCGGGGGGACGGCGGTCATCGACGGGGCGCCGATCGTGGGTCCGGGCACAGACAGGGGCGTGGTGTTTCAGCACTACTCCCTTTTCCCCTGGATGACAGCGCGACACAACGTGACCTTCGGCGTAAAGCAGGCCAGAAAAGACCTTTCCCCGAAACGACGCCTGGAGGTCGCGGACGAATTTTTGAACCAGGTAGGGCTGGAGGGCTTCAAGGATAAATACCCCTCGCAGCTTTCAGGGGGAATGCAGCAGAGGGTCGCCATCGCGCGGGCGCTTGCCATGGATGCGGAAATTTTACTCATGGACGAGCCCTTCGGAGCCCTCGACGCCAAGAACAGGATAAAGCTGCAGGAGCTGCTGCTCAGGTTATGGGAGGGCAGAGAACGGAAAAAGACCGTCGTCTTCGTGACACATGACATCGATGAGGCTATTTTGCTGTCCGACAGGGTCGTCATGCTCACCAACAGCCCAGGGCGGGTTCACGGGGAGATACTGGTTCCCTTCCCCCGTCCAAGGGGACGCGCCAAACTCGTGCGGACGCCTGAGTATTCCAAGCTCCGCAGCGAACTTCTTTCTTTGCTCTTCAACGACCTCTCCCGCAAAATCGGAGGAGAAGAAGTCGTACTATAGAAAATATTGGGATTCTTAAGAGCCTATGGCCCTTAAGCGGGGTTTGGGGCGGTGCCCCAATATCTTTTTGCGGGATTGAGGTCCGTTATGAAACTTTTTCTCAGAGGCAGCCACCTGCTGTTCGTCCTGTTTCTGCTTGTCCAGCTTCTGCCGGACGCGAGACCGTCGCAGGCGATTTACTCCGTGGGCTTCGCGGTCGCCGCCGAAACGGCGTCCCTGCTGTTCGCGGTTCTGACCCTCAGGACTCAAAGAAGAGAGGCACATCTGTTTTTTGATCTCCTGGCTTTTGTGTACGCCTCGCTTATCGTCTGGGAGCTGCTCACCGCAAAGTTCAGTATTTTACGGGCGGCTCTTTTCCCCCCGCCCGGAATGATTATCGCGCAGATCGCCAGCGACGCCGGAAAAATAACCTTGAACATCCGAAGCTCCCTTGGCATCATCCTGGAGGGCCACGCTCTGGGGCTGGCAGCAGGCATCCCTCTGGGCCTTTTTCTGGGGTGGAGCGCCCGCCTAGGCAGCGTCGCGGCCTACGTATCGAAATTTCTGGGCTCCATACCTCCGGTCGTCTATATTCCCTACGGAATCGCGCTGCTGCCCACATTCCGCTCCGTGTCCGTCCTCGTCATTTTTTTGGCGACCTTCTGGCCGGTTCTGGCCGGCACCATGAGCGGTGTCCTGAACGTGGAGCGCCGAATCATCGACTCTGCCAGGGTGCTGAACGTGAGCCGGTTCTCGATGCTGTTCCACATCATCCTGCCCGCGTCGCTGCCTCAGATTTTCATCGGCTGCAACCAGGGGCTGAGCGTCTCGTTCGTCCTCCTGACCTCCGCCGAGATGATCGGGGCCCGCAGCGGCATGGGCTACTACGTCAAGAACTACTCCGACCTAGGGGACTACACCCGGACGGTGGCTGGAGTGCTGGTGATCGGGACGGTCGTCTCCACCGTGATGTTTTTTTCCAATAAGCTCCAAAACTACCTGCTTCGATGGAAAAGTTAATGGAAAAGTTAGCGGTAAAATTATGGAAAAAATCCGGGAGGGGAACTTTATGATTCGGACGCGGGAAAGTTATCTGGCTTCTCTTAAAAAAATGCGGGCGAACATCTTTAAGAACGGTGAGCTCATCTCCGACGTGACGGCACACCCCGCGACTCGGCGAGCCGTGGAAGGCCACGCCCGATGTCTTGAGCTGGCGGGGAGCCCCGAGCACAGGGACGTCTTCGTGACCCGCTCTCGCTTGACGGACCGCGAGATTCTGCGCTTTAACGGACTGATGACCAGACCAGAGGACATGATCGCTAACATGAGGCTGAAGCGCCTCAACTACCACACGGCCGGAAGCTGCGTGGGCGGGATGTGCGTAGGGTGGAACGCCCTTAACGTGATGTGGGCCGTTACCTTTGACATCGACCGCGAGAAAGGGACGGACTACCACGAGCGTTTGAAAAAATGGGCTCTCCGCGCCGAAGAGCAGGGGCTTCTGACGGCAGGAGCCCTGACGGACGCCAAGGGCGACCGCTCCCTCAAGCCGTCACAGCAGGCCGACCTGGACGTTCACCTGCGGGTGGCGGAAAAAAGGACGGACGGAATCGTGGTACGCGGAGCCAAGCTCATGATCTGCAGCGTCGCCGCGTCGGACGAGATATTTATCCTGCCCGGCAACGCCTGCAAAGAAGAAGACAAGGATTTCGCTCTGTCTTTCGCCGTGCCCAGGGACGTCTCCGGTTTGACCATCGTGGAAACCCGCAGGCCCAGCGACGACCGGGAGTATCAGGAAGGCTTCGACGTCCCGGAGACCGGCCCCGCTCAGTCCTATCTCCTGTTCGAGGACGTCTTTATCCCTAACGAGAGGATTTTCATGTGCGGGGATTTCAGGCACTCTCTTAAAGTGATTCGGTGCTTTACGGCCAACTATCGGGCCTGTATTGGAGCCTGCGTCTGCGGGCAGGGTGACGTGATGATCGGAGCGGCCGTCAACATGGCGCGGGTCAACGGCCTGTCGTATAAGACCTTCATGGATAAGTTGATTCAAATGGCGGTCAACAACGAGACGACCTACGGTGTGGGCGTGGGGGCCATTTCCCTGGGCGGAGAGGACCCATCGGGGGTCTGGATCGCCGACAGTCTGACAGCCCATGTCAACAAAATCCACGTTGCAACGCTGCCCTACGAGACCAAGCGCCTCTGTCAGGAGATAGGCGGGGGAATCGTCGAGACTGGCTGCGCGCCGTCCCATCGAGATTTCACTGACGAAAGATACGGTCCCCTAATCCAAAAATACCTGAAGGCGGGAAGCTGTTCCGCGGAGTCCCGAGTCCGGGCGGCGCGTCTGGCCGAGTGGCTGACCATTGGAGCCGGGGTGCCCGGGTGCATGCACGGCGGGGGCTCCCCCGACGGAGCGCGGCTGGTGGTGCGGGCCAATATTCCCTTCGAACGCTACGCGGAGCACGCGAAAAAAATTGCGGGAATACAGGAAGACCTGAGAAAAGACTGACGTGGCAGTGTGAACATGGGTTTAGTCAAGGGGATAGCCAGTTAACCGCCGATTGAACGCTTCATTTTCAGATTCGTCCAAACTCGTGTATATCGGGTCATGGATGAGCCGGCCGTGAACGCCAGTCAACGCGCCGTCATACAGCGGAAGCGCCATGAAAGCATCGAAATTCTCGCCTTCCGCTGTAGTGACGCCAAACTCAGCGGCATTAGCGAAGCCGAATCTTGGGTAGTAACTCTCGTGTCCAAATATCAGTACGGCTCGAAAGTCCATCCGCCGCGCGATTTTCAGAGTATGCCGCACCAGTGCCGCACCGATACCTTGTTTCTGACAAGACGGCAGCACTGAGAGCGGGCCGAAGGTCAGAGTTTCCCATTCGTTCTCATTTCCAACCACCCGGCTTTTCGTGTACATGATGCTGCCAACCACCTCACCGTCAAGCACGGCTACAATATCCAGTTCCGGCACAAAAGCTTCAATATCCCGCAGTTTATGGGCAAGCAGCGCTTCGCTGCCTCCAGCGTGCGGCGCGTTCGCAAATGCTTCGCAGGTGAGTTTCTCCACGGTTTCGTAATCCTCTGGTTGTTCAGCGCGCAACTCCAGCATTAACTGGCGGTTTTTCTTTTCCATCGTTTCAGTCCTTCTGCTGTGTTCAACCTTACTTGTAGTTCTCCACGTCGATGCCGACGATCTTGGAAAGTCCTGCTTCTGCCATCGTGACGCCGTAGATCAGGTCAGCGCGCTCCATCGTGGTGCGGCGGTGAGTCATGACCAGGAGCTGGAGCCTCTTCGAGTACTCTTTCGCCAGGTCAGCGAAACGAATCAGGTTGTACTCATCCAGAGCGGCATCCACCTCGTCCAACACGGCCAGAGGCATATGGGCCACTTCGAGCGCCGCAAAGAGGTGCGCTATGGCCGTCAGAGACTGCTCCCCGCCGGAAAGCTGGGAGATGTTCTGTAAGCGCTTTCCAGGAGGGCGGGCGTAGATCTCCACGCCCCGGTTCCAGAGGTCCCCCTCCGCATGCAAGGTCAGACGGGCCTCGCCTCCCGCGAAAAACCGCTGAAAAAGTGCGTTGAACCGGTCGTCGATGTCGGTCATGGCCTGGTTGAACAGGGTCTCCACCTGGGCGTCCGTGTCCTCGATCAGCTTTTTAAGCTCATCGATGCCCGCGCGGACGTCCTCCGACTGTTCCGTAAGGTAGTCGATGCGCTCGGTCAGGGATTCGTCCTCGGAAAGAGCCCCCAAGTTACAGGCTCCCAGGGATTTCAGTTCACGCTCCAGGCGGCGCATGGAGACCGCCAGGTCGCGCCCGGCCTCCTCAATTCGCCTGGCCTCGTCGGCATCGTAAGGGTATTTTTCCTCCCACATTTCCTGAAGCTGTTCGACCTCCGTTCGGATGGACGCCATGCGCTCCCCCAGAGTCACGGACTCCGTCACCAGCGTCGTGAGGGCGGACTCCGCCTTTTGTTGACGGGCGCGGAGGCGCTCCAAGCGGCTGTGGGCCTTGCGGGCTTTGTCCCGCCCCACTTCCAGCGCCGCCCGAACTTCCCCTATCTCTCTCCAGGTCGTCAGGTGCTCCCGACCCAGAGCGGCAAGCTGCTCTCTCAGGGCCTTTTCCTCCCCTCGTCCAGCTTCCAGCGCGACCTCGGAAGAGGCGAGCCTTTCCTTTAGGTCTCCGTGCTCTTTGCGGATGCGAGCGAGGACGTTCACCGCACCCTTCAATTTTTCCTCGGTCAGGTCGGTCTCACTCTGGGCCGCTCCCGAGCTGCCCGGTTCCCCGCCAGCCTCCGGTGACAGGGCTTTCAGCTCCGCCTCCAGCTCTGAGACCCGTTTATGGAGCTTTGCCAGCTCTGCCTCCCCGGCGGCGGCCTCCTCGGATTTCATTTCGTCCGTTAGCTGTTCGGCGTCGGCGTTCGCGGCGGCCAGGGATTTCCGCGCCGCGGACAGGGCATTTTGAAGCCGCGCGAGGTCCGCTTCCGCTTGATCCTGGTCTTGGGCAGCCCGCTGCTCCTGCTTTTCCGCGCGGGTAAACTCCGACTCCAGCTCCGCGACGCGGCGGTTTTGGACCTCGGCCTCTGCGGAGAGTTCCGCGACCCTCTGTCTGCAGCCGATAGCGCCCCCACTTTGACGGGAGCGCCCCCCGCTCACCGTCCCCGCAGGAGAAAAGACCTCGCCCTCTAAGGTGACTATCGGGAACTTAGCCCCGTTCTTGACTATACCGCTGCCCAGGCCGTAGTCCCGCACCACCAGTAAGTCACCCATCAGGTGACTCAGGGCGGGCCCCCAGGGTTCCCTAGGTGTTATCAGCTCAATACCCCACCCTACCACGCCGGAGAGGGGCAGGCGGCAGCGGGAGTCCGGGAAACGGGGGCGGCAGCTCTCCAAAGGAAGGAAGGTGGCGCGCCCAGCGGAGCGCTGTTTCAGGATTTCGATGCCCTCCCGCGCCTCGTCCAGGGCGCGCACCAGGAGCCAGAACTGCCGCCCGCCCAAATAGGCTTCCAAGGCGGGGGCAACCTCAGCGGGGCAGGAAAAGGCCTCTGCCACGACCTCTAGCTCAGAGGCCGTCCTGCCTTGACGGGAGGCCTCCAGCAGAACCCGCGTGGGCGCGGGATAAACAGAAACACTCGCGTTCTCCCGCGCTTCTTCCATCTCCGCCTTCTGCCGGGTCAGATCGCGCCTTGCCTGCTGAAGCCGAGCCGCGCACTTCTGAAACGTCGTGTAGGCATTGGAGTGCTCCACAGAGAGCCTTTCGCGGCGATCCTCCAGGGCCACGGTCTCCGCTTCCAGTTTCCCGATCTCCGCGATCAAGACGCCGCGCTTTTCCTCAAGCCGCGCCAGCTCCTTCTCGGCCGCGTTCCAGGCCAGGGCCAGGGCCTTGAGCCGTGCCTCCAGCTTGGAGAGCGCCAGGGTTTTTTGGGCGTACTCGTCCTGAAGCGCCTGCCACCTCATACGCTCCCGCTCGGCGTTAGCGCGGCCTTCCTCCATGCAGCGCAAAACCTCCTCCAGGGCCGCGCGCTTCGTTTCCAATTCCGCCCTCAGCACCGCTTCCTGGGTCTTGGCCTTTTCCAGATCATCCTCCACGACCTCTAGAGCGGCGGAGATTTGCCCTCTTTCGGCCACCAGGGCGCGCCGGTCCGAGAGAAGCCTTGAAATACGGGTCGCGGCGGAGAAAGATTGCCGCCTCAGCCCCTCTTTCCGGGCGGACAACTCCCGCTCTCGCTCCAGGAACGCGCTCTCGTCAAATCCCTCACGACGCAGGCTCTCTTCGGCGGCGGCGACGGCCGCGCGCCAGAGATTTCTCCACCAGGCGGCTAGATCTTTATGCTCCTCCGTCAGCTGCAGGCGCTTCCGGTGCTCCCGCTCTTTTTTTTCCAGGTCGAGGCGGTGCGAGAAATAGAAATCCCGCCGGACGTTTTCCAAATTGTCGAGAATTGCCTTGGCCTCCACGGCCACGGCCACCTCAGGAGCGATCTCCGCGCGGCGGGTTTCCAGCTCCGAGATGAGGGTGCTGATGCGCTGCATTTCGGCGAGGGCGGACTCCAGCTTAAGGTGGGTGTCTTCCCGGCGCTTGCGGTAGCGGTCGATTCCGAAAAGCAGCTCCAGATGGCGGCGGCGTTCCATGGGTCGTTGGTGGATGGCCTCCGAGACCTCTCCTTGGCCGATGAAGGCGAAGCTGTCACCTTCGAGCATGAAGCGGGCCTTGAAGTCCGCCAAGTCCTGAAGGCGGATTTTTACCCCGTCGGCCGAAAGGACGGAGCCGTTTTCCTCCGTGAACTGGCGGCGAAGAGTGGAAGAGGACGAGCTGTCTTTCAACTTCAGCACTACCTCGGCTTCCCTGGCGGGGTCCAGAGAGGCGCTGCCCTGAAAGAGCAGGTCCTTCTGACGTACAATGCGCAGCGTGCCGGGGCCGCCCTCCCCCAGCACCCAGCGCAGAGCATCCAGGATGTTGCTCTTACCGCTGCCGTTGGGGCCCACGATGGCCGTCAGTCCACGGGAAAAAGAGAACTCGCAGGCCGCGCCGAAGCTCTTGAAGCCCTTAAGGCGCAGGAACTCTATGGACAACTGCTGGATTCTCCCGTCGCTCCATCTGCTGAGCGCGCAGTTCCACCGCCTCCCGCGTGCCCTGAGCTTCCACGCGGAACTTACTCCAGGTGAAATTAGGCATTCCGGCAATGAGGATTTTGCGGCTTAGCTCGTCCTCCCAGAAGGCCAGGTAGGTGTCGCTCACGTACCGCGCCACCTCCGCGTTGGCCTGGAGCAAGACGGCCTCAATGCCGTTGGCGTGGCCGATCTTGCGCAGGAAGCGCTTCATTGACAGAGCCACCGTGTCCTCCCGCAGCACCCAGCCGTTGTCGCCGCAGAAAGGGCACCCCCGCGTCAGGACGGACTTCAGGTCTGGCCTTCCCCGCTTGCGGGTCAGCTCCACCAGGCCGAGCTGCGTCATGCTGAACACCCGTGCCCGGCACCTGTCCGACTGGAACACGTCCTCCAACCGGGCCAGAAGGCGGCGGCGGTCTTCCTCAAACTCCATGTCGATGAAGTCCACGACCACGATGCCGCCTATGGCCCGCAGGCGGAGCTGACGGGCGATCTCACCCGCCGCCTCCAGGTTCGTGTCCAGCACCGTGTGGCGCATATCCCTGCTGCCCACGTACTTGCCCGTGTTCACGTCGATAACCGTCAGGGCCTCGGTGTGCTCGATGACCAGGTACGCGCCGGACCGCAGCCAGACCTTTCTTTCGAGGGCCTGCTCAATCTCGCGCTCGATGCCGTAATACTCGAAGATGGGCGTCACCCCCCGGTAGCGGGAAACAACGGGGGACTCATCCTCGCAAAGGGCGGAGACGTAGCTCTTGACGCTCTCAAACTCGTCTTCCCCGTCCACCAAAATTTCATCCACGTCGCCGTAAAGTTCGTCGCGAAGCACCCGGCCTAAAAGCCCCATGTCCCTGTACAGCAGACAGGGCGCGGACTGGCGGGAGGCGTTGTGCTCAATCTCGCGCCACAGGGTCAGAAGAGACTGAACGTCCTGAGCCAGGGCCTCTTCGTCCACGCCTTCGGCGGCCGTGCGAACGATAACGCCGAAGTCCTCACCCCTCAGTTCCTTGGCGAAACGGCGGAGTCGTCGGCGCTCCTCCTCCCTGGCGATGCGCCGCGAGACGCCGGCCTCGTCCCCCTGCGGCACCAGGACCAGATAACGCCCAGGAAGCGACAGGCGCGGCGTGACGCGGGCCCCTTTGTTTTTCCGCGCGGTCTTCGTCACCTGCACCACCAGTTCCTGGTTAAGAGTCACCTTTACTCCCTTGGCGTCGTTCAGGTATAAAAAGGCGTTGCGCCCGTCCCCGATGCTCACGAAGGCCGCGTTAATGCCGGGCAGCACGCTTTCCACCCGCGCCTTGTAGATCTCCCCGGCCCTCTGGTGATCCCACATACGTTCAATAAAAATCTCCGCCAGACGGCCGTCCTCTAGGATGGCCACCCGCGTCTCCTCGTTTTCCAGGGTGTCGGCGACGATCTTCCTATCCGTTTTTTTGCCCGGAGCGCCCTTATTTTCCCTGCCCATACCGCGCCCCCTCTCCCAGGGCCCTCAGATTCGCCCCGTCCCAGGTGCCCAAGGCCAGGCGGACGAAACAGAGGTCTTGCCATCCGGCCGCAAGTCCCTCCCCAACCAGGGCCTTCACCCAGCCGCCAAGACCGTTCCGGGCTGGGTCGGTGACGACCAGGGAGAGCCAAGGGCCCTCCTCCGAGGCGGAAAGAAGGTCCGCACCCAGGTGCCTCCTCAGGCAATTCAGGAGTTCCTCCGGGGAACGACCGTTCCGGGTTCGCGTCAGGTAACGGGCCGCCCGGCACTCCTTGCCCAGGGCCGGGGCACTCTCCGGGAGGAAGGCGCATGCCAGGGCGCGGAAGCCATCGGGCATCTGTGAGTTCAGGAGCGGTACCAAGTGCTCCGGCTGACCCTTCAGCCAGAGGTCCACGGCCTCACCCAGGGCCACAACCCCCGCGGGCAGTTCGGGTCCGAAACTCATCTTGGCCCGCGGCGAGAACCCTCCGGTGGAGCAGGGTAGGATTTCCGCCCTTCTAAGAGAACGGGCAAACACCGTCGCTAAAGCCACGTGGGGAACGAAACACGCCCCACCCCTTTTTTCGTAGATCAGCCGGACGCGCACGATTCGATCACCCCGCCTTCCTTCCCACGAACCACAAAAAGCGCGGCGGCCTCGGCGCAGTTTACTCCGCAGGCGGAGCAGCCAGTCCGGCAGCCGGGCGTCAGACACGCGTCGTAGGCCCGCTCCCGCTCCCGCCACAGAAAATCCTTGGTGACGCCTACGGTGATGTGATCCCAGGGCAGCGGCTCCTGACGTTGGCGCTCCCGCGTGTAGTCCGCCGGGTTTAGGCCGCACTCCTGAAAGGCGTCGAGCCACAGGTCCAGGGAAAAGGTCTCGCTCCATCCGTCGAAGCGGGCCCCCTTCTGCCACGCCCGCTCCACCGCGCCGGCCAGCCTCCGATCTCCCCGCGCCAGGACGCCCTCCAAAAGCGTCTGTTCCGGCTCGTGGTACTTCAGCGACAGGGCCTTGTCCTTGACCCGTGACTTGAGCCGCCGCCCTTTTTCCCGAAACTCGTCCATGGTATTTTGCCGTTCCCACTGGAAGGGCGTGTGGGCCTTGGGAACGAAACCCGCCACGGACACGGTGACGGAGGCGCGCCTCCGCCCGTGCTTCCGCGCCGTCCGGACGGCGGACTGCGCCAGGTCCACGATGCCATCCAGGTCCTCGTCCGTCTCGGTGGGCAGACCCATCATAAAGTAGAGCTTGAGCCTGTCCCAGCCCTTGGAAAACGCCTCGTTCAGACAGGAGGTAATGGCGTCCTCTCCGAGGCCCTTGTTGATTACGTCGCGCAGCCGCTGGGTTCCAGCTTCCGGGGCGAAAGTCAGCCCGCCCCGGCGGACCTTCTGGAGACGCGCGGCCAGACCCACGGAAAAGCCGTCCATGCGCAGGCTGGGTAGGCTCAGGCGGACGCCCTCCAGGCACGGGGTTAACTCCTCAATAACCTGACTTATAGCGGAGTAGTCGCAGGAAGCCAAGGACAAGAGCCCCACCTCCTCCCACCCCGTGCGGCGGACCAGTTCCAGGAGCGCGCCAGTCACCGTCTCAGCGGCGCGCTCGCGAACAGGACGGTTTGTCATCCCCGCTTGACAGAATCGGCAGCCCCTGGAACAGCCCCGGAACACTTCCAGCACTGCCCGGTCGTGAACGATACTCACGGAGGGGACGGTCATGGACCCAGGCAGGTAAGATTCCTTGAAAGAGCGGACAAACTGCCGCTGTACGGGGCGGGTCAAGGAGGGGACGTAGACCCCCGGAAGGCGTGAACACCCCTCCAAGCGTTCCCCGCGCCCCGCGCCGCGGCTCTCCCGCAGGAAGGCGACGAGACCAGGGAGGATGACCTCACCCTCGCCCACGCAGAACAGGTCAAAAAAGGGGGCCATGGGCTCCGGCACAAACGCGCCCGGTCCCCCCGCGGCCACGATAGGGTGCCGGTCGTCTCGGTCTTCCGCCTTCAGGGGAATACCCGCCAGGCTCAGCATCGTCAGGACGTTGGTGTAGCCTAACTCGTGCTGTAAGGTGAAACCCACGAGGTCGAAGGCGGCAAGGGGAAGGGAACGCTCCGTAGAGGTCAGGGGAAGGGACTTTGCGCGCAGGAGGCGTTCCAGGTCTACCCAGGGACAGTAGGCCCTGTCTACGGCGACGCCGGGAAGTCCCGCCAAAAAAGGGGCCAAGACCTGAAAACCGTGGTAGCTCATCCCGATCTCGTACACGTCGGGGAAAGCGAGACACACCCGAAAGGCGTTCCCCTCCTCGCTCAATCGCGGGGAACGCCACTCACTTCCGCTGTAGCGCGAAGGGCGCGCGACCTGCGCCAGCAACGGCCACAACGGCTCGTCGAACTCCGGAAACAACATCTAAATTCCTCCTTGACATACTCCCCTCGCTAAAGCGAGGGGATTCTAGGATCGACAAAGATTGCTAGCCGGAACCAGTCTTACATCTTCTCCCCTAAGAAGGTTCATTGTCACAGGATTTTACCCCATGTCGGCAAAAATATTTTACCACAATTAGAGGAGTAGAGCATGAAAACCAAAAAACTATCCGCTGGGGGGCGGATGTTCCTTATTGAGAAGTTTAGGTTTATACCTGAGTGACTGACATAATTTCATTACATTAGCGAGTGAAATTATAAATAGGACCTTGAAAAACAAAATACACGTTTCAAAGACTGATATCCTCTAGTTTAAAGGTTAGCTGCACCAAAACCGGAGGTTTCAATCATTCAAAACGTGTACAT
>JAITGX010000135.1 GCA_031280275.1 Synergistaceae bacterium
TGGTTATGCCTGTTTGCATTTGCAGCCATCTCCTATCTTATAATTGAAAATAGCTGCTTTTTAACACTTTTTTCTCATAAAGTAAATAATTTACCGCTCATTTTGATGCGTTTGCCCTGGGGAACTCTGCCCCACTTCTTGCGCGCGGTTGGCGATGGTGATAAGATATTTGCCGTCTCGGGGCTAGGCTGTGCGTTTTCGGGATCCGACGGCCCGCTTGGCTCTGCAGCAACTATTCGACAGAGGTGGTATATGTGATCCGAAAAGAAAAGAAGCAAGAGGTTATCGCGGCGTACAAGACGCACGAGGCTGACACCGGTTCTCCTGAGGTTCAGGTCGCCGTGCTGACCGAGAGGGTACGGGAGCTTACGGAGCACCTGAAGGTTCACTCCAAAGACTTCCATTCCCGCAGGGGTCTGTTGAAGATGGTGGGCCAGCGCAGAAGGCTTTTACGCTACCTGAAGGACAAGGACTTTAACCGCTACCGCACGCTTATCGAACGCCTGGGCCTGCGTCATTGATTCGTTTCCGATGGAGGAGAATTTTTAATGAAGAAAAATATTCATCCCGGATACCAAGAATGCAAGGTGAACTGTGCCTGTGGTAACTCTTTCATGACGCGTTCCACGCGGAAAGAAATCCGTGTGGGGGTCTGCTCTCAGTGTCACCCGTTCTACTCCGGCAAGAGAGGCAGCAGGGTCATCGCCGACGGACGCCTGGAAAAATTCCAGAAAAAATATGCTGGGATTAACTACGGCCAGAAAATCACAACCGAGAACTAGGGAAACGCTGATTAAGCCCTTGTGAGGCTCTGCCCCACGCCCCGCTTAGGGGCCTTGGGTCCCTAAGAACCCCATTAATCAGTACTTCCCTAGAGTTATCGGCTTTTTGAACGAATTTTTCGATAATTCTACAAAAGGGGCGTCCAGCCCCTTTTAGTTTAGTCTGGCTTCGTGCTATTGCAGTGTAAAAGGAGTGTAAGGAAGGAAGCGGAATAATGGAGATATCCGCCGTATTTTGGTGATTTCATGCCCTGCCGAGTTTACCTTTTAGCCCATACCCCTGACCCGGACAGTTTGGTGGCGGCCGCAGCCCGTATATGCTACAGCGCCGCCGCAGTATCCGACCTTTTGGAGCGGGAATCGGACCACCTTTCGGCCAGTCTTTTGCGGAAACTCCGACGCAGCGGACACCACTCCCCTTTCGAACACGCCTCCTTCACCTTCGGCGTAGACGGACTGAGCCGCGTCGCCTCCCACCAGTTGGTGCGTCACCGCTTGGCCAGCTACAGTCAGCAGAGCCAGAGGTACGTGGAGATAAATGAAGCCCAGGTGGTCGTCCCACCCTCAATCGCTTCGAACTCTGAGGCGCTGGCGCTGTTCCAGCGATGGGCGGCGGCGGCTTTCGAGGTTTACACGTCGCTGTTGGCCTTGGGTGTGGAGGCGGAAGACGCGCGTTTTATCCTGCCCCACGGCTGGGAGACGCGCCTGGTGCTCACGATGAACGCCAGGGAGCTGCACCATTTCTTCGAACTCAGGCTGTGCCGCAGGGCTCAGTGGGAGATACGGGAACTGGCGCGCCTTATGCTGATTGAGTGCCGGAAGGTCGCGCCCGTCACCTTCGAAATCGCGGGGCCTCCCTGCGTAGGGGAGGGTCGGTGTCACGAATCCCGTTCCTGCGGAAAACCTTATGGAAATATGGAAGACCTGATAAGAAATGACGAGTAGAGATAAAACATTGGGCGCGACGCGCCGCGGACGATGAGACCCTGAGAAGACTACAGATACTTGAAATATATCTAAACATGTGTAATAATACCTAATATGGACAGGTATATAGCGACAGGCGAGGCGGCGTAGATATTTAGGGAAGCAGGGAGATGGGCAAAGGAGGTAAATGGACTTGCAGCCGCAGGCTCTTTCGGGGGTCAACTGGACCCTTATCGTCTTGATAGTGGTGGGCAGTGCGGTTCTTGCCTACTTGGGGGATGTGCTTGGCCTCAAATACGGGAAGCAGCGTATCTCCATCTTCGGACTGCGGCCCAGATATACCAGCCGCTTGATAACGGCTCTCACCGGCGTGTTCATTTCCGTGGCCGTCCTGACGGTGCTGTCTTTTTTTTCCGAGAACGTGCGCACCGCGCTCTTCACTATGAAAACCCTCCGGCAGGACCTGGAACGGGTGTCCATCCAACTGCGGGATACCCGCTCCAGCCTAGAGGGGTCCAGGGCCGAGGTACAGTCCAGCCGCCTGGAACTGCGGCTCAGCCAAGGGCGGCTGGCGGAACAACAGTCTCTCTGGCAGACTGCCGCCCTGAGCCTGGACGTGGCACGCTTCGACCTGGAAACCCTGCGCGCCGACCGCGAGAGGCTGATCCGAGAGAAAAACGACCTGAACGCGTCGGTGATCTCCCTGCGGGAGGAGGTCGGGAAGATGACTCGTGAGCTGGAGACCATGCGCTTGGGGGCAATCATGGTACGAGCCAACTCGCTTTTGGCGCGGGGGGTCGTCCCGCCAGGTGCGCCCAGGGAACAGGTACTGGAAATTCTGGACACTCTTGAGGCGGACGTCAGGGCCTTGATCGCCGCCCGCCGTTCCGACAGGCGCGGCATGGTTCCGAATAACCTCTCCATCGACCCGGTGGAGGAGTCCCAGTTAGTGGCACGACTCACAAATTCCCCCGACCGCATGTACGTCCGGCTTTTGGCGGCGGTGAACATCGCGGCGGACGAGGAGGTAAAAATCCGCTTCGACAGCGGCAGAAGTTACCTCCTTTACGACGAGGGAGAAATCCTCTACCGCAAGCTTGTGTATCCTGACGAGAGGGGCTACAACGCGGAAGACCTGCTGCACATCTTTTTGCGCGAAATGAAGCTGCGCGCAGTAGAGAACGGCATTCTGCCCGACCCCGCCACCAACGACGTGGGCTCCCTCTCCGGCGAGGAGTTCTTCGAGGTGGTGGAGAAGCTGAGCGCCTCTAAGAACCCCACGATTATCAACGCGGTAGCCTTGCAGAACCTCTATACGGAGGGCCCCGTAAGAATTAAAATAGCCTTGGAATAATTGAAAATAATCGGAAGTTTTTTGGAGGTGCTGTGGAATGCTGATCGTAACGTGTCAGGTCTGCGGGGACTGTAAGGTGTTGGCCGAAGCGCCCGACAGAGATGGCCTGGCGCGCGCGTGCTGGATTTGTCCCTGCTGCGGTTCCGGCCAAGTCATCCAGGTTCCCGCCGACGGCTGCAGTGACCTAGGCGATATCGTGCTGGGCATGAAGATGGAAATCCGCGCGGAGCGCGCGTTGGCGGAGTGGGAGTGAGACACGGGTGATGAACGCCGCCAACGGAACAAAGCCCCAAGTGATCGTCTACACGGACGGGGGCGCGTCGCCGAACCCCGGTATAGGCGGATGGGCCGCCATTCTGATCTCCCCGGCGCACGGGAACCATGAGCGCGAGATCTACGGTTCCGAGCCCCATACCACCAACAACCGCATGGAGCTGACCGCGGCCATCATGGCCCTGAAGGCTCTGAAATTTCCCTGCTCCGTGGAGCTTCACACGGACTCCCAGTACCTGAAAAAAGCCTTTGACAACGGCTGGCTGGCCAAGTGGCAGAAAAACGGCTGGCAGACTGCGGACAAAAAAACCGTCCTGAACCGCGACCTGTGGGAGGAACTCCTGACCCTTTCCCAGCAGCATCACGTCACCTGGAACTGGACTAAAGGCCACGCCTCCGACACCTGCAACAACCGCTGCGACGCCCTTGTCCAAAAAGCCAAGCAAGAAGTGGAAGCAGAGAACCCTTCCTGACCCGCCCCGATGCCCCGCGACAAGACGCCCTCAACAAAGAACTTCTGTGCTATCATGACTCTGACGTTGTCCATAGGCTGCAATATTGAAAGGTGGTTGTTGTGAAAATGAACTACGAGAAAGCTTTCTTTTTTACGGCGGGGGTTATTGCCGGCGTGGGGGCCGCATGTTTCGTCAGAAGCGAAAAAGGCAGAAAGACTGCCGTCGCCATCGCCAGCAAAGGGCTGGAACTGAAGGAGCGCGTTGCTGGAATGGCGGAGCGGCTCAAAGAAACGGTAGACGACGTCATGGCCGAGGCGAAGTACATCAACGAACAAAAAACCAACGAAAGCTGAGGAAACGCCGCGCGAAGGCCAATGAAATTCTTGATTGAGCATGAACTCCCCGGACGCCTGCGCCTCCGCTGTCCCAAAAATTCCTTCACGCGGGAAGAGGGGTATGTCATTGGGGCGCTGCTGGAGACGCAGCCCGGCGTCACCAGCGCCGTGACCTCCCACCGCACCGGCAGCCTGCTGATTCACTACACGGGCGATACTCGTTCGTCGGTTCTAAAGGCGGCCGGGCTGCTGGATAAGGCCTTCTACGGGCAGCTCAACGGCGCGGAGCTGACGCCCGACGAAGCGGCTCTTGGCGGTTCCGTGGCGTCTCTTCTGGGGGGAGCCCTGGGTCGGACGTTACTGCCGCCTGTACTGCGTTGTTTTTTCACTTGTTTGCGCGCCTTGCCCGTTTTGGTAAAAGGGGTGCGCGACCTGTGGCGGCGGAGGGGGGTTAGCAGCGTCTCTGTCTTGGATGCTTCCGCCGTGGGGGTATCCTTGCTGCGGCGTGATTTTCGTACGGCCGCCGTCATCACCACACTGTTGGCGCTGGGTGATCTTCTCGAAAGCTGGACGCACAAAAAATCAAAGGAAAGCCTGAGCGACAGCCTGGCCCTCAACATCGATAAAGTTTGGATACGCAAAGACGGGAAAGAGGTATCGATCCCTCTGGTCGAACTTCAAATCGGCGACCTGGTCGTCGTCCGTTCGGGGGGCGTCATTCCGGTGGACGGGGTTGTGTGCGGGGGAGAGGCCATGGTGAACCAAGGGGCTTTGACCGGCGAGTCCGAGCCCGTGTGCCGCACCTCGAACCTGTCGGTCTACGCTGGAACCGTCGTGGAGGAAGGGGAGCTGACCATCCGCGTCACCGCCTTCGACCGAGAAACGCGCATCCACAAAATCGCGGAAATGATCGATGAATCGGAAGCGCTGAAAGCCGATGTTCAAAACCGAGCCGAGAAGATGGCGGACGCCATCGTTCCCTACAGCTTTTTGCTGGCCGCTGGCGTCTACCTCTGGACGCGGGACGCGGTGCGGGCCACTTCGGCGCTTTTGGTGGATTACTCCTGCGCCATCAAGCTCGCTACGCCCCTGACCCTTCTTTCCGCCATGCGGGAGAGCGCCAAACGGGGTATACTGATCAAAGGGGGCAAATTTCTGGAGGCCCTCGCCGCGGCGGAGACCATCGTGTTCGACAAAACGGGGACGCTTACCGTCTCCAAACCCAGAGTGGTCAAAATTTTCCCCTTCGGCGGCTTCAGCCGTGAGGGAGTGCTGCGTACTGCCGCTTGTTTGGAGGAACACTTCCCCCACTCCATTGCCCGTGCCGTGGTGAGGCAGGCTGAGGAGGAAAACCTGTCCCACCGGGAGGAGCACACGGCGGTGGAGTACGCGGTGGCCCACGGCATAGCGTCCCGCCTTGGCGGCGAGAGGGTGCTGATCGGCAGTGCGCACTTTGTCTTCGACGACGAGGGAGTGCCCTGCGGCGCGAAGCATCGCCAGGTCATCGAGCGCGAGTCCGAAAGATACTCCCTGCTTTACCTGGCGGCAGGGGGTAAACTCGCCGGAATCCTGTGTATCGAAGACCCTCTGCGGGAGGACGCCTTCGAGACAATGACGCGGCTGCACGACGAGGGGATAAACCGTGTGGTGATGCTGACGGGCGACAACCTTCGCGTCGCGCGAAACGTCGCGGGGAAAATCGGGATTGGCGAGGTCAAGGCCCAGCTTCTTCCTGAGGACAAGACCGAGGCGGTCAAAGATTTGAGGCGCTCCGGCGTCAAGGTTATCATGGTGGGTGACGGAATCAACGATTCCCCCGCCCTCGCCGCGTCGGACGTGGGGATCACCCTGCGGGAGGGGGCCGACATTGCCCGTGAGGTGGCGGATGTCGTGTTGGTGAACAACTGCCTTTACGACATTGTCCACGCCCGCAGGCTGGGAATCGGGGCAATGGAAAAAATCCGGCGCGGCTACGCGTTCATCGTGGGAACGAATTCGTTGCTGCTGGCCTTGGGCCTCAGCGGAACCATTACCCCGGCCGTGTCCGCGCTTTTGCACAACTTGGCGACGGTCGGAGCGAGCGTCTACAGCTTGACGCCGATTCTGCCCGCGCCGGAAAAGGGTTGAGTCCGACATGATCGAGAGCTTTGTGGAGGGGAGGGTGCGCCTGCGCTCTCCTCTGTTGGCGGACGCGGTTTTCGCGGAACGTTTAACGTCCGCCTTATTGAAAATTGACGGGGTTTGGAAAGCTCAGGTGAACCCCAGGACAGATGGGCTGCTCCTGGAGTACGACAAAAAGCGCCTGCCCCTTTCCGCACTGAAAGAAGCCGCTCCATTGCTGAATTGTCTCGACCACCTAGAGGAACTGCCCCCCGCCGAGCATCTTTCCACTTTAGAAAGAGCTTTGGAGGCCCTATCGGAGAAATTGGGGTCTTGGAGAAACCGTGAATATTAGTGAAACACTGATTAATGGGGTTCTTAGGGGCCCGAGGCTCTCGGGGTCTGAGACCCCCTAAGCGGGGTGCGGAGCGGAGCCCTGCTGAAAGTTGCCGCGAAAGTTGAGGCTCATTACAGTGACTTGTGATAAACTGTTTTCGTAACAAACGCTTTGTGCGTTTGAGGTAAAAGAAATTAAGGAGGCTGTTTTGATG
>JAITGX010000137.1 GCA_031280275.1 Synergistaceae bacterium
GGTGGCTCAGCTCATGACCGACGCACAGCTCAACATGCCCGCAGGCCTGTCTTGGAGTGCCAGAAGGGCGTTTGAGCGGGATTGGGTGGAAAAGGGCATGGCGAGGATGTTCAGCGACAAAGCTTTTTTGCGTCCGGATAAATCGTGTCGAGTTTATCCATGTGCCGCAAAGCAAGGTCACGCTCGGAAGTGCTCGTCGCATCTATCGCGGCGTCCATGATGGAGTCGTTCAAAACGTCACAGAGTATCGAAGCTCGCGCGGTTGGCGAGTTGGCGCTGCGTTTGTAAAGATGTCATATAGATTAAGCATCTGCAGCACTCCAATCCTGAAAGATATACCTTGTGAAGGTATTCTTTCGATTGCAGCATTGTGAGATTTTCTCAATAATGTATTTGCCTTATTTTTACATATTCAATCAGCCTATTCTTAGTCTTAATATGCCTTTAGATTTTAAGTTGTTGACATTGATTTGGGAAGTCGTGGGGCAAATTACGCCATGTACAAGCATTTTTCAACAAATAAAGTACTCCCACTAAACTTCAATCCTCATCACTTGTCTGCAGCGTGTTTTTCGCGTATTATTAACGAAAGAAGTACGTCGAGGAGGGATTTTTGTGTATAGAAGAAAACGTTTTTCAATGTGGACAGTGTTATGTACCCTCTTATTTGTTCTCGTTCTGACCCGGACTCAAAACGCGGCGGCGGAATCCATCGAGGCACTGTACCAAGCCGCCGTGCTAGAATCAATTATTGCCGCTCCGTCCGAAATACGTCCTCTGGTTAGCCTCACAAAGGACGACCCGCTTACGACCTGGAATGGCAAAGGGCAAGTTTTGCTGCTGACTTTTCATAAGTATCCTGAATCCTACGTGGCTGGGCGGGACTACGTTACGCGGTACGGCGAAGTATGGGCCTTCACCGATAAGGAGATCCTGAAATGGTACAAAGAAAATTCCAGCGGCGTCAGGGACTGGGAACTGCGTTTTAAGCAGCTCATAGGGGTTCCGCCTGATAAAGAATACACGCATTTTTCCGCCATCTGGACATCGCCGGAAGATGTAAAGCGCCCGGCCTATGAACCCAACGCGGCGTCCCAAGTTTCTGAAATATCTCTGCCGCGAGGCGTCAACCCCGATTTCCGAAAATGGTTCAACGGCAATATTGTCCGATCGTACCTGGAGGGCGCGTACCCTTGGACGAAGCTGGGCTACACCTACGACTGGGCGCGAAAGAGTAAAACCTACGGACTCAGTGAATTTCTTGTCCGAAAAGATGCGACGGTGACTGTCGAATTTACAAAAACAATTGACGAATTTTTGAAGTGGCTGGACGAACAGCAGCCTCTGGAGGGGCGGATGTTCTTTGAGAACACTACCCGAGGCTTGCCTTAGGGTATGGTATAATAAAAATCACAGAAAGGGCAGGGGGCCTTTAAAGCTCCCTTTTTTATGGCGCTTCACGCGGCTGCGTTCGGGATACGGTGCGCGACATGTGGCGGGAGCCCGCGTTTGGCGCCGTAATGCCTGATACCAGCTCTGCGGAGCGGAAGGAGAAACTAAGGAATATCACATGAAGGACACGGAAAAGATCATGGAGGGGAACGAGACCCCAGGGGCGGTTACGTTCGAGTCGTTTGGAGTGCGGGAGGAGCTTTTGAGGGCCATCATCCGCAAGGGGTTCACCTCCCCTACGCCCGTCCAGCAAAGGGTTTTGGAAGGTCACTGCCGAGGCACGGACCTCATCGTGCGAGCTAAAACGGGGTCCGGGAAAACCTTGGCCTTTTTATTGCCTCTTTTGCAGGACGTGAAGGTTGGGGAACGCTCTCCCCGGCTGCTGGTGCTGTCCCCCACTCGGGAATTGGCACAGCAAACCGCCCGCGAGGCGGAGTGGCTGACGCGCTTTATGGACCTCTCGGTGGTGTCGCTGGTAGGAGGGCTGGAAATGTCACCGCAGCTCCGCGCCCTTCGCGAGGGAGCTACCATCGTTGTGGGAACGCCGGGCAGGACCCTCGACCACATCCAGCGGGGCAGCCTCGTTACCAGGGACATCGAGTGCGTCGTTCTGGACGAGGGCGATCAAATGCTGGACATGGGTTTTCGCGAGGAGCTGGAGGGAATACTGGATACCCTGCCGCCAAAGCGCCGGACCTGGCTCTTCTCCGCCACAATGCCG
The DNA here is from genome assembly GCA_031280275.1 of Synergistaceae bacterium. Classification (GTDB taxonomy): domain Bacteria; phylum Synergistota; class Synergistia; order Synergistales; family Aminobacteriaceae; genus JAITGK01. The sequence goes on from JAITGX010000137.1 coordinate 2,174, forward strand.
CCGGAAGTGCGGGAACTCTCCAAGCGATACCTGGAAAACCCCACGGTCATCTCGCTGGTTCAGGACGGGGAACAGCACGAAGACATCCTGCACCGGGTCTACATGGTGCCCTCGCGGCGGCACTTCGAGGCCCTCGTGAACATCCTGCTGTGGGAGCGCCCAAAGCGCAGCCTGATCTTCTGTCACACGCGCCTTGAATCCATCGAAGTCGCTCAAAAACTTCAAGACGAGGGGTTCAACGCGGCGGCCCTGCACGGCGACATGACTCAGCGCGAGCGCAACGCGGTGCTGGCGTCGTTTAAATCGGGCTCTATGCCTCACCTCGTGGCGACGAACGTGGCGGCGCGGGGACTGGACGTTGAGGGCGTCACCCATGTCATCCAAATCGGCCTGCCCGACGACCGGGAAACCTTCGTTCACCGCAGCGGGCGCACCGGCAGGGCGGGCAACGAGGGAACGAACCTGATCCTCCTTTCCCCCGTGGAGACGGGGCGCTTCAAAATCATGCTGCGCTCCACGCAGATGAAGGTGGAGTGGCAAGACGTGCCGGGCCTGGACCTGATTCAGGCGGCACAGCGTGAGGTGGCCGAGGAAAAGCTGTTGGCCTCCCGCCCCGATGCCGAGACTCGCACGGCCTATACCGAGTGGGCGGAGGACCTCCTGGCCCGTGCCGAGGCGAAGGTGCTGGTGACGAAGCTTTTAGAGGCGCTGCACTCTCGCACGGCGAAGGGTTACAACTTGAGCGCCGACCTGGAGCGCGAGCGTGAGCGTCGTCAGCGCGGTTCCGTTAGACCCGAGCGGACCGAGGGACGAGCCGCCCGGCCCAAGGGCACCATGACCCGTCTGCGCAGCAGCCAAGGCGCGGCGAAGGACGTGGGCCGCATACTGAACGCGCTCTGTTCAGCTTTGAAAGTAGAGCGGTGCGAGGTGGGAGCCATCCGATTGAAGGACGACCACGTAATGGTGGAGCTTCTGCCCGTGGCCTTGTCGCGATTGGAGCAGGGGCGGGCTGGACTGGCCAAGTGGGGGCTCTTCCCTGAAGATGAGCCGCTGCGCTACATCAAGGCGCGGGCAACACAGCCCCACGAAATACCCCAACAGCTTTCCCGCGAGTCCCGTACTCCCCGCAGACGTGCCGCCTCCCGCGAAACTGCCGATCCCTACGAGCAGGAGCCCAAATCCTATCGCGGCAAACGCAGCGAAAGATAATAACAAAGATAATATAAAAAGAGCCCTGCCAAAAGCTCCCGCAAATAACAGAGAGCTTATCGCGGGGCTCTGCCCCACGCCCCGCTTTGGTGTAGGCCTAGCAGACTGTCAGATTCATAGACTAAAAAAGCTCAATGGTCCAGAAGGAACTGTTACAACAGCCGTGGAAACTTGGAGTCTACCAAGAATTTTTCAGGGGGCCAAACTTCCTTTACCTATGACGCGAACGACCGCTACCTCTACGCTGGTAAACGTTTTAACCAGACGACGAAATTGTATCACCTGAGAGCCCGGTATATGGATCCGTCGACGGGCACGTTCATGACCATGGCTATTTTGCGTATTTCGTAGGGTTCTCGTTGTGTATTGTAAATGAAGTTTTTGGTATTGCACATATTTTCTGCGTCTGTTCTAAATATTCAGCATATGCTTCTTTGATCTTTTTCCTTGAGATTTCCTCCCAAAGACATACTAGCTGATTTCTTGTGTACTCTGATATGCCTTCCGGTTCCATATCGCCACCAAAACCAATCCAATTAGTCTCATCGGAAATATCAATCTCACCGTTCACATCAGAGAATGCTAATTCATAAGGTGCATCCGTAAAGCCCATATTGGGGCAATTATTCAGAACACAATGAATACCAGGGTTATCCGTACCATTCTGGCAATAAGTAGGCACGGCAGGCGCATCATTACACTCAAAGTTAAAAGTGCAGACTACTTCAAGGATCACATGAGTTAGCATATAAAATATATACCCATCCTCCATATAGTATGGTGTCTGGTGACCTATTGTAATTTTAAATTATAACACTTAGAATCACCAACCCCTAGCAGAGCCGGGGGCTGGTCAGGGCAAACGCATCAAAATGAGCGGTAAATTATTTACTTTATGAGAAAAAAGTGTTAAAAAGCAGCTATTTTCAATTATAAGATAGGAGATGGCTGCAAATGCAAACAGGCATAACCA
>JAITGX010000005.1 GCA_031280275.1 Synergistaceae bacterium
TGCCATCATGATCCCCAAGGGCGCGCGCCTCCCCTTCCGCCCTAACGGCGAAGTTTTCGCGTTCGAGTAGATTATCCAGCGTTCTGAAAATTTGCATAGTTAGAACCTCCTAAAGGAAAACTAACTACGCCAACAAAAAACAGCCGTTTTTAGTCACCTTTTTAATGTAATTTATAGTCATAGGAGTTTTCAAACGCACCTTAATAAATTAAAGACAGGAGAGACGAAAAATATATGCGACTCCAAAAATTTGCCAGACTGAAAATGAAAGCAAATGAAACTAGCAATCGATCTGCAATCACTGCAGGGGATTAACCGTTACCACGGCATTGGGCGGTATGCTTTTGAATTAACGAAAGCCATGATCGCCGCTGCTCCGGACGACGAATTTATTCTCTTGCTGAATAATTACCGGCCAGAGATTATTCAAAAAATTCGTTATTCTTTTCGTGCATGGGTACCGCAAACAAATATCAAAGTTTTCGAGGCGCCGTCTAATCTTTCTTATGTTGATTTAGACAACGGCAAAGTTGAAGCTGTCGAGGATCTAATAGGGAGGTTCATTGCAGGAATAAATCCCGACGTACTGCTTATACCCAGTGTGTCTGAGGAATTTCCATGTCAATTTTGTATGTCTGCCGAGAGCGTTGGCCGCAAAATTCCTGTGGGAGCGATATTATACGATCTTATTCCCTTGACAGCTCCAGATATGTATTTAACTTCTTCTCGTTTAGAACGAGTCTATTACAAGCGTTTGGAGACCCTTTGCAACGCGGATTTGCTTTTGTCCATTTCAAAATTTTCAGCGGATGAAGGAGTACGTTTATTGGGTGATTTTTTGGGTGAAATTGTCAACATTCGCGGCGGCATAGCACCTATTTTCACCCCAGCGGCGGAAAAAACGGAAGCATCTTATATAAATTTGCAGAAACCTTTCATCCTGTGCGCGCCAAGTTTCGAAGCCCGCAAGAACCAGGAGGGGCTTATCCGCGCTTTTGCTTGCCTGCCGCCGTCTTTACGCAGTCAGTATCAGCTTGTTCTTGCAGGGCATATCTCTCGCCGCGGCAAGTCAAAGTTGATGAAGATCGTCCTCAATTCAAGGTTATCGAGTGAGGACGTGATCTTCACGGGACGGGTAAACGACGAGGAATTGCTCAGCTTTTATCGCACGTGTAAACTCTTCGTTTTCCCTTCATTTTGGGAGGGTTTGGGCCTGCCGGCGCTGGAAGCCATGGCTTGCGGCGCTCCCGTGATCGCCTCAGACACCACCAGTTTGCGCGAGCTTCTGCCCTTGCCTGAGGCTGGCTTTGACCCTTATTCTATTTCATCGATAGCAAGGACGATGCAAAAATTTTTATCTGATGAGAAGAAATTGGCTCAGTTGAGAAAAGCTGGGGCGGAGGTGGCGAGGCAATTTACCTGGGAACAAACGGCGCGAACGGCCTTGGAGGCCCTAAGAGCGCTATGCGAGAAGCAAAAGAACGCGGCTTTCTCTGAACTTACGCCGTGGGAGACAATATATCATTTTCCAAAGTCCTACAAAAGGGAATTGGGATTTTGCCAAGCTTCAAACGAAATTGAACTGGGGAAAGAGCAAACCGTAGCTTCCAGAAAAATCGCCTGGGTTAGTCCGTGGGATAAATGCTGCGCTATTGCCGCGTATTCCAAAAATTTAATTGAGAATATGAGGGCAACGCCGACCATTTTCTGTCAGCGCGATGGATATTCGACCTCGCTTCCTGGTCCCGAAGCTGTACCATGCTGGAAAAAAGGCAAATCCGATAACCTGATGGAGTTAACTTTAACCATCGATCAAGGTGATTTTGATGAGGTTATGGTTCAATTTGACCGTAAACTGTTTGATTTTTCCGCGTTAGCCGCGTTTATTGAGCACATGCTAAACAATAAGAAATCCGTATTTGTAATGCTTCACTCATCAATAGAGCCTTGCGGCAAAAACGACAGAGGGATATTCAACTTTAGATTTCGAAAGTTCAAAGCTGTTTTGAGGAAAGTTACGGCTATTTTCGTCCACAACGAAGCAGATTTGCTCCACCTGGATGGACTGGGAATAAAAAGCAGCGTCAGGTATATACCTCGCGGGATTCCAAGCTCTTCTTTCACATCGCGGCAAGCACCTGAACAGCACGCAAGCAAGAAAATTTCTACATACGGCTTTTTCCGTCCCGGAAAAGGTCTTGAAGAGATCATTGACGCGTTTACCCTGCTTACGCAAGATATTCCAGATTTGGAAATGATTATGGTAAACGCGAGATGTGACGGCGGCGAGGGCATTTCTAACCAATTGATGAAAAATTGCTTGGATAAAATAGAAAAACTTGGTCTGCGAGAAAAAGTAAAAATAATTGCGGACTACTTAGAAAACGATGCGAGCCTACGCCATATTCGGGAAACCGATTTATTGGTACTGCCGTATCAACCCGACAGTCAGTCAACCGGCTCCGCTGTCAGAACGGGTTTATCTTCCGGCATCCCGGCAGCAGTGACTCCCTTACCTATTTTCTCAGACCTATTAGGAGCCGTTTTTACTTTGCCGGGTTTCAGCGCCCCAGAAATAGCCGAAGGGATCAAAGATATTTTGCGGACAATATCGGAGAATGGCTCAAAAGCGAGACAGACACAAAAAGAAGCGGCAATGTTCCGAAAAACCCATGATTTTTCTATCGTCGCTTCTTATCTGGAGCATCGCATGTCAGCATTGAGTTTGGGCGCCAGACAAGGCTAATCAATGCAACTGAGGACATTCCCGTCTCCTAAAATCCTTTTCAACGTCTCCAATGACCTGGCGTAAATGCCGCGAGTCAGCCTTTCAAGCCCTGTTTGGAGGGATGCGTATTCCGCCTGGCTCATGTCTATAGCTCGCGTCATCACCTTGATAAAATCTTTGCCGCTGTGATGAACAAGGCTGTTTTCGCCGCTCAATCCATACTTGACCGCGAAGGTTTCCTGAATCAAACAGGGTTTTCTGAATCCATATACCAATAAGAAACTGCCGCTGATACCCGTGGTTAGGTATCTTCGATGGTGGTGGTTTTGAGGATCAAGCAGAGGCAGGAAAAAATCGGCGTCCTCCATCGCCTCATACAGGGTTGGAAAATCGACGCTGCCTTTTATATTGAAATATCTTTTTATTTCTTTTGGTATATCATCAAGTTCGCCGCGCCCGATAATCGTGATCATGAAGTTGGTAATACCTTTTTGATGGAGTTTCCACACTGTATTGATAAGCAAACTGTAGTTTCTGTGCTTCTCGCTGATTTCGCCGACGACGATAAAGATCACTGGGGAACCGGCGCTTTTGGGCGTTACGCGAACGTCGCCAAAAGAGGCGGGAACGACGCTTACGGAACGTTCATTCTCGCCGTTAAAATCGGCAAGAGTGATGACTTTATCCTGGCGCAAAAGTTCAGCGTCGATCCTTTCAAAATGATGTTCGACCACTGTTAATTTGGCCAGATACTTTTTCAGGGCTGGAAAGTGGTTGAAAATCGTCGGAGAAGCACCATTATCCAGCCATTCATAGATAAAGTGTGAGGTGAAAAAAATTTTTTTGTACTCATTCAGGCCTTGCCCCGATTCAAAAAGCTGTCTCAACATCGTTATCGGCAAAGCCATAACGCGTATTTTGTCATTTTTCAACCGGCACATGGGGGCAGAGTCATAAACCTTCGGACGCAGGAAAACGTCTACGTTATACCCTAAATCCAAGAAATAGCGCACATACCCTGGCACAACTGCCCCATGGACATTATTTGCCTCTATCACCAGAACGGAATTCCGCCTGACGTCAAACGATGAACAGGCATGCAAGTTTTCTCGAAACGCACGTTCAAAAAAACTTACCTTTTCCGCGCAATCCATCAAGAGCCGATCGTAATGACTCCAATTTCTGAGGGTTATCTTTAGACCTAAAATACGTAGTATCTTGTATTTCCCGTCTATTTTTTTAGAAAACAACACACTGAATATTTTTTTAATTTTATAAAATATCATGCTGATTTTCCAACCTACCTTTTGTGTTATCGGTATCCCTGAAAGGCTATCGGGTCAAGGAATTCGCCCTTTGCGGAGGATTTCAGTGGTCGAGAGGCCCGCGACGAGGGGGAGGATCACCACCTCACCGGCAAACTCACGGCCTGGCAGGGCGTCGGCCTGGTAGTCGCCGCCCTTGGTCAGGACGTGAGGGCGCAGCTCGGACAGCAGGGCGGCGGGCGTGTCCTCATCGAAGAGGACGACCAGGTCCACGCACCTCAGCGCCGCCAGCACCCGCGCGCGGTTCTCCTCGCTGTTGACGGGCCGCCCTGGGCCTTTCAGGGTTCGGACGGAACGGTCGCTGTTCAGGCCCACGATCAGGCGGTCCCCCAGGCCGCGGGCGCGCTCCAGGCTGTCGATGTGTCCGGCGTGCAGGATGTCGAAACACCCGTTAGTGAACACTATTTTCTGCCCCTCCTCTTTCCACCTCCGGCAGATTTCCGCGGCAGCTTCTTGGCTGACCAGCTCCCGGCGCGACGCGGCGCACAGGTCGGAGGCGGCGATGGGGTACGTACCCGTCTTGGCCACGACCACCTGAGCGGCCTCGTTGGAAAAGCGTATCGCCTCCTCTATCGGGAATCCCGCAGCCACGGCGGCGGCAAGGCAGGCGATAACCGTGTCCCCCGCACCGCTGACGTCGTACACCTCCAAAGGCCGCGCGGGAACGTGGACAACCTTCCCCTCGCCGACCAGGGTCATGCCCCTTGCGGAGCGCGTGACGAGAAGCCATTCCAGCCCCGTTTCCCGCCGTACCTTCTCCCCCGCCCGAACCACGGCGCCGTCCTCGTTGAGAATAGGGCCGCATATGGCTGCCAGCTCTCCCAGGTTGGGCGTGGCGATGGTGGCGCCCCGGTACTTGTCCCAGTCTCGGCCCCGCGGGTCTACAAACACCGGGATGTTCCGGGCACGGGCCGCCCCTATAACCGCAGAACAGAGTTCTGACGTGCAGAATCCCAGCCCGTAGTCGGACAATACCACAGCCCCGACGGCGAGGAGGGCCTTCAGCCAAGCCAGGGACTCCTCCACGGCTGGGGCTTCCAAGGGTTCCACCGTTTCATGGTCGAAGCGTGCCACCTGCTGACCGCCGCAGAGCAGGCGGGTCTTGGTCAAGGTAGGAACGGAACGGTCGAAAAGCCGCGCCTCCACCCCTTTTTCCTCCAGGTGGCGGCGAATACGGGAGGCGGCCTCATCCCGTCCCACAGTTCCAGCCAGAAAGACGCGGCACCCCAAGCCCCGCAGGTTCATGGCTACGTTGCCCGCCCCGCCTAGGTTGTCCGCCTCCCCACTGCAGACGACGACGGGGATGGGGGCCTCGCGGGAAACGCGGACGGTGGAACCCGCCAGGTAACGATCCAGCACTACGTCACCGAGTATTGCCACGTTCACCTCCGCCATTCGCCCCGAACGCAGAAAGTCTATCGGCGAGGGACTGCCACTGGTTTGGGTGTTCATTCGCGGGGCTCCCCACGGCGCACGGCTGGACGCCCCACGGAGTAGTAGTCAAAGCCGCGCCGCCCCATCTCGGACAGAGAATAGAGGTTACGCCCATCTGCCACCACCGGATTCCTCAAAAGTCGTTTCACCCGATCGAGGTCAAGCTGCTTGTACACGTCCCACTCCGTAACCACGGCCAAGGCGTCCGCCCCGTTTACGGCGTCGTAGGGGTCGTGGGCGTAGAGCAGGCCCCGGCGCTCGCCCAGAGCCTGGCGCGTCTCTTCAATGGCGCGTGGGTCGTGAGCCTGAACCCGCGCCCCGTTGTCCAGCAGTCTGCGGATCAGGGCATGGGCCGGGGCCTCCCGCGTGTCGGAGGTCTTGGGTTTGAAGGCCAGCCCCCAGACAGCCACGACGCGGTCCTCCATTCGGCCTTCGAAATGGGCGGAGAGTTTCTCGTAAAGCGTTTCCTGCTGGCGGGCGTTGACCTCGTCCACGGCGGTCAGAATCCGCGAGACGTGGCCTGCCGACGCGGCGAAGTCGCGGAGCGCCCTCACGTCTTTGGGAAAACAGGAACCGCCGTAGCCGCAGCCCGCGTACAGGAACTTGCTCCCGATACGGGTGTCCATCGCCATTGCCTGGCGGACGCTGTCCACGTTGGCCCCCACGCGCTCGCAGATGTTGGCCATCTCGTTCATGAAAGAAATGCGGGTCGCCAGCATCGCGTTGGAGGCGTACTTCGCCATCTCGGCGGAGGCGATGTCCATGAAGAGCAGCTTCTCAGGCTCGATGAAGGAGTAGAGGGCCTTCATCCGCTCAGTGGTCTCCAGGGAGTCCGTCCCCACCACAACCCTATCGGGTTCCACGAAGTCCCGCACGGCCGCTCCCTCTCGAAGGAACTCCGGGTTCGACGCCATATGAATGGCGATAGACGCGCCCCGTTTTTCCAGCTCCTCCGCGACCCAGGTACGAACCCTGCCGTTGGTTCCCACGGGCGCCGTGGACTTCACGGCAACCAGGAGGGGACCCATCATGGCGCGTCCCACGCCCCTGGCGGCGGCCTCCACGTACTGGAGGTCCGCGCTTCCGTCCGCTGCCGACGGGGTGCCTACGGTGATGAAACAAGCCTCCGCCCCGTCCAGGGCCGAGGCGAGGTCGGACGTGAAGGTCAGCCGCCCCTCCTCGGCGTTGCGGGTTATTATGTCCGCCAGGCCGGGCTCGTAAAAGGGAACCTTTCCTTCGCACAAGTTCCGGATTTTTTCCTCGTTCGTGTCCACACAGGTCACGCTGTTTCCAAACCGCGCCAGGCACGCGCCCGTCACCAGTCCCACATAGCCCGAACCGATCACAACCAGCTTCATCCGTTCCACCCCACTAGTATGATATTCAGTATGATATTCGACTCTTCACATAGTATAATGGCTCGCGTAGTTATGAGCTAGGGTGTGTTTTAAAACTAAATATAGGTATGAATCTTTTTATGTGGCATTCGCCATGAGATCAGTGACAAAAACTGGGAACGCGTCAAAGACTTGTTTCCTCCTGAAATATAGAGGAGAAGGCCGGCCCTCAAAAACAAATAGAGTTATGCTCAATGGAATCGCAAAGGGTCATGTGACGAAGTTTTCAAAAAAGTGTTCAAGTCGTTGAGCAGTGACGCGGATATGCAAGATATGTCAATTGACAGCACGTCTTGTAAGGCCCGCCGGCACTCAGCGGGTGCAAAAAAGGGGCT
>JAITGX010000024.1 GCA_031280275.1 Synergistaceae bacterium
CCGTAGATCAGGCGGCTCAAAATGTCGCGCCCAAACTCGTCCGTGCCCAGCAGAAAGTCTTTCGAGGGCGTCTCGTAGCTGCGCATCAGGTTCTGCTTCTGGTAGGAGTAGGGGGCCAGCACGTCGGCAAAGATAGCCACGAAGGCCAAGCAGAGGATGAATAGGAAGCCGAACACCGCCAGAGGGCTCTTCCTTAGGCGAAAGAGGGTCTCCAACGCCGCGCCGCGCCTTTTGCGCCTAGCGCGGCCCGCGTCGATCGTAGCGCTCATGTTTTCCCCCTCCTACTTGTACTGCGCCTTGATGCGCGGGTCAATGTAGGCGTACAGAAGGTCCACCAGCAGGTTGACCAGACTGAACGCCACGGCGACGAAAAGCACGCCGCCCTGCACCACCGGGTAGTCACGGCTTTTGATGGACTCCACCATCAGGCGCCCCACGCCGGGAATAGCGAAGATGGATTCCGTGAGAATCGCTCCAGCCAGAAGGTGCCCGAACTGGAGTCCACATAGGGTTACAACGGGAATCAGCGCGTTGTGAAGGGCGTGAACCCATATGACCACCGATTCTTTTTGCCCTTTAGATCGAGCGGTACGGATGTAGTCAGCTCGGACGACCTCCAGCATCGAGGAGCGCGTCATGCGGGTGATCATTGAGATAGATTGGGCGGACAGGGCCAATGAGGGCAGGACCATGGCCTTGAACGAGTCGAAGCCAGAGGGGGGCAGCCACCGCAGGTGCACCGAAAAAAGGAGGATCAGCAGGAGCCCCAGCCAAAACACCGGCATGGAGAGCCCGATCATGGCGAAGATCATCGCCACGGTGTCGAAGATCGAGTACTGCTTGATGGCCGAGAGAATCCCGCAGGGCAGTCCGACGAGGATCGCGATGAAGACCGCAAAGGCGGACAGCTTCAGCGTGGCGGGAAAGGCCGTTATAATCTCGTGCATAACGGAGCGTTTGGTGACGTAAGAACGCCCGATGTCCCCCTGGGTGACGGCCTTGTAAATGTAGTTCCCGAATTGAATCAAAAAGGGCTGATCCAGCCCCTCCCGCGCCCTGAACTCCTGAATCGCGGTCAATGTGGCCTGTTCTCCCAGGACCATCCTCGCTGGGTCTCCCGGCGTCAGGTAAAGCAGGGTGAAAACGCAGAAGGCCACGCCCAGCAGCACGGGAATCAGAAAAAGGATACGGCGAATGATATAGAGGAACATCGTTCATCCCCCTTTCGTACAATGTATGCAGAACGGCAGGTGTATCCCCTGCCGTCCGCGTCGTCAACGGTGTTCGTTTCCGTTAGTCCTCGTTTCAACTCAATCGCCCTCGAAATAAACCTCGCGGAAGGAATGAATCTCGTTGGAGCGCGGTTCGAAGCCCTTCACGTGTTTCTGCGTGCCGGCGATGGATTCATCGTTGTGCAGGTAGATCATGGGACGCCGCTCGTTGAGGTAGAGCTGCATTTCCTTGTAGATGGCGCGCCGCCCTGCTCCATCGGGAAGGGAACGGCCATCGCGCAGCAGCTCGTCCAGGTCCTTGTCGCTGAAGAACGTGTAGTTGGAGGCGCCTATGGCGCTGGTCTCCAGCAGGCCCGAAATGGCGAAATTGGGGTCGGGAACGGTGGAAACCCAGCCAAGGATGAAAAGGTCGTGCGTTTTCTCCATCAGACCGTTCAGATACGCGCCCCACTCCAGAACTTTGATCTCGGCCGTTATCCCGATCTCCTCTAACTGGGCCTGAATGATGGTGGCGCTGTCCACGCGCTCCTTGCGCTCGTTGGTCCAGAGTTCCAGCTTGAGGTTCTGAATCCCCGCCTCGGCCAGCAGCTTTTTGGCCAATTCCGCATCTTGCTTGTGCGGGGCTATCGTGTCGTTGATCGAGTATTTGACGGCGGAGGGGATCAAGGTGCCTGGCACCTTACCAATGCCCCGGTACGAGGCAGCCTGAATGCCCACCACGTCCAGAGCCGCGAAGATGGCGCGGCGGACGCGGACGTCGTCGAAGGGCTTCTTCGTGACGTTGAAGCCGATGTAGGCAGTGGAGTTCTGCGGTTTACGGAAGAGCAGCAGCTTCTCGTTCTCCTCGATACGCTTCAGGTCGTTGTGAACGATGGGGAAGGCAATATCCGCGTCGCCCGTTTCCAGGGCGATGGTGCGGCTGGTGGTTTCGGGAATGGAGCGAACTTCCAGGGTCTTGTACTTGGGCTTGGAGCCCCAGTAGTCGTCGAAACGCTCCAGGACGTACTTGTTGCCCTTCTGCCAGCTCACGAACTTGAAGGGGCCGCTTCCCGCGCCCACGGGGCCCATACCGAAGCCGTCCTTCAGTTCCTCGAAGGCCTTCTTGCTGTAGATGGAGCCCCAACTGTGGGACAGGGAAGAAAAGAAAGAATAGTCGATAACCTTCAAACGGATGATAACCGTGTGGTCGTCAACCACCTCTACGTCTTTCACGTTCTGCGAGTAGGTCGCGATCTTCGCGCCCGCCTCCGTGGTGGCGCGCATGATGGCGTGCCGGACGTCCTCCGCCTTGATCTCGTCGCCGTTGTGGAACTTGACGCCCTTACGGAGGTTGAATTTGTACTCCGTTCCAGACAGGAACTCCCACGACTCAGCCAGGCCGGGAGACACGCTGCCCTCGTTGTCCAGGAAGATCAGCGTGTCGTAAAGCTCGTAACACACACGGGAGCTGGGAACGTCGTTGTGGGCGATGGGGTCCATCGTCGTGGCGTCGTACTGGTCAGCCACGACCAGCGTGTCCTTGGCCGCGGAAACGGCTCCGCACAGGCCAAAAACAAACATCAGAGCCAACAAAACCAAACCGCACTTTTTCATACTGCACCTCTCCTTGTTCAGGGATTCTAACGGAGCCTCAGCTCCGGTCATACACAAGCTCTCCGTCGATGAAGGTCTTGACAACGCGGGAACGGGAGTCCAAGGGTTCTCCATCCCAGACCGCTATGTCGGCGTCCTTGCCTGACTCGATGGAGCCCACCCGATCGGCTATTCCCAGGTGCTCCGCCGCGTAGAGGGTGACGCCCTTCAGGGCCTCCTCCGGGGGCAGTCCAGCGCGGACGGCCAAAGAGGCGTAGACGCTCAGGTGCTCAATGGGGACGACGGGGTGATCCGAGATGATGCAGAAATGAACCCCGTTCTCCCACAAAATTCTCGGAGTATCCCAGGTTTTGCCGCGCAGCTCTATCTTCGGCTTGGTGGACATGGAGGGCCCCACGGCGGCGCGGACCTTTTTCTCCGCCAGCCAAGAGGCTATCCTGTGCCCCTCGGTACAGTGCTCCAAGGTGAAGTCCAGCTCGAACTCCTCGGCGATCCTCACCGCGGTCTGAATGTCGTCCACCCGATGACAGTGAACGCGAAGCGTCAACTTGCGCTCCAGGACGGGGAGCAGGGCTTCCATAAGCAAATCCCGCTCGAAGGGGTCTCCCTTGGCCTGGGTGAATTTCGATTTTTCCCTATAGTTTTGGGCCTTGACAAAGGCCGCGCGCATCAAGGCCGCCACGCCCATGCGGGTGTTGGGGGCTTTTTTCAGGGCGGTGTAAACGCGGATGGGGTTTTCTCCAAGAGCCGCCTTCATGGCCGACGGGGCTTTGAGCACCATGCGCTCCACGACGCCGGGCTTCGTCTTGGTGATGAGCCCTTGGCCGCCGATGGCGTTGGCGCTGCCCGGCAGGGACTGCACACAGGTGACGCCTCCCGCCAGGGCGTCCGTAAAGGCCTCGTCCTCCGGGTAGAGCGCGTCCAGCACGCGAAGGTGCGGCGTCAGGGGCTCCACCATCTCGTTGCCGTCGGTGTGATCCTCCGGGAAGCCTTCAGGGAACACCCCCATGTGTACGTGAGCGTCGATGAGTCCTGGTGTTATCACCCTGCCTTTCAGGTCGAAGACCTCTGCGCCCTTCGGAGGAGAAGCCCCGCCCTCTTCCACCGAAACGATCTTGTGACCCTCCAACACCACCGCCGCGTTTTCCAGGCGCTTGCCCGTCCCCGTCAGGACGATGCCTCCCACCAGATATTTCTGCTCTTTTTCCTCTTTTTCGTTTTTTTTCTTCAACGAAGCCACGCCTCCTGGCAAAGCCGTATTTTTACATTTCCACTGCACGCCATTATAACCGCAACCCCGGCGCGGACGCAATTCGGATTCTTCGTTATCCCCGAAAAATATTTACATATCCTTACGTTTGAACCACTGACGCAAGGCCGCGTAGATCTCATCCGGGTCGATAGGTTTGGTCAGATGATCGTTCATCCCGCTTTTCAGGCTCGCCTCTCTATCCTCGGAAAGGGCGTGGGCCGTCAAGGCGATGACCGGCAGGTCCTTATGCTTGGGGTTAGCTCGAATCCGCGCTGTGGCCGTCAGGCCGTCCATCTCCGGCATCTGAATATCCATCAGAACCAGGTCGTAGGCGTCGCGTTCCAGGGCCTCCAGCGCCTCCACTCCGTTAGCCGCCACCGTCACCTCCACGCCCATGTCGGAGAGCACGCCCATGGCCACCATCTGGTTGATCTCGTTGTCCTCAGCCAAAAGCACCTTCATGCCCCTCAGCGCTTCGTCAGGTTCCTCCGCTTCCTGGGAAGGGGCGCTGAGGACGCCGGGTATTCCACGCACCAGGGGCAAGGTGACGATAAACGAAAATTTGCTGCCCTCTCCCAGACGGGTTTCGCACCGAAGTTCTCCTCCCATCAGGTTCGCCAGACTGCGGCTGATGGCCAGACCCAGACCCGTCCCGCCGTACTTCCGGGTATGAGAGGCATCGGCTTGAGTGAAGGGCAGAAAAAGCCCCTCCAACTGTTCCGCGCCTATGCCGATGCCGGTGTCCTCCACCTCGAACAGCAGCCGCGCGGCCTCCGGCGGCGATGGCAGCCGCGAGACGCGAATGTTCACCTGGCCCTCCTGGGTGAACTTCACGGCGTTGCCGGCCAGGTTCAGCAGCACCTGCTCTACCCTCAAGGCATCGCCAAGAACCGCGTCGGGAACCTCGTCCGCCACCTCCGCGCTCAGGAAAAGCGACTTGACCCTGGCCTGTCCCTCCACGGCTTCATGGACGCTCTTCACCACGCCGCGGACGGAAAACTCCATGGGTTGAAGCGTCAGCCGCCCCATATCCAGGCTGGAAAAGTCTAGAACGTCGTCGAAAACGCGGAGCAAAAGGTGCGTGGAGCGGGCCGCCTGCTCCAGGTACTGCCGCTGGACGCCGGTCATGCCGCTTCCCTCCAGGAGACGGATCATTCCCAGGATCGCGTTGACGGGCGTGCGAATCTCATGGCTCATGTTCGCGAGGAACTCCCCCTTGGCGCGCGCGTTTTTTTCCGCCTGGTCCCGCGCTTTGCGCAGCTTGTCCTCCAGACGCTGCTCCACCAGCACCGCCGCCATGAGAGCGCCTACGGCCCGCACCGTTTCCACGTCGCTCCTTCTCAGCCGAAAAAGGAACGGCGCCTCCTCGGCCATCCGTCCTGTGATTAAAATCGCTCCCACCGCGTTGTCATAGAGAAGGGCCGTGGAGATCAAATAGGGGATATCCACCGCCTCGCGCAGGGAGGCCAGACGGTCTGCTGGGTCGGCGCCGTTCACCAAAACCGGGCATTCAGGGTCGAGCAGCTCCCCGTCGACCTCAATGCTCCGCGACGCGACGATTTTTTCCCTCTTTTCGGGGTAGCCCTGGAGGACGGAGGCCCGGAAACAGCCCTTCTCGTCGAGCGTGAGCACCGCCGTGCGCTGCATGTTCAGCGCGGCGTTGAGGCGGCGTGCGGCGGGAATGAACACGCTTTCAAAAATGCTTTCATGCCCCGAACGGCGGCGCAGGGAAACGGAAAGTTCTGCCAACAGGGCAAAACCCCGCCGTTTCTGCTCCAGTTCGTGCCGTATCGCTATCGACTGGGCGTCGAGGGCCAGAATTTTCGCGGCGTTCCCTTCGGAGATTCGGCGCAGGTAGTTGAGTTCCTGAAACGTTTCCCCCTCTTCTAAAGGTCTCCGAAACCCGGCGGTGCCTTCCGTTTTTTCCACCAGTGTTATCTTCATTGGGAAGCGCCGCCTTTGGAGGTGCTGAACAGGCAGAAGACGCCCGTCCAGTCCAGTCCCCTGGGGCATCCTCCGATGGAGGCGATCTCCACGCCTGTGTAGATGCCCAGAATGGGGACGCGGTTGGCAACGGTGTTTTGCAGCACGACGGCGTCCTCCATGTCGATACCCCCGTAGCCGGCGGCCCGGCCGGCACAGTTGATGTAGAGCGCGAAAACGGGCTCCCGGTCTCCTAGACCGCTGAAAACGCCCTCGATCTTCGGCTTCATGTAGTTTAGGTCCAAACTGCGGTACATGATCTGGAACTCCGTACCCTCCACCATGTCCGGCTCGAACATGACGATGGCCTCATGCTCCTTGTCAACGGCAAGGCATAGACGGCTGGCGTAGTTGTCTTCATCGAATTCTCCCCACTTGCTGCCCCGGTTCACTCCGAAAATCAAGAAGAAAGGGTAGCTTTCCGGCGGGACGGACGAGCCCAACAGCTCATCGATGAACCGCAGCGCAGGTTTCCCGTTGATCTCCAGGATCACCTGCTTGTCGGCCTTGGTAACGGTGTAGTAGCGCGTGGCAGGGCGGCAGCCGTGCATGATGACGCTGTCCACGCGGACATCTCCGGAAAAGGCCAGGGCCATGGCGTGGTGCTCGGCCACCCTGTCCCCCACCCACAGTTTGGTGGGGGAGCAGGCGTAATCGCTCATCATTCCCGCACCGGTGAGACTGGGGAAAAAACCCAGGCCCCGCTTCATTCCGGCCAGCAGCCACGTGGCCATGAGCATACGCACCCCGCCTCCCGTACGGTCGATGGCGTCGTAGAAAAGCATCACGGGGGATTGAAGCGTCGTTCCCAAATCTTTCAGCCGGCGCCCCAGTCTTTCGCCGGCGGCTTGCTCGCTTTCCAGAAGACCGCCCTCGGCGAGGATGTCACATCTAGCGTCCTTCAGCCAAAAGCAGGCCGCTGCGATTTGGTTGCCCGCGTAACCGAAGCGATCGTTGGTGATGGTTCCTATGGCCCCCCCGCCCACGATGGGCGCGGCTCCTGTCACGGACGCCACGGCGTCTCTCAGCGTCTGAGCGTCGTGGTGGACCGTGGCGAAGAGCATCACCAGGTTGCAGGGGTCGTTTTTTTCCCCGCTCCCACCCCGGAGCAAGGCCTCCGAAGCGGCTCGCACACCCGCCGTCGCCGTGTCTGGGTCGTCGCAGTACCCTACGCCCACGCGCATGACTCTGGCCTCCGATTGGATTTGGGCATGGTCTACCTCCAGATTTTTTCCACTCATATGACTTGAAAAACAATCAACATGAGATGAAGCATTTGTTACGAGAACAGTTTATCACGAATTATCCTTATCACAGTTCAGACAGTCTTCCATCATCACCATCATCATCATCAGGTAATCCTCCAAATGAGTAAACCCGCCCTTCACGTAATTTGCCGGCCTTCTCTTGAAGAAGCACTGGTTAAGGAAGCACTGATTAATGGGGTTCTTAGGGGTCCAAGACCCCTAAGCGGGGCGTGGGGCGGAGCCCCGCAAGGGTTTAATCAGCGCTTCCTCGGAAATGTTGCAGAAGATTTTTATCGTTTTTTCAAGGTTAGGTTAATATCATGCGTTAATACGGGAAATTACGCTGTCGCACGTGGTGGGTTTTGCTTAATATCATGGTAAAGAAGTCAATGGCGGCATTTGGATTTTAGGGTATAACTGCTTTATGTATAAATTACCGAGGAAGTGAATTTTTTGTTGTCGATGCCCAAGAGCGAGGGACGTATTCCTCGCATAGACCAACTCAAGCCGAGGCACTTGGACGCGGCGCTGTTCGGGATGGGGTGTTTCCTCTCTTCCGAGCCTCGCTTCGGTATCGTGTGCGGCGTATGGCGAACCACGGTGGGGTACACGGGGGGGCGGTATGGTTCTCCCTCCCATGGAAACGCGGGAGACCACGCCGAGGTGGTGTTAGTGGAGTACGACCCAGTGCAGCTCAGTTACGGGCAGCTCTTGGAGATCTTTTTGGGGTGGAACGACGGGGTTTTCAACTCGCGGTGTATCCCGCGCATTTTCGTAAAGAACGAGTTCGAGCGGCGCTTGGCCCAGGCGGCCTTGGCGCGCCGCGGCATGGAGGCGGGCGCCCGTGTCTTGGCGTGCCGGACTTTCCACAGGGCCGAACCGTCCTGCCAGAAGTACTTCCTGCGAACCTTTCCGCTCCTCATGCGGGAAGCAGAGGGCTTCTACCCCGACGAGGAGGCGCTCCTCCACTCCGCCTTAGCCATGCGGCTCAATGGAATCCTAGGCCAGCGCTCCCCCCTGTTCTGTCTCCCGGAGGACTACGAACTCTACGATCTCAGTGAAGCCGCGAACCGAGTTCTCGCTCACCTAATCCAGTAGCGTGATGAAAATTCTCTTCCACTTAGGGAAACACTGATTAATAGGGAAACACTGATTAATGGGGTTCTTAGGGGCCTGAGGCCCCCGGGATCTGAGACCCCCGGGGCGTGGGGCGGAGCCCCACAAGGGGTTAATCAGCTCCACTACCGCTGAAGTCTCGTTCATAAAAGAGCTAGCAGCTCTAATCATTTGTTTTCGTTGTTTCTGTGAATGTAAAGGCCTCCGCGTTCCTGTCGAAACCTAGCAGATAGGACTTGCGCGGCTCCGTCACCAGCTCTTTTTGCACTGCGCCAGTGCTCTGGGTCACGTTTTTGTACAGGACGCCAGGGCGCGTATAACTGTAACTGACCTCAACCATGTGTTTACCCGGCAGGATGTAAAAGCCCCGTTTGCCCTTTTCGACGAACAGCATCGGGGCCTCCCCTCCCACGGCGTGAACCTCCACCGCCTCGGAGGTAATAAGAGCCCGCTGGGTGAGGTATATCTTCGCGGCGTCAGGGTGCTTCGCGAGAAACTCCTGGCCGGACGCCCGAATTTTATTGAGTCTCATGAACCCGTAACCCATTGCTCCCACGCTGACGATGGCAAATATCACGAAAATGGGCCAGTTTTGTTGAAGAATTTCCGTAAAACTCATAGTGTCACTCCTTTTTAGCCGGCTTGGCCGACAGTACCTCGGGCGAATTCAGCGACATCTCGTCCAGCTTCTCGAATAATTCGTAAAAACGTGTTTCCCCAATAGGACTGCAATCAATAGTGACCTTTTCCCTCCCCTTTTCTTGAATATCCAGCTGAATATCGTCGGTGCTCAAAAAACTCGAAGAACTCCTGCGGCGGTATCCCACTTGGCATTTTTTGACATCGTGAGCGCTCTGGAGCTTTCCTCTTTTGTAATAGCGAAAAACGCCGTTCTGTTCCAGCTCGAAATATACATTTTCGCTGAAAACAGAGAGGTGCACCAGCGACAAGAACACCAAAACTCCCAATCCACCGGCTATCGCGTCGCTGTCCGTGAAGAAGCGCGCCGCGATGCAGACAACAAGGCCGCTGGGCGGGGCGTAAATAAGCCCTTTGGCCATCACCCATAAAGAACGCTTGTAAACTTGCATGCCCTCCGTATTCCTCTTATTTCGGGAGTATGTCAACGGAGTGCTCAGACTCTTTTGAAGTCGTCGTCCAGGCGGACGATGTCGTCCTCGCCCAGATACTCGCCGCCCTGAATCTCAACGATCTCCAACTCCACTTTACCAGGGTTCCCTAAGCGATGGCGGGCGCTTTTGGGGATAAAGACGCTTTCTCCCTCGTGAACAAAGCGCTCTTTTCCGTCGATCTCCACCAGGGCGGTTCCCCGAACGACGATCCAGTGCTCGCTGCGGTGGTGGTGGTACTGCAAGCTCAGACGCTTGCCGGGGGTGATGACGATGCGCTTGATTTTAAAGCGATCCTCCTCACAGAGGATTCTGTAAGCACCCCAAGGCCGAGCGCTCTCAGGGGCTTGATCGGCTTCCTTACGGCCGTCCGCTTTCAGCTTCTCGACGACGCCGCGCACCTTCTGCGACGCTCCTCGCTTCGTGATGAAGAGCGCGTCGGGGGAATCCACGACGATCAAGTCCTCCGCGTCTACCAGGGCCACCAGTCGGTAGCGGGAGTCCACCAGACATCCTGAGCTGTCTCGCAGAATGGCGCTGCCGAGCACGGCATTCCTGGCGTCGTCCTTGTCCAGCACCTCGTAGAGCGTGTCCCACGACCCCACGTCGGACCAACCCGCGTCCAACTCCACCATCGCCACCCGCCCCGCCCGTTCCATAACGGCGTAGTCGAAGGAAATCGACGGCAGGGCCTCGAAATTTTTTAAAAGGGAGCCCTTCCGCGCGGCGTCGTAAAGGTCGGGCGCGGCCTGTTCCACCTCCTGGTAAAGTGTCCCCAGGGTGAAGACGAAGATGCCGCCGTTCCAGAAATATTCTCCGCTTTCCATGTACTGCCGAGCCACTTCCAGGCTGGGCTTTTCGACGAAGCGATCCACCTGAGCCCACCCACCCGCCGTTTTTTGCCGAATGGCGGGGCAGTGTATGTAGCCGAAGCCCGTCTCCGGCCGCGTGGGCAGCACGCCCAGCGTGACCATGAAGCCCGCCTGGGCCGCCTCCACCGCGGTCTTGAGCGCTTGAGCGAACCGCGCTGCGTCTTTCACCAGATGATCGCTGGGGGCAACGATGACCACGTCGTCGTCCGACGCGCCCCTCTCCCTCAGGGCCTCGCAGCCCAGGAGGATTGCGGGCGCGGTGTTGCGCGGGGTCGGCTCCTCGATGAGGAAGTCATCGGGGACGAAGGCGGCCTCCCGTGCCTGGAAGGAGACCAAGGCCGACCATCTGGCCCCAGCTACGGCGTAAAGGCGCTCCGGTGGCAGGATACGCAGCATACGAGTCACGGTTTCCTGTAACAGCGTGCCCCCTTCAGTCAGGGACAAAAACTGCTTCGGCAGCTCCTCACGGGATTTGGGCCAGAGGCGCACGCCGCTGCCTCCCGCCAGAACGAGCCCATAAACGTTGGACATCCCCATCATCTCCTCATTATTATTTTCCCATTCGCGCGGGGCGGGACTTCAGGCTCGAGAGCAAGGCCGCCGCGTTGCCCCTGTTGATTTGCTCGACGCTCTTCGGACCAATGCCGGACTCCACCAGGGCCTTTTCGTAACGGGCGGAGCCCAGAAGCGGGTAGTCCGTTCCCATGAGAAACTTCCCCACCAAGCCCGCGGCCTCTATCATGGCCAGGACGCGGGATTCGTAAAGCCACGGCAGGGCCGCCAAGTCGTACAGAGCGTTCGACAGGCAGAGCTTCATCTCCGGCATTTGCTCGTAAAGCCACAGGCCGCCCCCCAGATGAGCGAAAACGACCCGCGACTCGGGGTGGTGCATACAGAAGGCTGCGGCCTCTTTGGGACCCACGCTGCCCTTGCCGGCGTACTCGTGCCCCACGGGCTCCGCTGTGTGCCATAGGATGAACAGGTGCGCCTCGTGGGCAGCTCCAGCCAGTCTCCAAGTCTGAGAGATGTCCGCCAAGTCAACCCCCTGCCCCTCTGGGAACAGTTCACCCACCCCTACGACCCCCGCCTCCGCACAGCGGAAGATCTCCGCGTCAGCCCCGCGGGCCAGGGGGGGAACGAGGCACATGCCCTCCAATTTGTCTGGGTGTTTTTTCACGCAGTCAATGATGTAGTCGTTGCACAGCCGGCACAGCTCCATGCCGCGGAAGGCGAAGCCCCCGACCACCGCGCGCTCCACGCCGTCCCGCTCCATACGAAGCAGGAGGTCGTCAACCGTGGCCCATTTATGCACTCGGTTATGAATGAGCATATTAAAATAGGGTTCGTGCGCCGATATTTTCTCGGCGTCGCGAATGATTTCCGGCGGATAAAGATGAACGTGAAAGTCTATGCTTTGCATCGTACACGCATTGTACACATATTTCGCGCTTTTGTCAGCTAGGAAGCTCCAAAGTCAGGGCAAACGTGTTAAGGAAACGCTGATTAACCCCTTGTGGGGCTCCGCCTCACGCCCCGCTTAGGGGGTCTCAGACCCCGAGGGCCTCAGGCCCCTAAGAACCCCATTAATCAGTGCTTCCTCAAGGAAACTCTGATTAAATGCCTTGCGGGGTTCTTCCCCAAACTCCGCTTTTAAAATTTGGTTTGATTCATTGACAAAAAAACAACTAAGGTTTATTATTTGCCGCGCAGTGATACCAGGCGCGCTTTGAGCGCGGAGAGAGGGGATTTTATATGAGCAGCGCCACGTGTCCCGTGTGCGACGCCGCAATTCAAGCAGCGGACGACGTGATGGAAGGGGAGCTTCTAACCTGCACCGACTGTGGAATGGAGCTGGAGGTGGCTTCACTGTCGCCTCTGACCCTTGTGGAAGCGCCGGAGGTTCAGGAGGACTGGGGCGAGTAGGGGCATGGGGAACACGCTCCATATTTATTATTCACGCCTGCGCATGGAGGAAAAGGCACTCCTGAAAGCCGCGGAGACCTTACGGGAGAGGTTTCGCGTGGATTTCCGCGGCGTGAGCGGCCTCGTCTGGCCCGATGACTTCGCGGACGCGGAGGCCGGGGACGTGGCTTTTTGTCGTTGTGTCTCTCAGACGCAGAACGTAGCCTTGACTCAGCTTTTGGAGGGACGAGGCCTTCGGACTGTAAACCCGTCGGCCCCTTTGCTGCTCTGTGGGGACAAGATCGCGACGGCGGCGGCTCTGGACGCGGCGAGGATACCTCAGCCAGCGTGGCGCGCGGCGGTTTCCCCTGAAAGCGCTGTGAGGGCCGCGGAATCCCTAGGTTATCCGGTAGTGTTCAAGCCCTCCGTGGGAAGCTGGGGCCGTCTGCTGGCAAAAGTTTCCGATCGAGAAGCCTGCGAGGCAGTGGTGGAGCACAAGGCCCACATGGGTCCCGCCCACTCCGTCTATTTCATTCAGAAATACGTGGAGAAGGGCGGATTCGATCTCCGCGCCGTGCTCATTGGCGGGAAAACCGTGACCCTGATGAAGCGCTCCAGCGCCCATTGGATCACCAACACCGCCCGAGGCGCGACGCCGGAACCCTATCCGATGGACGCCGAATTAGAAAGCCTCCTGAATCGCACCGCTGCGGTCATAGGCGGAGATTTCCTGGCCGTGGACGTCTTCCAGACCCCACTGGGCTGGGTCGTCAACGAGGTCAACGGCCAGCCGGAGTTTCACGGCTCCGTGGCCGCCACGGGTATTGACGTGGGTCGGCTGATGGTGGAGCACGCGGTGATGCTCTTTAAATAGAGGAAGGAA
This sequence comes from Synergistaceae bacterium, assembly GCA_031280275.1. Lineage (GTDB taxonomy): Bacteria > Synergistota > Synergistia > Synergistales > Aminobacteriaceae > JAITGK01. The sequence continues at coordinate 13,211 of JAITGX010000024.1, forward strand.
GGAAAACCATGCTGAAAGCCGCCGTTTGGGGTGCGAGTGGGATGGCAGGGGGCGAGGTGCTGCGCATTCTGGCCGGGCACCCAGAGATTGAGCTTGCCGCCGCTGTATCGCGCGGCAAAGCCGCTCAGCCGGTTTGGACGGTGCACCCGCATTTGAGAGGCGACTTCCCTGAGGCGGTTTTCGCGGCGCCTGCTGACGCTTTGGCCCTGAACGTGGATGTGGCGTTTCTGGCCCTGCCGCACAAAGCGTCTTGGCCCGTGATAAAGGAGTACCGGAAGCGCGGCGTGAGGGTGGCCGACCTTTCCGCTGACGTGCGCCTCCGGGATATGGCGATGTATAAAGAGTGGTACGGGCAGGATCACCCCGCCCCGGAGCTGATGGAGGAAGCGGTTTATGGCCTGCCTGAGTTGTATCGGGAGGAGCTGAGGGGCGCGTCGTTGTCCAGTGGGGTAGGGTGCAACGCAGCCTGCGCGATTTTGGGGCTCTGGCCCCTGGCCAAGGCGGGGCTCATAACCGATGCGCGGTTGGAACTCCGAGTGGGGTCCTCCGAGGCTGGAGCCGCGCCAACTCAGGGAGGGCATCATCCCTACCGCGACCGGACCATGCGGGTGTACGAGCCCTTCCGTCACCGTCACTTGGCGGAAGTGGTGCAGGAGTGCGGGCTTTCCGAGTTCGTCCTCACCATGACCATGACCGCCGCTCCCATGGTGCGCGGCGCGCAGATGTTAGCTCAGGTGCGTTTATCCCGCAAGGTAAAGGAGCCGGAACTGTGGAAAACGTACCGTGCCGTCATGGGGAAGCAGCCTTTTTGGACCCTGTCGCCCGCCCGCCCGCCGCATCTTCGCCTGCCCGATCCGCGCCTGGTGCTGGGGAGTAATCGGGCGTTGGTGGGGTTCTCGCTGCACGAGGACGGGGAGCGGCTGTTGGTGGTTTCCGCCATTGACAACCTGATGAAGGGCGCCGCTGGAACGGCCGTTCAATGCGCCAACCTCATGCTTGGCCTCCCTGAAACCTCGGGCCTCGCCATGAAACCCATTTACCCCGCCTGACCAAGGGCGGGGCCTCTCAGTACTTCCTTCTTAAAATACAAAAAGTACAAAACCGCGTCCTTGATCAGTGGCAACTGCAGCCGCAAGAGCCGCAGTTGCCGCCGCAGCCCTTGGAGCTTTTCAGCGGCGGCCCCTCCACCAGAATCAGGGTTTTGCCCCGACACTCCGGACAGCGGAGGGAGAGCCGGGACACATCCTGCGAGAACGTGTGATCGCACTCCACGCACTTGAATACACGTGTTTCACTCATGTTACAGGTTTCCTATAGTGGCCGCCATGACGGCCTTGATGGTGTGCAGGCGGTTTTCGGCCTCGTCGAAGACCTTGGAGGCCGGGGACTCGAAGACCTCCTCCGTCACCTCGCAGCCCTTCACCGCGGGCAGGCAGTGCAGGAAAATCGTGGAGTCCCTGCCTGTGGCCGCCATCAGGTTCGCGTTCACCTGGTAGGGCTTCAGGAGTTTCACGCGAAACTCCTTTTGATCCTCTTCGCCCATGGAGACCCAGACGTCGGTGTAAACCGCGTCGGCGCCCCTGACGGACTCCTTCGGGCTCTCGACGATTCTGAGGGAGGCCCCGCTCGCCCTCGCCGCGGCCTCGCACTTGGCCGCCAGGGCGGGGTCGGGGAAAAGCTCCTTCGGAGAGCCGATGGTGAAGTGAACGCCCACCTTGGCGCAGCCGATCATCAGCGCGTTGGCCACGTTATTGCGCCCGTCACCCACGTAGGCCAGGGAAAGCCCCTTCAGCCCCCTGCCGAAGTTCTCTCGCAAGGTGAGGAGGTCCGCCAGCACCTGCGTCGGGTGGTCCGCGTCCGTGAGACCGTTCCATACAGGAACGCCCGCCCACCGCGCCAGCTCCTCCGCCATACCTTGCTTGAAGCCGCGGAACTCGATTCCGTCGAACATCCGCCCCAGTACCCGGGCCGTGTCCTTAACGTCTTCTTTGCCGCCCAGGTGGATATCGTCTTTCCCAAGGAACTCCGGGTGAGCCCCCTCGTCGGCACAAGCGACGGTGAAGGCGCAGCGCGTGCGCGTGGAGGCCTTCTCGAACAGGAGGGCCACGTTCTTGCCCGCCAGGGTTGTCCCCCGAACCCCAGCGCGCTTCTTCGCCTTCAAGTCGGCGGAGAGGTCCAGCAGGTAGGTAATCTCGTCGGGACTGAAGTCCAAGAGGGTCAAAAAGCTCCTTCCTTTCAGGTTCACGGGCATGAAATACCACTCCTTAACATAAGTTTTCCTTAATATAAACTAAAGATAATTTCATGTCAAATAATGAACTTGTATTCACATTTCTCCTATATTCTCCTACAGGCCGAAGACGTATATCGGGGTTTCAAGGCAGACGTGGCGCTCCTGGTAGAGGCGGTCGTACCAGGTCCTTCCGCTGCTTTCGTCCAGCAGGAGCAAGAAGGCCTCGTGAGCCTGACGCTGGTGCGCGAACTCGGCCGTCAGCGCAGCGCCGCTGCGTGTGGCATCCCCCTGGGATTGCGAGTTGTCGAAAATCTGAAGGCGGATGATGAAGCGTTCCTCGCGCGGTTCACCGCTCTGCACGGGATAGAACCAGCTTACACCGATGTCTACGCGGCCGGAAGCGAGCATGCATTCACACTCCATGCGCCCCCGATCGCCCAGCACCACCAGCAAGAAGGCCTGCAAAAGAATCTGTGGAAACGCGCCTTTTAGGTCGTAGCGGGTCTCCCACTCCATGCAGCGGTCACGGTAGAGGGTCTGGTAGAAGGCGATAGCGCTCAGGAGGTTCAGGCGTTTATCGGGCTTGATGAACCGCCCGCGCTCAACGACGTAGAGAAGTTCATCCCGCATGTCCCTGCCCAGCACCCTGGGGATGAGTTCCTTAGCGATGGCATTGGTAAGGCTCCACCCGCTCGAGAACTTCTTGATGAGTTCCAGGTCCTTCAGGTACTCCAGCACATCTTGAGGGGGTTTTTTTTTCCACACCGTCCCGGATAAAATGGGAAACAGCACCTCCCGCACCTGCGGAGAGGAGAGCTTTGTGGCAAGCTGATCCAAGTAAGCGTCCTGGCGGGCAATGAAATGGTCTTTCGCCGCCTCGAGAATCGCGGCGGTGATGGGCTTCGAGGGGTTAGCGGCGTAGTTCATCTCGTAAAGGGCCTCACAGAGAAGCGCGTTCACCAGCCAGGGTCGTCCCCCGCTCAGGGCATAGAGACGGGGGTAGACACCCTCCTGAAAAACCTGTCCCGTCTCCGCCGTGTGTTGGTCGCACAGCTCTTTGAGTTCAGCCCGCGTGAAGTCGTAAAGAGTCACCGAGGGCTCGCGAATGTCCGTTCCGCTCCGGCCGGTGAGGAATTCCCCGCTCCCCACGTTCACATCGGCGTCGCGGATATCGCGAACAGCGCTCAGGATGACGCTCTGGGGAAACAGCCGGGGCGCGGAGCCCTGACCCACGCGAAGCTGCCTCAGGATGGAGGTAAGGGTTCTGCCGCTCAGGAGGTCAATGCCGTCGAGCATCAGCACCAGGGGCGGCTTGGGCGGCTGCTCCTCGGAAAGCCAGCGCTCGAAGACCGCAAGAATGGCCCCGTCGGGCCCTGTCCGTTCCAAGATGGCGTGGTAGTTTTGGTACAGTCGAGGGTCTTGAAACTCCTGAGCCGCCTCCTGGGCGATACGGTTCAGGAGCAGGCGGATGCCGCGCTCGGAGTCACCGCCCGCCGCCTGGGCCGCCTCCACGTTGCAGTAGAGGCATCGGTAAGCGCGTTCCGCGTTGAGTTTCTTTTTGAAAGCCAAGAGAAACGTGGTTTTACCCGACTGCCGGGGTGAGCACAACAGGAAATGCCGTCCTCTGGCGATGAAGGACTCGATCATGCGGATATCCACACGCTTCAAGGGGTCCAGCCCGAAATTCTGCTCCTCCTTGTTGGGACCCGCGATATTGAAATACCTCATTTGTCATCCGCTCCCGAAATGTGACGTTTTGTTTTGCTTCAGATTGGCCTGCGAAATCGGTTCCCCGTTCATGCCTGGCGCGCGATTCCACGGAGAATTTATTATATCAATTGGCGCGGCCTTGAAGGAACTCTTGACGCCATTACCGAAATACAAGCCCATATAAGAACATTAAGAACATAATAAAGCAGGCGGGGCTGGCATAGCCCCGCCAAAAGAGGAAGAGGAAAAAGAGGAAAATAATGAGAAAAAACCGGACTGTTATGGAAGCGCTGATTAACCCTTTGCGAGGCCCTGCCCCACCTATATTCAGCCGTGACGCGGACGGGATCGCCAGAGGGTCAAAACTCGAATCTGCCTTTGACCACGGGCCTGCCGGACTCAACTACCATGCGGCCGCAGGCGAAGACGGATTCAATGTTCATGTCGCCGTCGAGGATCAGGATGTCCGCGTCACATCCTGGAGCGATGCGTCCCTTGGCGGAGAGCCCCAGAACGCGGGCGGGATTGGCGGTGAAGGGCTTAAGGGCCATGGAGAGGTCCAGGCCGCTGGTGACCAGCGCCTTCAGTTCCCTTTGCAGGGCAGAGGGTGAGCAAACGGCCACGTGCTCCACGTTTCCCGCGTTGTTGAAGGCGGTCAGGAGCCCCCCTGTGTTGGAGCTGAGGGTAACGCTGTCGATGGGCACGCCGCTTTCCAGGCAAAGATTCACGGCGTTGGCCGAGGGAATGGCTTCAGGATACGCCTCGCCCGTCCCAGCGGTGATGTCGATGGTGCCGCCCAGAGCCGCGAATATCTTGGACTGAGCGAAAAGGTCGGGGGTAAGCGTCACGTGGGTGGGCAGAAAATGCCGTATGGGAATGTCCGTGTCCTTCAGCAGCTTAAACAGGGAGCCAAACCCCTCTTTGCCGCTGCCCATGTGCAGGTTCAGCACCCCGGCCTTGCCGCTCTGCATCGCCCCAGCGCGAGCGTCCGCCGCGGCGCGAGCCAGCTCCTCCACGGAGAGCTGGGGCGCGCGGAGGTCGGACACCGCGATCTCCCCGACGCCAAGCACCTCCCCAATGAGGACGATGTCGCGCCGGGCCGAACCCGTGAGAGAAACCGGCGGAAGCCCGCAGAAGCCCGTGAGGATGTAAGCGGTGATCCCCTCCCGCGTCAGGCTGCGCGCCTTAGCGAGCAAGGCCTCCGGGCCGCAGAAGGCGGCCATGCCGAGAACCCCCACCACCGTTGTCACCCCGCACCGGGTAAAAGTGGAAAACGCCGTTTCCGGCGTCCGGCTCTCAAAGCCCGCCTCGCCGCCGCCGCCCGCGATATGGGCGTGGTTGTCAACAAAGCCGGGGGTCAGCCTCAAGCCGCGCAGGTTCCGCACCTCCACCTCCGCTCCCGCGCAGGTGATGTCAATGCCTCTCTCGATGGCGGCGATCTTCCCGTTCAGGACGAGGACGTCCGCTATCCCCACGTAGTCGGGTGCGTAGACCTCTCCATTTTTAAGCAGCAACATCATGGGTGAACCTCCGAAAAAAACTAAGGAAACGCTGATTGAGCCCTTGTGAGGCTCCGCCCCACGCCCCGCTTAGGGGTCTCAGACCCCTAAGAACCCCATTAATCAGTGCTTTCCCAATCACAGACTCAGCCAAGGCGGCCTTGGTCGATCTCGCCCAATTTTTCCTCAAAGCCGTAGATCGTCGGGTCGATCTCGTCCACCGTGCCGTTCAGGTCATCCAAGGCCCGGAAGCGGTAACCCTTGGGCAGCCAGTTGGCGAACCGCTTGACCTTCAAGAGGGCCTGCAGATAGTTGCGCTCGCAGGGTAGAATCATCTGGGCGGCCATGAGGGCGCTGGGCGTTGGTTCCTCGAAAAAGAGCATCGCCATCTCCAAATTTTCGTCAATTTCCATTTCATCGTACCATATCGCCGCCAGAATAGAGCGGTAGCGGTTGCGCTCGCCGCCCTGCACCAACTTCCGAACCACCCGGTCGATCTTGCGCAGTCCCGCGTGAATGAGGCTTGTCACGACGGTCTCGTCGGCCGGGGGCATGGAGTATCGGGCGATGTACTCCGCCTCTGCCTCCGGCAGAACTTGTTTTCTCAGGAGCCTCCCATAAGAAGGGCGCAGGGTGACGGCAGCGTGTTCGGGGGGGCTGTCGAGGAGCGCGCGGAACACCTGACCCGTCAAGAAACCACGTTTCTCAAAGGCGGAGTCCTTCAGCCACGTGACGAAGCCGGGGTCGAAGAGCCCTTTGCGCCCAGCGCGCCCGGCCATCTGCAAAAACTCGTTCTTGGTGATGGGTTCGTCGTGGTGGTACTGGACGAGCTGAGCGAACACCGCGTACTGAGCGGGAAGGTTCACTCCCAGGGCCAGGGCGTTAGTGCCGCACACCACGTCCAGCACCCGCTCCCGGAAGGCGGACTCCACCAACAGCTTTTCCTTGGGAAACATCCCCCCATGGTATATCCCCACTCCGTGGAGCAAGGGGGACTGAATTTTTTTGACCTCCAGAATGGCGGCCAGGTCGTTCAGTCGGGCCAACCGGTCGCGCCCCAGCCTCTTCCGCGTTCGCGCTATCTGGAACGCCAGCTCGGAGGCCCCCTTTTGGGAAAACAAAAAAATCAGGGCGTCGCGGACGAATTGAAGCGTAATCGGCTCGTCGGACTTGAAGATCAGGCGCGTCATTCGCTCGCGGCTCTCGTGAATGACGAAGCGGCGGGAGGTCACTTCCGACAGGTAGCGCCCTACGGCCTTGACGCCGCCCAGAGTGGCGGACATGACAAGGATGGGCGTGTCCAGGTGGGTGTTCTTGATCCCGTCAATGTAGGCGCGCGCGCGGTCAGGATCGTTAAAAATGTAGTGGAATTCGTCCACGATCAGCATCTGGCCGGGACGGCCCGCGTACTTCATCGTGTAGATCTCCTGGGTGCAGCAGATAATCTGTGCTTCCTCGTTGCGCTTGAAGTCGCCAGTCTCGATGCCAACGTCGAAACCCATGCGACGGAGGTCCATGTAGCGCTCGTTGCTCAGGGCCTTGATCGGTGCGGTAAAGATAACACGCCCCGCCGCGGGAAGCGTCGTTTCACCGCGAGCGTTCAAGAGCCCCGCCCAAAGGTAAGCCACCAGCGTTTTACCCGCGCCGGTGGGAGCGGACAGCACCGCGCTCTGCCCCTCTATCCGGGAGTAGGCGTCCAATTGCCATTTGTAAAACTCAACATTCGTGTCGTTTTTGTCCTTGTCCAATCCACCCGATCCGCTTTCTGTGTGTGCTTTTTTCCGTAGCGTTTTCGTAATGTTAAGCGCCTCAGGCGCGGGGCCTTCCACTCGCAACGCGCGCGTTTTTCCGTTAGTTTAACATAAAGATAAATTGAGGCAACGCAAAAACGGTATTCTCGCAAGAGAGGTTTTTTGTTTTGTTTTCGTGTACAATAGAAATGCAGTGGATTTTTCGATTTTTACCAAAGGGGGTGAGGGGTTGGCGTCCGTAGCAGCAGAAGGGGAAATGTCAACGTTAAAGAAGATACTCTACTATTCCGACATCGGCGTGGCGCTTTTGATGGTGCTCGTGGTCGGGATGATGGTTATTCCCCTTCCAACGTGGTTCATTGACATTTTGCTGGCCTGTAACATCACGTTGGGGGTTGTCGTGCTTCTGATGACCTTTTACGTGAAACGTGCCCTGGAGCTGTCGGTTTTCCCGACCCTGCTGCTTATCGTCACGCTTTTCCGCATCGCCCTCAACGTCTCCACGACGCGGCAAATTCTTTTGCAGGCCGACGCGGGAAACATCATCATGGCCTTCGGCTCTTTTGTGGTCGGGGGAAACTACGTGGTGGGCGGCGTCATCTTCCTGATCCTGGTGGTCATTCAGTTGGTGGTCATCACTCGGGGCGCGGAGCGCGTGGCTGAAGTGGCGGCCCGCTTTACCCTGGACGCCATGCCGGGCAAGCAGATGGCCATCGACGCCGACTTGAACTCCGGCCTCATCGACGAGGAGGAAGCCAAGGAGCGCCGCAAGGAAATTCAGCGAGAGGCGGACTTCTACGGCGCCATGGACGGCGCTTCCAAGTTCGTCAAGGGAGACGCCACCGCCGGACTCCTCATCACCCTCATCAACATCCTAGGCGGTTTGGCCATTGGTGTTTTTCAAAAAGGGTGGCCGGTGGCCGACGCCGCCGCCCGCTACAGCCTTCTCACCGTAGGAGACGGCCTGGTCTCCCAGATACCCGCTTTGCTCTTTTCCACCGCCACGGGCGTGATCGTCTCCCGCGCCGCAGCCACCTCCGACTTGGGACAGGACATCGTGACGGCGTTCACTCGCTATTCCCGCCCCCTTTACATCGGATCAGGGCTTCTGTTCGCCCTGGCGATGATTCCAGGACTTCCCACAATTCCTTTCGCGATTTTAGGGAGTCTCATGGGCGGGATGGGCTACATGGTGGAGCGGGAAGGAGCGGTACAGGGGATCGAGGTGGCGGAGAAGAAGCAGCAAGCGCCGGGCGGCAGGGGAGCCGCGCCTGGAGTTCCGCAATCCGCCGCTGGCGCCCAGCCTGCCGCCGCGCCGGCGTCACCGGAGGAGGTCATGCGCCTCCTGACCGTGGAACCCATGGAGACCGAGATCGGCTACGCGATCATTCCCCTTGTGGACCCCGCTCAGGGCGGCGACATGCTGGAGCGTATCGGTACCATCCGCAAGCAAATGGCGGTGGAACTGGGACTCATCGTCCCGCCCATCCGCATTCGCGATAACATTCAAATCAAGCCCACGGAGTACGTGCTTCGTGTTAAGGGCGCGGAGGCGGGTAGGGGCGAGCTTCTCCCCGACCACTATCTGGCCATGAACACCGGCGCGGCGGAGGAAGACCTGGTGGGTATTCCCACGACTGAGCCGGCCTTTGGTCTGCCCGCGCTTTGGATTTCCCCTGACCTCCGTGACAAGGCCGAATCTATGGGCTACACGGTGGTGGACGCCCCGTCCGTTTTGGCCACGCACCTGTCGGAGGTCATCAAGAAAAACGGGGCGGAACTCCTGACGCGGCAGGAAGTTCAGAAACTTACCGACATGGTGAAGGAAAACGCCCCTGCGGTGGTGGAGGAGCTTTTGGCCTCCCTGTCCCTGGGGGAGATACAAAAGGTCTTGCAAAACCTCATCCGGGAGCAGGTGCCTATCCGCGACCTGGTGACGATCTTCGAGGCCTTAGCGGATTACGGCAAGCTGTCGCGCAGCGTGGACTTTCTGACCGAGCGTGCAAGGGAAGCCTTGGCACGCCTAATTTCTTTGAAAATTCAGGGCGCCAGCGGGTTCATCACCGTTGTGACGCTGTCGCCTAACTGGGAGCAGAAGATTATGGCCGCGATGGACGGCGACCTGGCCAGGGGCTGGCAGTTGAACCTGGACCCGCGGGAAGTGCAGAAGATGATCTCCGCCATCAGCCGCGCCGTGGACGACATGGTTATTAAAAACCTGGCGCCCGTGCTTTTGGTGCACCCCAACGTCCGCCTCATTGTGCGGCGGTTGATCGAGGGCTCCATATCCAATGTTTTTGTGGTATCTTATAATGAAATCGCTCACGGCATTCAAATCAAAACGGTGGGAATGGTGGAATAGCAATGAGGGTTTTCAACCAGATCACCTTCGAGGCCAAAGACGACGCGGAGGCTCTCAGGCTGGCAAGTGAACGCCTGGGTAAGGATGCGGTTATTCTGTCAACCCGCCCCGTGCGTATGGGGGGCTTCATGGGTCTTTTCCAGCGTCAGACCCTGTTGGTGCAGGCGGGTATTTTACAGGAGGACCCCAAAGAGGAAAAACCCAAAGATGAGAAGGACGCCGCTTCCGCCAGGGAGAACTTGCGCGCCTTTCAGAAACTTTTGGAGTTTAAGGAAAAGCAGGCGTCGGACGCGAAGCCTGAGTCGAAACCCCTGGAGGGGGGGGGGATGCTCTCGCTTCCAGCATCGTTGGAGAGTTCCGCAAGGGTGATTTATTCCCCGACGGGGGTGGCGGGTGCCAAAACTTCCCAGGATTACGACAAAGTCGTCCTTTCCTCCGCGGGAGCGGATTCCGCCCGTCTTCAGGCGGCGGTGGATGACTCGGATCCTCAAAAGCTCAGGGAAGAGGTGGATTTTCTCTCTAAGAAGCTCGACACGATCATGCGGCGCTTGGGAGAGGTCAGCGGCGGACTCCGCACGGAGAGCGAAAAGTTCGGGAAGAGAGAGGGAAAGAAGTTCGCCGCGGGTTTGCCCGGCATACCTGCAGCGGGAGGATCGGGCATCGAAGCGGACGAACTCTATCAAAAGCTGGCGGTGGAAGAGGTGGACCTCGACTACGCGCGGGAGTTGGTGACGAAGTACCGCGAGAGCGGAGACGGCGTCCCCTTCGCGAAGTGGATTGAGCCGAAAATACGGTGCTCCGCAGACGCCATGGCCGATCCCCTGGGGGGGAGAAAGATCATGCTGATAGGCCCCACGGGCGTGGGGAAGACCACCACCATCGCGAAGCTAGCCGCCATTGAGGCGCTTTGGAACCATAAGAACGTCCTTCTTCTCACCAGCGACACGTACCGTATCGCCGCGGTGGACCAGCTTCGAACCTACGCCAAAATTTTGGGCGTGCCTCTGGAGGTCATTTTCGAGGTGAACAACTTCGCCAGCGCTCTGTCGGAGCACGCGGACGCCGACTTGGTTCTTCTGGACACGGCGGGGCGGGGGCAGAAGGAGTCCAAAAACGTGGAGGGCCTGCAAGCCGTTCACGACGCTTACAAACCCGACGCCGTTCATCTCGTTATGGCCGCGAACATGAAGTACAGGGACCTAGTGGACGTGGTGGAGCGCCTGTCTGTTCTGCCCATCTCTCACATGGTTTTCTCGAAGCTGGACGAGACGGTAAGCTATGGACCTCTTTTCAGCGTGTTTCAACACCTGGATCGCCCCGTTTCTTATTTCACCACGGGACAAAACGTCCCGAACGACATAGAGGTCGCCTCCGCCGAGCGTTTCGCGAACCTTTTGATGGGTGGGGTGGGGGGACGTGCACCGTGAGTGAAAGCACTTTGCTGATTTCCGACCAGGCAAAAGAGCTGAGGCGCATCGTCGAGCGCCACAAACGGGAGAACCGGGCGCCGGGCAGCCTGAGGACGGTTACTATCATCAGCGGCAAGGGCGGGGTAGGGAAGAGCAATTTATCCCTGAACTTGGCCTGTGCCCTGGCCGAGGGAGGAAAGAAGGCCGTCCTTCTGGACGCGGATTTAGGACTGGCCAACCTCGACATGCTCTGCGGTATCACGGCCAAGTACAACCTGACCCACCTTATCGACGGAAGCAGGACGCTGGACGACATCCTTATCGAGTTGAAGCGCGACGTCTGGATCTTACCGGGGGGATCGGGACTCAAGGAACTGGCGGACCTGGATCAAACTCGCCTGATGGAGCTGATCGATACCTTGGGCTTTCTGGAGGACAGGGCCGATATTTTGCTGGTGGACACGGGAGCAGGAATACACAAAGGCGTGCTGACCTTCGCCGAGGCTGCCGACACCGCGCTTTTAGTCACGACGCCCGAACCCACCGCCATACGAGACGCCTATGGGGTTTTGAAGGCCCTGAAGGCCCCGGAGGAAGGCGACACGGCGAAAAAGAGCATCTACTTTGTCGTGAACATGGCAGGCAGCGAGGGAGAGGGGCTTGAGGTCGCTAATAGGCTCCGCATGGCGGCGAGTCAGTTTTTGGGCCTTTCTATTGAATACGCGGGCTGTGTTTTGAAGGATCATTCCGTGGAGCAGGCCGTGCGTTTTCGGAAGCCCTTTTACCAGCTTTACCCGGATTCTCCCGCGGCGGCGGGAGTGAGAAGACTTGTGGAGATCCTATTCGGTACGTCCGCGCGCAAACACACGGACGTGAACCCGCCAAGGGGGCTGAAGGCGTTTTTTTCCCGGCTGACCCGAGGTTACTTTCTGGAGAGATGACCCATGACGACAAATTTTGATTTTGAGCCCGTCCGCAAGCAGTTGGAGGGAGTGATCAACTCCAGGGTAGAGCTGGTCATCTCCTCTGGACTTTACAAGGGCAGTTACTCCGCGCGCCTTGAGGACATCGGCGAGGGCCAGGTGGGTGTGTCCCATCCTATGCTGCGCGGTGCTCTCCTACCCGCCCTCCGCAACACGGAGCTGCTGATGAAGATCGAGACCAGCGCCTGTTTCTACCAGGCCACGGTCTCGGTGGTGCGGAGTGTCATCAACGTGCCTGTGCCCCTTTTGTGGGTGAGGCTCCTCACTCCCCTCGAAAAGGTGCAGCGCAGAATGTTCGTCCGGGTCTCCAGTTCAATTAAGGCGGACGCCTTCTTTTTGGAGGCCGAGGTGGAGCACCTTCCCGATGGCTCCCGTCTTCCCCCGCAGGAGTGGTTCCCGATTCGCGTTTCGGACATCAGTCTGGGCGGGGTGGGGATTACGATCAAGCAGTCTTTGACCCACTACTGTTTCGAGGGGGGGCGTTATCTCCTGCTGATGAGCATTGGGGGGACGCGCTTTTTCATCGTGGGGAAGTTGGTCAAAATTTTAAGAAAGAACGAGACCAACATCGAAGTGGGATTGGCCTACGAGGGTCTGCCCATTTCTACGGAAAAACTGATGGGCGGCTATATTCGGCAGCAGGAACTCATTACGCGAGGGTAATTTCTATGGGAGATAGCGATTCGAAGGTCAAGGTACTCATTGTCGACGACTCCGCCTTGATGCGGAAGCTCCTGGGAGACGTCCTTTCCTCGGATCCCCGCGTCGAGGTGGTGGGAACGGCGAGGGACGGCGTGGACGCCCTCGCCAAGGTTCGGGTACTGTCTCCCGACGTGATAACGCTCGACGTGGAAATGCCCAGGAAGAACGGACTGGAGTTTCTAGAGGAGTTGCTGCCGGCGCACCCCATCCCGGTGATCATGGTCAGCACCCAAACCCGGGAGGGAGCCCACGTGACGCTCAAAGCCCTCGCCCTTGGGAGCGTTGACTTCATCTGCAAGCCCCTGAAGCCCTTTTCCAGCGCCTTCAAGGAAATAGGGGCAGAGCTGATCTCCAAGGTGGTCATGGCTAAGGGGGCGTCCGTGCGGGTGCGTTCCGTGCCTCAGTACGCGGGAGCGAAGGCCGCCGATGCTCAGGTGTCCTCTTGGGGGAAGCGGGAGATCGTCGCCATCGCGGCCTCAACGGGCGGCCCCATGGCGCTGTTGCATCTGTTTAGCAAGCTGCCCAAGGACTTCCCGGTTCCCGTGGTCATTACCCAGCACATGCCCAAGGACTTCACGAGTTCTTTCGCAAAGCGCCTCGACGCCGTCTCTCCCCTTTCCGTCATGGAGGGGGAGGAGGGCACGGAACTGAGGCCAGGCCGCGCGGTCGTCGCTCCGGGAGGAAGCCACCTGATCGTGAAACGGCGGCCCAACGGCACGTCCTGCTGCGGCTTGTCCGACGTTCCACCCGTGTTGTCTGTTAAGCCTTCTGCGAATATAATGTTTCAAAGCGTGGCTGAGGAATTTGGAGGCAGGGTGGTGGGGGTCGTTCTGACGGGAATGGGGCGCGATGGTGCAGATGGTGCTGTTGCCCTTCACGCTAAAGGGGCTTATATTATAGCGGAGGCGCAAGAGACCTGCGTCGTCTATGGGATGCCCAAAGCCGCGGTGGAGACCGGAGTTGTGGACGAGGTCCTTCCGCTGACCGGGATCCCGGAGGCGCTTGTCAAATGCCTGAAAGGGTAGAAAGCCAGCTAGGGCCGGAATTTACGAAGTTGGGGATGGTGGGCCATGATTGAGATGGATATGAACCAATACCTGGGCGCGTTTTTGGATGAGGCGGGCGATAATCTGCAGCGGCTGGATGACCTTTTGCTCACGCTGGAGAAGGACACGGCGAATATCGACGTCATCAACGAAATTTTCCGCTCCGCTCATACCTTGAAGGGCATGTCGGCGACGATGGGCTTCGAGAAGATGGCGGGGCTCACCCACGCGCTGGAAGACCGTCTGGACGCGGCCCGCAAGGGCACGCACCACCTGGACGACTTCGACATGAACCTCATGTTTTCCTCCCTCGACGCCATGCAGGCCATGGTGGACTCTATCCGGGGAGGGGAAAGCGACGCTCACGTGGACGTCACGGCGCTGGTGGCCTCTTTGCGCGACATGGACTCGGAGGCCGCCGCCGCGAAGGCCAAAGACGCCGGGGCGGCGCCCATCAAGGAGAACGCTTCCGGTTCCCTTTCCAAGCAGGAAAAAGAGTGGATCACGGAGGCGAAAGGCCAGGGTCGGACGGTTTTCAGAATCCAGGTAAACCTGAGCGAAAGCTGCCTTCTGAAGGCCGCTCGCGCTTACATGGTCGTCAACAGGCTGGAGGAGATGGGGGACGTCATCAAGACCGAGCCTTCCATTGACGCGCTGGAAAACGAGGAGTTCACCGTGGATTTCCTGCTCTACCTCGTCACCGAGCAAGGCGAGGGGGACATCAAAGAGGCGGTCCTCAAGATCAGTGACATTACCTCGGTGTCCATGGAAGAGCTGTCGGCTGTAGACGACGCCAAACAGCCCGCCGCGCCGGCACCCCAGCCGGTCCAGGAGAAAGCGCCTCCCGCCGAGGCCGCTAAGGAAAAAGCGCCCGTGCGCGAGGCGCCTCACCCTGCAGCTCCTCCCAAACCGGACGTGAAGAAGGCGAACCAGACGGTGCGCGTCGATATCGGCCGCTTGGACAAGCTGATGAACCTGGTAGGCGAACTCGTTATAGGCCGTGCCCGCATCGAAAGACTGGTGCAGGAGGCGCGTCTGCGGGAGTTCGACGAACCCCTGTCTCAGCTGGGCCGTATTTCCGGGGATATTCAGGAACTGGTCACGAAGCTGCGCATGGTGCCGGTGTCCTTCACCTTCGACCGATTCCCGAGGCTCATCCGCGACATCTCTAAAAGCCTCGGCAAAGAGGTGGAGCTGGTGTTGGAGGGTCAGGATACGGAACTCGACCGCACCGTGATCGACGAGATAGGAGACCCCATGGTTCACTTGATTCGCAACTCTTTAGATCACGGGATCGAGACCCGGGAAGACCGGCGGGCGGCCGGCAAGAACGAAAAGGGAACGCTGAGAATATCGGCCTATCAGGAGGGCAGCGGCGTCATCATCGAGGTTACGGACGACGGCAAGGGCATCGACCCCGAAAAGGTCAAGAAAAAGGCTATAGAGCGCGGCCTCCTGGACGAGGAGCACGCGATCACGATATCAGACGAGGAGGCCATTCAGATTGTCCTCCTGCCGGGCTTCAGCCTGGCGCCAGCCATAACGGATATATCTGGGCGCGGCGTGGGAATGGACGCGGTCAAGACCAAAGTGGAGACCCTGGGCGGGCAGCTCGATCTGGTTTCCAAGGTGGGTCAGGGAACCAGCGTGTATGTGCGCCTGCCTCTGACGCTGGCCATCGTGCTGTCGCTTCTGATCAAGGTAGGGGAGGAAACCTACGCCATATCCTTGGAAAACGTGGAAGAGACGATCCTGGTGAAGCAGGAGAACATTAAAACGGTACACGGTTCCCCGGCCACGCTTTTGCGCGGTGAGGTGCTTTCCCTGAGCGACTTGGCCGACGTGCTGGGCACCGAGGTGAAAGGAACCCATCGGGACGAGTACCCCGTGGTGGTTGTGAAGATAGGCAAGAACAAGATTGGGTTTATCGTGGACGAGCTGATCGGCCAGCAGGAAATCGTTATTAAATCCCTGGGGCGTTTCCTCTCCAAGATCAAGGGAATCGCCGGGGCGACGATATTGGGCGACGGCAACGTAGCCCTTATTCTGGACGTAGCTTCCCTCTACACGACGAAAGGCTGACGGGGAACGTCATGCTGGACCTGAGTTCGTTCAACAATTTGCAGTTGGACGCTGTTCGCGAGGTCGGCAACATCGGAACGGGTAACGCGGCCACGGCTTTATCTAAACTGTTATCGTGCGCGGTCGAGATAGCTGTCCCTCGGGCCGACCTGGTCTCCATTTACTCCCTTTCGGAGTATTACGGAAATGCGGATAACGTGGTGGCGGCTGTCTTTGTGCGGTCAATGGGGGAGTTCGGGTGCAGCTTTATTTTCATCCAAGACGAGCAAGCGGCGGACTTGATGGTGGGCCTTCTGCTGAAACAGCAGTTTGGCTTCATCCCCACCGACCTTCCGCAGGACGTAAAGGACAGCGCGCTCTCCGAGGTGGGGAACATCGTCCTGAGTTCTTTTCTGAGGGGGATCAACTCGCTGCTGGGGGTTCAGCAGCAGATTTCTGTGCCGGGCGTCGCCCGCGACATGCTGGCCTCCATCTTGGATGTGGTGGTCTCCATCTTCGGACAAATGGGAGAAATGGCCCTATTCATCAACACGGAGCTGCGGGTCGAAGGAGTCGACAAAATATCGGGAAACATCGTCATGCTGCCCGATCCTGACGCGCTTGAGCTGCTTTTGAAGAAGCTCCAGGTGCTGTAGAGATGGAAAAAACCGCGCACGTTGGAATGGCCGACCTGGTGGTGGTCAGCGCGCCGGCAAAAATGATAACCCTCGGTCTGGGCTCTTGTATTGGACTGGTGATTTTCGACACCACCGCCAAGGTTGCGGGCATGGCGCACATTATGCTGCCCGACAGCCGGGGGGCGAAGACGGTCGAAAAGGTGGGCAAGTTCGCGGACACCGCCGTCCCCACCCTGATAGATGAAATGACAAAAAAAGGCGCGTCCAAGTCCCGCATGAAGGCCAAAATGGCCGGGGGGGCCCAGATGTTTGCCCTGCCGAACAGCAGTAACGATTTTCTGTCGGTGGGGGCGCGCAATATCAAGGAAACCACGGCGATGCTCTCCAAGGAGGGGATACCCCTGATCGCCTCCGACACGGGGGGTAACAAGGGCAGGACGGTGGAATTCTCGACGGAAACGTGGACGCTGGCGATCAAGACCCTGGGCAAAGGTCAGACGGAAATATAGACGGGGAAGGGGGGACATCCTTGGAGCTTGAGACTGCGGAGGGCGACCTTTGGCGCGAATACGGTGAGAACCCCACGGAGGAACAGAAAGAGAAGATCGTAAAGAGATACCTCCCCCTCATCAAGTACGTGGTCGGCAGAATGGCCCTTTCCGCCCCACCGGGGCTCGACTACGAGGATCTCCTGAGCTTCGGTGTGTTTGGCCTTCTCGACGCCGTCAACAGGTTCGACCTCTCCAAGGGTTTTTCCTTTCAGACATTCGCCGTTCCGCGCATTCGCGGCGCCGTTCTCGACGAGCTGAGAAAATACGACTGGATTTCCAGGACGGGCCGGGAAAAACTGCAAAAGCTGAACAGGGCCATCGAGAGGGTTTTGCAGGAAAAGGGCGGACTGCACGACGAATGGGTCATGCGGGAGATGGGCGTGGACGAAAAAATATACAAAGAGACGCTGGAACTGGCAAGCCGCAGTTACATCGTCTCACTGGACGAGGTGATTGCCCTGGAGGACGGAGACGTGAGCTTCGAGGGCATTCTGGCGGACAACGACGAGGAAAGCGTGGCCTCCGACTTGGAAAACCAAGACGACGCGCGGCGCATCATGGATGCCCTCGCGCAGCTCCCAGAGCGGGAGATGCAGGTAATCTCCTTTTATTATTACGAGGGGCTGACGCTGAAGGAAATAGGCCGTATCTTGGGTGTGACGGAGTCGCGCGTTTCCCAGATCCACGGCAAGGCTATCGCCGGGCTCAAAGCCCTGCTTGTCAGGCAGGCTTGAATCGGGTACGATTTGTAGACGCTAGGGAGCGAAAGGAGGAGCGGTTATGGCGCAGGAGATAGTGAAGTTGGAGGTCGATTCGGACGGGATATGGGTGTCAGCCCTAGTGGATAACTTTTCTTTGGCTGATCTGACGGCCTTTTTGCGCGCCAAGGGGGTTAGAAAGTACGATGCGAGGGCAGTGGATGACTTCGCTAGGCACAAAAACCGTACCCGGCAGAAAATTGCGGGGCGCAGCGAGGTTGACGAAAAAAGCGCTCAGATCATCGTGCAGCTCTCCAAGGACAACATGACCGCCTCCATTACCCTGGAAGCGCCCTTTTTCACCAAGCCCTGGCCCACCCAAACCGACGTGGGGGAAGCCCTCGCGAAGAAAAACGTCGTGTCTGGCCTGGACCAGGAGGCGCTTAAAAGCCTGACGGAGCTGAAGCTCACCGACGAAACCGTGCAAGTGGCCCAGGGATTACCCTCGAAGAACGGTGAAAACGCCTGGATCGAGTACCTGATTGATCCCGACAACAAGGAGACCGAGGTGGACTTGGCCGCCCAGAAGATCGACTACAGGACGAGGAGCGTCTTCGTCAACGTTCGGAAGGGGGACAAGGTCGCCGTAAAGCACCCGGCGACGCCGGGGGAAAACGGGGAATCGGTGACGGGGAACGAGCTCAAGGCCCTCCCCGGCAAGGATGCGGCGTTTCCCGTGGGATCGGGCTTTGAGATATCTGAGGACGGTTTAGTGCTCAGCGCCGCCATCGACGGACGCCTTTTACGCAAGGACAAAAAGCTGTTGGTGCTGCCTGAGCTGGAGGTCAAAAGCGATGTGGATTTCAGCGTCGGCAACATCAACTTCAATGGAAGCGTGAAAATCGCGGGGGCGGTGCGAGAGGGGTTCCAGGTCATCGCGTCGGGCAGTATCGAGATCAAGCAGATGGTGGAAGGCGCCCACGTGGAAAGCTCCAACGACATCAACATCACGGGCGGGGTGCGCGGCATGGGTAAGGGGCGCATCATCGCCAAGGGCAACGTCTTCGCGGGCTTCGCGGATCAGGCCTACATTCGCAGCCAGGGGAACATTGAGATCAAAAACTCCGTGTTTCACAGTGACGTGGCGGCCCAGTACAAGGTGACGGTGCTGGGCGGTCAGAAGGCCCAGATCGCGGGAGGGAAGGTTCAGGCCGGGGTAGAGGTCATATGTCAGATCCTGGGCAGCGAGATGGGGACGAAGACGGACATCGTCGTGGGCATCCCGCCGGAGCAGGCCGAGCGCCGCAAGGAGCTGCAAGTCCTCATCGGCCAACACCAGGAAAACATCGAAAAGCTGGAGACCAGCCTTACCTACTTGAAAAAACAGGATCAGGCTGGCGCCCTGGACGACGCGAAGCGAGCCATGATGGCCTCCGTCACCAAGTCCAAGTTTCAGACTCAGTCGGCCCTGAAGTCCATGTCCAAGGAGCTTCAGGAGTTGGAAGAGCGTCTGGAACTCTCCAAGGCGAAGGGCGTGGTGCGGGTCAAAGAGGTGTGCTACCCCGGCGTTACCATCACGATCCGCGGCGTGTCTTACGTGGTACGGGAGCCGCTTAAGTTCACGGCTTTCGTCCTGGACGGCGGGGAAGTCCGCCTGAGGGCCTTCGACGGCTAGCTCTCCGTCCGTGCGTATCCGGGAGGTGAGGTCATGCTTCAACCTGTTAATCTTCAATTGGCGCATTACAACGTGGAGCACAGCGCTCAGATTTCCAAGGACGCCATCGCGGCAGCTCAACAGACCGGCCAGGGCAAGGTAGTGGTCGAGGAGAGCGTCAAGCGGATGCAGATGGTTCAGGCGGGACTGGCGGCAGCGGAGGTGCGGAAGGTAAAGCACAAAGAGGAAGGCGAGGAACGGGAACGCCGCAGAGAGGGGCAGCGGCAGGCCTTCTCTGAGCGGCGGCCCCCAGGAAGAGGAGAAGGAGAGTCAGAGGCCCACGAGATAGGTTCCAAGACCAAGGCCGCGAAGAAATTCGACTTTTACGCATGATCGGGGCGCAATCGCGCGAGAGGTGATGTTTTTGGCTGTGGCTAACGGCAGTTTGGGCTATATTGTGGTGGACGGCGTGGAGGGGCTTTTTCGCGGGGCGTCGTTGGTGGTGGACCTGCGGGGTATTCCGATGGATTTTCGCTATACGGACCCAATTCGCCCCACGCGCCTGGAGCGCATCCTCTACGGCAGCGCCTTGGAGACCTACCTGCGGGAGGAACTGATCTTGGACAGCTTGATCGGGGCTGTAGAGGTGAAGCCCGTACTTTGGGTTTGCAGGCAGCCCGACCTCCTGCTCCCTGTCAAAAACACCGCGAGGGGTAAGGCGCTGTTTCTGGCCCCCACCAGCCGTTCTCCCATGGACGCGGCCGGGAACGTGGAAAGCGCAGGAGAAAGCGGCGTTTACATGATCCAGGCCGATTCTGTCAGCGCGCCGCTGCGGGCCGCGTTTCCCGAAAACACCAGGGAAGATGAGGTCAAGCAGACCGTGACGCTTCTGGTGGAGGCGGCCAAGACGATGGAGCTGTTAGAGCCTTTTGGCCGCATTCAAAAAGCCCTTGCCTCCCTGGGCGAGGAGTAAGCGTGAACTCCCAGGGTTTCAAGGACTACTTCTGCCGTCATTTTTTGGGGCGGGTGAAGGTGACTTCTCTTTCGCTTTCTATGGAACCGCCCCGGGTTGCCGTGCCAACCAAGCGTGAGGTGGCGACGCACCCGATTCGGATGAAAACACGAGTGGCGAGTTCCGTTCTCTTCGTGCGCTGGGGTATTGTCTGCTCCAGTCAAGAGTTTCGTTTGGGAAGGCAGTTAGCGCGGGTCAAGGGCGCGAAGATCGCCCGCTACGTGCTGGGGGAGATTAACGTGCGCTCTTTTCCCAAACTGACCACGACGATCCGTGAGGGATTAAAGCGTGCCTTGGTACTTCCCCAGATGCGGACGAATAGGCTCCAATGGCAGACGGCGCGTCCCAGAACCGAGGGGGAGATGCTTTTGGCCTGGTATGGCCCTATTATTGAGGAGGCGGTGACGAGACTGACACTGAACAAGCAGCGAGGGACGCTGTTGATCTGGTATAATCCGCAGAGTAGGCACTTCAACGCTAGGGGTCTCTACCTCTGTAAGCGCTTGGGCGCCCGCGCGGACTTGGAGTGGCGCTGGGTATAGCGGCGCCGTTAAGAGGGCCTCACGGCCCTTGCGTGGGAGCTTTTTGGTGAAGGTGAGGGGCAGTACCCCAAAGTTGTGCGAAGTGTTACAAAATATTGCCGGGAGGTTCGTAATATCAATGGTTGAGGAGAAGAAGCCCGAGGCTTCGTCGGCCCGGGTGGGTGACCTGGTCGAGTGCACGGTGGAGCAGATCATGCCCTATGGCGCATTCGTGAGGCTTTCGACGGGACAGAGGGGAATGCTGCACATCTCTGAACTCTCGTTCAATTTCGTCAAGAAGGTCGAGGACGTTCTGAGTTTGCAGCAGAACGTCAAGGCGCGGGTGATCAAGATCGACGAGAAAGGCCGCATCGACCTTTCCCTGAAAAAAGCGGAGGAACGCCCTTTCATTCAGGCCCCCATCACAAAAGAAGACAAGGCCAGCTTCGAAAAAAAAATGGCTTCTTTTCTGAAGATCAGCGAGTCTAAAATCGCGGACCTCAACAGCAAAATGAACTCATCGAGGCCAGGCAAGAAAAAAGCGGGCGGAAAGCCCAAAAATTGAAGGATTTGTCCGAGTAGTGAGCGAGAAATCAGAGGCGAAGGGCGGCGGCCTCCTCTTTTTTTGTCCCTGCGAAGCTCCGAGTCCGGGTGATATACAGGTCGTGCTGCGCCAAACGCGGAGTCGCAAGTTTGACCTATCCCTGGTCTTGGGCATAGCGGAGCGCTGCCGGTTCGGTTTTCCCCGCGTGACCGTCTGCTCCCCCCTTCGAGGCTTCGCGCCCTTCCCCACCACGTTCTGGCTGACCTGTCCCTGGCTGACGCGCCATATCGGCGCGGTCGAGGCCGAGGGCGGGGTGGGGAAACTTGAACGCTGGATCGAGACCTACGCCCCCCGCGAGTGGGTATCCTTTAACGCGGAGCACCGGCGGCTGAGGCTGGCGCTCCTGCCCGAAGCCGAAAAGGACTTCTTGCGCCGCTGTCAGTCCCGCACTTTCGAGGGCCTCCATGGAGGCGTGGGGGGCATCCGTTACGCGAAAGACGGGGTGCGCGTGAAGTGCGTCCACCTGCAAGCGGCCTCCTGGCTGGCTCTGGGCCGTCACCCCGGCCAAACTTGGCTCGAAGCCCACAGCGCGGGTCAAACTTGCCGCAGCGCGATGTGCGGCGCTGAACGGACAACGGACAGTTGATTAACCCAAATTTCTAAAATTTCTCAGATCTCGTCTAAAATCTTTTGCCGTGAGATATACTAGCAAGTGCGCCCAGATAGGGCATTGTGTGAAGCAGCGTAGGCACTGCCCCGTTAGAAAAAGTACGCTGAGTTGTAAAGATATCGAACAGGTTCTTAAAGGAAGCGCTAGATTCCCCTCGCTTTAGCGAGGGGAGTGTGTCAAGTTGAGTTGAAATAGGTGTTGGTCGTCAGATTGAGTGAGGCATTCTGCCCCGTCTTCGGTGACAAGGTAGTCGTCCTCCACGCGCAGGCCACCCCAGCCCTCGATGTAGATACCGGGCTCTATCGTAACCACGTCCCCCGCCTTTAGAACGTCCTTCGACAGAACCGACAGACGCGGCGCCTCGTGAACTTCCAGCCCCAAACCGTGGCCAAGCCCGTGGAGGAAGTTTTCCTCATAGCCCGCGTCGGCGATGACCTTGCGCGCCACGGCGTCGACTTCCCTGCCGGGTACGCCGGGCCGGAGCGCGGCGGCGGCGGCAAGATGGGCCTTAACCAGCGTTTGGTTTATTTCCAGCGCCCGCCGCTGGGCCTTGCCGATGGTAAAGTTCCGCGTAACGTCGCACATGTAGCCGTCCACCATGACCCCGTAGTCGACCGTCACGGTGTCCCCTGCGGCGAAAGGCCGCCGTGTGGCGCGCCCGTGGCACAAAACCCCTCGCTCTCCAGAAACCACGACGAAGTCATCGTGCGCCCAGCCCTTTTCTCCGCCCGCCGCCTTGATCTCGCAGAGCAGAATGCTCTCGAACTCCACCTCCGTCATCCCTGCACATACCTGCCCCAGCGCCTTGTCGTAGGCGCGACGCGCGATGAACCCCGCCCGGCGGATAGTCTCCGCCTCACCCGCGTCTTTGGTTCGCCGCAGGGAGGGAACCAGGGACGAGGCGTCCTTCCATTCCGTCCGCGTCTTCTTCATAAGTTCCTCTGCGACGCTGTGAAAAATTTTCTCGGCTTCGAACCCCACACGCCTGTAACCTCGCTCGCTCACCAGTTTAGCGGCGAAGTTAGGAAATGGGATTCCCATTTGCACGGACAGTTCAAAGGGGGATTGCTGGGCCGCCTGTGTCTGGTAGCGCCCATCCGTGACCAAAAGCGTCCGCCTGCTGTCAATCACCGCCACCGCGCTGCTTCCCCGGAACCCCGATATGTAGTGGCAGCTCTCGGAGTTCAGCCGCTCAAAGACGAAAAGGACGAAGGCGTCCATCCTGTTCTGCTCCATCAGCGTCCGGAGCTTTTCAACCCTGTTATAAATTTTCTCGAATTCCATGTTCACCCTCCTCGAAAGACCCTTGGGGCTCTGCCTAATGTCCGGGATATATACCTCGCTTTGCGGCAAGACAAAAAACCCCTGAAAAATCAGGGGTTTGAGGTTGAGCGGAGATTATTGTCGAATGTAAATTTTGGTGGATTGTGAGGGACTCGAACCCACGACCCGCTGATTAAGAGTCAGCTGCTCTGCCGACTGAGCTAACAATCCACAATACTATAACAATCTATTAATCACCTAGCGCGCCCGGCAGGATTCGAACCCGCAGCCTACGGATCCGAAGTCCGTCGCTCTATCCAACTGAGCTACGAGCGCGTATCAATCTTGCTGGGGTGAGCGAGGGGACTCGAACCCCCAACCGCCGGAACCACAATCCGGAGCTCTAACCAATTGAGCTACGTTCACCATAATAACTTGGCGCGCCCGGCAGGATTCGAACCCGCGACCTACGGCTTAGAAGGCCGTTGCTCTATCCACCTGAGCTACAAGCGCGTACTTCCCTGTGGAGCGGGAAACGGGATTCGAACCCGCGGCCTACGGCTTGGAAGGCCATCGCTCTAGCCAACTGAGCTATTCCCGCATAAATTCTCGCACCTTATCTGGTCGGGGCGAAAGGATTTGAACCTTCGACCCCCTGCTCCCAAAGCAGGTGCGCTAACCAGACTGCGCTACGCCCCGAAAATGCCTCGTGAAGTCAAAATACTTAAAATAATAACATTGCGAATCTCATTCTTGACACCAAAATTTTATTATGAAGTATATTAACACCTTACTGCTATTCTTGCAAGCACCCTATTCACTCTAGGGCAAAATGAGAATAATATGGCTATTAAATTATATTGTTTCTGCTGAAAGCTTTTGTTCTTGCAAACATAGCTTAAACCCTGTTTTTTGAAGATTTCATAAGGACGCGCTGCCTTTTTTAGCTGTGGATTTGGGTTACATCTAATTTTATAGCTCAAGACGCTGTAAAATATACAGCAGTTAAAAGTCACGACCGCGCTCAAAAAAATTTTATAAGGGGGGAGTTTTCGTGTCCACCGCGAAGATATTGGAAACCGCAGCGAGAAGCCCAGTCTTACCGGAGACGTCGAGGAGGCCGGGAAAGCTGCTGCTGTTGAGGCGGGACGGTTACAATCAGGAAGGCATTGACTCCGCGGTGCGCGATCTGTTTGAGCACTTTGGAGGGATAACGAAGTTCATCGCGCCGGGAGGTCGGGTTCTCCTGAAGGTGAACCTGCTGGCAGGGCACGAGCCGGAGCGCTGCGTCACGACTCACCCGTCTCTGGTGCGGGCGGCAACCCGCGTCGTCTTAGAAGCGGGGGGAGAGCCCGTCATCGCCGACAGCCCAGGGATCGACAGCTTCAGTTGGGCCGCGCGGAAGGCGGGGTTCGCAGACGTCGCGCGGGAGTTGGGCGTCCCCTGCGTCGAGCTGACGGACCCCGTCCTCCTTCCTCCGCGTCCTGACGCCGCGTTCCACAAGATCGAGGTCTCCCGCCTGGCGCTGAAGAGTGACTTCATCATCAACCTGCCCAAAATGAAGACTCACGCTCAGATGCTCCTGTCCCTGGGAGTTAAAAATTTGTTCGGTTGTGTGGTGGCACAGCGCAAGGCTGAGTGGCACTACAACGTGGGCTTGAGGCGCGAGGCCTTCGCTTCCCTTTTGCTGGATATCTGGAATGGCCTCAGCGCCGCCCCTGAAAATCAAGAAAACGCCCCCCGAATATTCACGATTCTGGACGGCGTCATTGGCATGGACGGCCTGGGCCCCACCAACGGCACGCCTTTCCCTTTCGGTGTAGTGGCCGGGGCGGAGGACGCCGTGACCCTGGACTTCTGGCTTTGCCGGATGATGGGCGTCCAGCTGGAAGACTTCCCGCTCTGGCGGGCTGCGAAGGCCCGTTCTGTGCCCCAGTGCGTTCTGGACGAAGGGGACATCGCGGGGGACTTCCCTCCCGAACACCGGTGGAAGGGGGTGAACATCCCTAAGCTGGACAGTTTGAGCCTGATTCCTGGCCTTTCCCGTCTGCCTTTCGGGCGGGCCCTGGAACGAGCCCTGGCCTCCCGTCCCGCGCACAGGCTGGAGTGCTGCACCGGGTGCGGCAAGTGTGTTGCGGTGTGCCGGGCCGAGGCCATAGCGCTGCGCGGCAAGGTTCTGACCTTTGACTACGAGCGATGCATCCGCTGCTACTGCTGCCACGAGATGTGCCCGTCAGACGCCATCCAGTTCCGGGACGGCCTGCTGCGAAAGGCCATGAGGCTGTTCGGGAAATGAGGAGCAGAGCCCCCAAGTTTTTTAAAAGGATAAAAATATTGAAGGGTTTTCGTGTTTCCCCCTTTTCAATTTTTACCTTTTTTTATATCCTTATCCCAATTCATTAATTTTTGTAAGGGGGTTTTGGATTTGAGCGGCGAGAGTGGAAAGGCTTTGACGCGAGAACAGTGGGGCAGCCGTGTGGGGTTCATCCTGGCGGCAGCGGGGTCAGCCATTGGGTTGGGCAACGTCTGGCGTTTTCCTTACCTAGTGGGTGAATATGGGGGAGCGATCTTTGTTCTTATCTACTTGCTCATCAACGTTTTTATTGGCCTTCCGGTCATGCTGGCCGAGTTTTCGATTGGCCGGGCGGCGCAGAAATCCCCCGTGGGCGCCTTCCGCGCCCTCAGCGTCAGCCCGCTGTGGAGCGTGATAGGCTGGCTGGGCACCCTGACGGGTGGGTTTCTGGTGCTTTCCTACTACAACGTCATCGGGGGCTGGACCATCCGTTACATGATCGAAAGCCTCATTGGACTGATGGACTTGGCGGCGGAGGGCAAATCGGAAGAGTTCTTCCTCAGTTTCATCAGCGTGCGGCACCAGGTTGTCGCCTACCAGGCTCTTTTCTTGGCGTCAACTATGTTTTTCGTGGCCAGCGGCATCGGTAAGGGAATTGAGCGGGCCTGCAAATTCATGATGCCCGCGCTGTTCATCATTTTGCTCATCCTGATCTTCCGCTCTCTGACCCTTCCGGGGGCTGGAGCGGGGCTTGAGTTCTATCTGATGCCCGACCTCTCTAAGCTGAACGGCAAATCCGTCTTGGCCGCCCTGGGGCAGAGTTTCTTCTCTCTCTCTCTAGGACTGGGCATCATGCTCACCTACGGAAGTTACTTGGGGCGCGAGGAACGAATTCCCTCCGCCGCCACCTGGACGGCTGTCCTGGACACGCTGATTGCCCTTCTGTCGGGCTTCGCCATTTTCCCGGCCGTCTTCGCTATGGGCCTCAAGCCGGGGGCCGGTCCTGGACTCACCTTCATCACCCTGCCTGCGGTGTTCGCCGAGATGCCAATGGGGATGTTTTTCTCGTTTTTGTTCTTCCTGTTCCTCTTCTTCGCCGCTGTCACCTCGTCCATGTCCCTGATGGAGGTGTCCACGACCTTCGCCATCGAGAAGTTCAAGCTGAAGCGTTCTGACGCCGTGTGGCTCATGGGCGTCATCATCTTCCTTCTGGGCGGATACTCCGCCATATCCCTCGCCGGTGATCCCAAAGTCGCGGGGAAGGACTTCCTCGACGCCGTGGATTACTTCTGCAACAACATCTGCCTGCCGCTGGGGTCTTTCCTCGTGTGCCTCTTCGTGGGCTGGTTCTGGCTGGAACCGGCCCTCAAAGAACTCTCCAACGACGGGACGCTCGAGGCTCGCTGGTGGCTGAAGGTCTGGATATGGTGCGTGCGCGTGGTTGCCCCCATTGCCATCCTCATCATTTTCCTGAACGAGACGGGCCTCTTGACAACGCTAGACGCCTGGCTGAGCCGGTAGGGCTGATTTGGAGCCGATAACCCCATTTTCCAAAGCCGGGAACGAAAGCTGAATAGCAACGGTTCAAGCCCAGGGGGGCAAATTCCGTCCCTTTGGGCTTGAATGTTGCGATAGACGCAGGTGATGGGGCAAAAGCTCCCAAAATCTTTGAGAGGAAAGGAAGAAAACCTTTGTTTAGGAAGTTCGCGTCGTATTACGTCCCGCACCTGCGGCTTTTTGCCGCCGACATGTTCTGCGCGTTTCTGTCGTCGGCGTGCAACATGCTCTATCCCCTGGTCACGCGCGGCGTGATCAACGTCTACATCCCAGAGAGGCGCGCCGGCGTTATCGCGGGCTGGATGGCCGTGCTGCTGGGCGTTTACGTGTTCAAGGCGGGACTCAACTACTTCATCCAGTTCTACGGGCATGTTATGGGCGTGCGGATCACGATGGACATGCGCCGCGACGCCTTCGATCACCTGCAGCGTTTACCCTTCGCCTTCTTCGACAAAACCAAGACGGGAACCCTCATGTCGCGGATCATCAACGACACCTTCGAGATCGCCGAGCTGTCCCACCACGGACCGGAAGACCTGTTCCTCTCCATGGTAATGCTCACAGGCTCCTTCGTGATCCTGTGCACCATGAACCTGGGCCTGACCCTGACCATCTTCGCCTTCGTTCCAGGGCTGGTCTGGTTCGCGGCCTCTATGCGCCACAAGCTGTCGCGGACCTCTCGCCAGACCCGCGCGGAGATCGGCGAGGTCAACGCCGAGCTGGCGAACAGCATTGAGGGCGTGCGCGTCTCCAAGGCCTTCGAGACCTCCGAGCACGAGCTGGACAAGTTCCAGAGCGGCAACAGAGCCTACGCCCACGCGCGGGGCCAGCAGTACCGCGCTATGGCGGAGTTTTTCTCCGGAACGACCTTCATCATGGACCTGTTGCTTCTGGTGACGCTCTCGGCGGGGGGGTACTTCGCCTACCAGAGCAGAATCGACGCCGGGGAGTTCGCCGCTTATCTGCTCTTTGTGGGGCTCTTCACGGAGCCCATCAAGCGCCTCATCAATTTCGTCGAGCAGCTTCAAAACGGCATGGCGGGCTTCGCGCGCCTTCAGGAGCTGATGGCGGAGGAACCCGAAAAAGACGAGCCCGGCGCGGTGGACCTGACCGGCTTTCGGGGTGACGTGTCTTTTGAACACGTTACCTTCCGTTATGACGGCGGCCCAGAAAACGATCACCCCGGTAAAAACGTTCTGTCCGACTTGTGTCTGGACATCAAAAGTGGTGAGACGGTGGCGCTGGTAGGCCCGTCGGGTGGGGGTAAGTCGACGCTGTGTCACCTGCTTCCCCGTTTCTACGAGCTGGACGAGGGGAGAATAACCCTGGACGGCGTGGATATCCGCCGCTACACGCGCCTGTCGCTGCGCCGGAAGGTGGGCATCGTGCAGCAGGAAACGTTTTTGTTCAGCGGTTCGATCCGGGACAACATCGCTTACGGTAACGTGGACGCCTCCGACGCGGAGATTCAGGCCGCCGCGGTCAGCGCGTCGCTGGACGAGTTCATCCGCACGCTGTCCGAGGGCTACGGCACCTGCGTGGGCGAGCGTGGAGTGATGCTCTCGGGCGGGCAGAAGCAGCGCATCGCCATAGCCCGCGTGTTCCTGAAAAACCCGCCTATCCTGATCCTGGACGAGGCCACGAGCGCCCTGGATAACGCCACGGAGGCACAGATACAGCGCTCGCTCAACCGTCTCAGCCAAGGCCGAACGACCCTGGTGGTGGCGCATCGCCTCTCCACCGTCCGTCACGCCGGCCGCATCGTCGTCCTGACCGACACCGGCATAGCGGAACAAGGCCGCCACGAGGAGCTTCTGGCCAAAGGCGGCCTCTACGCCGCGCTCTGGAATGCTCAGGCGGAAGAGAGGTGAGCGCCGGGCACACCAAGTACACTAAGAGCGTGTTTTAAAAGTATGATGAGCCTCTATATTAAGCTAAGGAAGCGCTGATTAATGGGGTTCTTAGGGGTCGGCCCCTAAGCAGAGCGTGGGGCAGAGCCCCACAAGGGCTTAATCAGCGTTTCCCTAATGCTGTATTGTATTATATATGTATGCTACAGACTTAAACGACAAAGACTGGAATGCAATGGAAGGCCTTATCCCTTTGGCCTACGAAGGCGGACGTCCGCGTAGTGTAGATTATGAGGGAAATTTTAAACGCTGTCCTTTACATCGGACTTCTGGCTTTTCAGCCAGCCGATCAGGTAGAGGCTTCCGCAGACGAGGACAACCTCGTTTTCCCCCGACGCGGCGGCGACGGCGTCCAAGGGGTTCTCGAAAGCGGCAACAGCACGCCAGGGAAGGCCTTTTGCGGCAGCGGCGACATCCCGCGCCGAAAGGCTCCGCTCCATGCCGGGAACGCCGGTGGAGTAAAGAGCGGGCCTGGGGGTTTCCGAAACGCCGCTCAAAATTTCGAGGCATAGGGAATATTCTTTATCTTTCATCATCCCGCAGACCACGCCGATCTTTTTTCCGTTCCAAAGTTCGGCGGCGCTCTCCGCCAGTTTTTTCACGCCGTCTGGGTTGTGCCCACCGTCCAAAACCACGAGGGGGTCACGGGAGACGATCTCCAGCCGTCCCGGCCAATGGGCGTTCCCTATGCCGGCCCGAACCGTCTCGTCCGTGAGCCGCCCGAAACGCCCGCGCAGGTGAGCGAGAACCGAAAGAGCCAGGGTCGCGTTGGAGACCTGGTAACGCCCGATCAGGTCCGTCTTGACCTCCTTCAGATTAAGCCCCGGTCCGGAAAAATCGAAAGAACACCCCGATTCCGTGACGACCACGGCGCTAACCCGCGCGTCGCGGGAGACCACGAAAGGAAGCGCCCCAGCGTCAGCGCAGAACCGCTTGAACAGGGGAATCAGGGACTCCGTGTCACCCAGGTAGCACGCGGGCGTGCCGGGCCGCACCACCGCGAACTTCTCCCCAGCGATTGCCTCCAGGGAGTTTCCGAGGTACTCGGTGTGGTCCATGGAAATGGAAGCCACCGCGGTGCAAGCCACGTCCGTCAGCAGGTTCGTCGCGTCGAGTCTGCCGCCGAGTCCTGCCTCCACCACCGCCGCCTCCACGCGCTCCTCCTCTGCCAAGAGAAAGGCCGAGGCCGTCACCAGCTCGAAATAGGAAGGCGGGTCGTCCCGGAGGACGGAATCCTCGGAGACCACCCGCGCCGCCTTCTCCGCGGAGGTCAGCCAGCGTTCCGGCGGCAAGGGGCGGCCGTTCACCAACAGGCGCTCGCCTGGGCTTTCCAGGTGGGGACTGGTGTAGAGGGCGGTTTTGTAACCCGCCGCGCGAAAAACGGAGTCGAGGAACGCACAGGTGGAACCCTTGCCGTTGGTTCCCACCACGTGAACCGCGGGGTACTTCCCCTGAGGGTTCCCCAGGAGCGCGAGGAGACGGGAAACCCTCTCCAGGCCGGGGCGTATCCCCGGTGAAGCGTGGCTTGTTATTATATTTTCAACCTCGTCAAAAGACACCAAAGTGAAGAGACCTCCCATTCCTGCAGCACCTATCCCTCACCAGTGGGGCTATTATACCTATGGAAGCGCTGACTAACTCACCCTGGGATTCCACCTCAGGCCCCGCCTGCCATAGGTCGCAAAATTTCGGCAAATCACACCATGGAGCGCCAGTTTTAGCTTGCCGCAGTTTTTAAACAAGCCCTAATGTCGATCTATTCTCTTTATACCGATCCACGCGGAAGCGCTCAATCGCTGAGATGTCGGCAGCGCCCCTCATGCCCGCCTTCCGCGCCGCAATGTCCAGTTGCTGCT
>JAITGX010000072.1 GCA_031280275.1 Synergistaceae bacterium
TTTCCAAGTAAGCCCTTGATTGCAAAAAACAAAACGCCGCCTGAAAGAGCGACAAGGGTTACGATTGACAAAGCGTGAACATCTCTGTAATTATGAACGAATAAAGACCAAAAAGCCTCAATAGTAGCATATGGAAAATAGTGAGATGAGTTGCCTTCAATAAAATTAGAGAGTAAGATGTTTCCCTCCGCGATGCTTCTTCCCATCATGGCGTACCAAGTGTTATCGCTATTCATATGTACCAGTTTCGTCGTGAAGAATAACGACACGCACATAAGAAATATCCCTGTTCCAGCGATCCATTTATATATTTTTTCTTGATTGAATGTCATTTTTTTCACTCCCCGAGATAATTCTTGTTTGCTATTATGTATTGCTCTTTGTACATCTCAAAACCCAGTTTTCCAAACATTTCAGTCCATGAGATCATGTCGGTGGAGAAAAACATCATGTTCTTCGCGGCTGCCTATAAGCATCCAGCCGAAACCGTAAGGGTTTATATCGTTTACGAGGATAATGATCTTACTGGAAAGGCCGCCATTACTGATTAAATGGGTCAGTCCGGCCAGTTGATTGGAATTGGTAAAGGTGAAACTTGACTGAGAAGAATTGTTTGTGTCAGGATTCCCCGCCGAGCAGGCGGGCAAGGCTATGAAGAGAAAAACAAAAAGAAAGGTTAATAGGAAAGTATAACTATCGTTTCCGTTCCGTTCCGTTCCGTTCCGTTCCGTTCCGTTCCGTTCCGTTCCGTTCCGTTCCGTTCCGTTCCGTTCCGTTCCGTTAAATTATACCATATTTTAGGTGATATATCAAGCGAAAACCGCGAGGTAATCGCTTTTACCGCCTCCGTTCGCTGCCGCGCAAAATTTCTTGTCATGCTATACGTACCTCCCCCATATAAAATTTTTACCTTGCGGGAATTATATCATAATTTTGTGACGGGTTTTCACGAAATTGCAAGTGCATCAGAACGTGTTTTAAGGAAGCGCTGATCAATCCCTTGCGGGGCTCTGCCCCACGCCCCGCTTATTGAGTGATTGACAGATTTTTATCGCGTTAGCGTGATAGGTTGAAGACCTATTGCAAGTACTTACTTGCTTATTGCTGACTGCTATCGGAAGCGATGTGGGAAAACACAGTATTTACAAGGGTTAGGCACTTTGTCACTGTGCTATAGGAAAATTGTGTCAGTCACTCAGCCCCGCTTAGGAGTTTCGGGTCTCAGGCTCCTAAGAAGCCCATTAATCAGTATTTTTTAGTTTTAAGACAAACCCCAGCGTCAGCATGATGTTTCACATGGTGAAAAACAGGCTGTAATGGACAGCGGCCTTCACGAGGAGAGGACTTTACTGAAGCGAAGCCCTCTCCTTTTAGGCTCCTTTCACGCGCCGGCTTCCAGCAGGAGAGCAATGACCACCTGGCGGTTTCTCCGCTGGGCGATGTTGAGGGCCGTGTCCCCCTTAGGGGATTTCGCGGTCAAGTTCGCCCCCGCTTGCAAAAGCGCCGCCACCATGTCCGCCTTGCCAATGACGGCGGCGAGCATTAAGGGGGTGTGGCCGTTCTGGTCGGGCGCGTTGACGTTGGCTCCCCCGGCCAGGAGCGCGCGGGCAACCTCCACGTGATTGCGGTTTATCGCGTAAAACAAAGGCGTGTGACCGTTTTTATCGATGGCGTTTACGTGAACCCTGATCTTCGGGGATAGTCTCAAAAGCTCGCGGACAATATCCGGCTTGTTCTGGACAATGGCGTAGATCAGGGGAGAACCGCCGCCTTCCACGGGAGAGACGTCGCACCCCGCCGCGATGAGTTCGTTTAGAAGCTTTGTCCTGCCCAGGGCAATGGCCGACTTGATGGGCGTGATCCCGTCCTCTGCCGCGTTAACGTTGGCTCCCGCCTTCAGCGCCCAGCGGACTCTCTCCAAATCGTCGGTCCGGATGGCCCGGAAAAGCGCCCTGTCTAACTCGGAAATCTGCGGAACCGCGGCGTTGAACGTATCGGACTCATCTTCCTGTCTGAAGAAAGGAAGGGAATGAAGAAGCGCCACGTAATCATAAGAGAGCAAAGAATCAAGAGACGGCAAAGAATCCGTCAGCGAGTCAAGGAACGGCAGGGACTCGCGAAGAGGTTCGAGTTGAGGGACGAACAGCACCGCCGACAGCGCCGCCGCGACGAGCAGCACGAGGACGAACAACCCCCTGAGAAACCCCATTCCCTTCTTTTTTCCGCCGGCTTTCTCCGTTTGTTTTTTCTGTTTCGTTTGCTCCTTTTTCGCTTGTTCCTTTTTTGTTTCTTCCTTTTGTCTGGTCTGGGTCCGGGGTTTCTCCAGGTTCGCCTTTTTCGGCTGCTCGGTCTCGGCTGCCTTCGTGTCCTCAGGCCGTTCCTGAGGCGTCTCGGCCGCGTCCTTTTTCGGTTTCCGCTTAAATCTCCCTAACAAAGCGCTTAGGAATTTCATCCATGTCCCTCCCGCGCAAAAATATGATCTCTTTTTTATTTTACACCAGTCCCAGACCACATACCACCACACACCCTTATCTCAAACCTCCAAAACGAATCTATAACGAATCTATGAGGCCGCATCCTGGGATTCCAGCTCTGGCAGGCGGGTGACGAGGATTTGGTCGATTTTGTGGTTGTCAATGTCCATCACCTCGAACTTGTAACCGCCGAAGGTCACGGTGTCCGTCCGGTGCGGAATCCGCCTCAGCATGTAGGTCATGAACCCACCCACGGTCTCGTAGCTTTCCGCGCCCGGAAAGTCATCGATCTTGAACGCGCTCATCACGTCGTCGATGGGCGTCGCTCCCTCGATCAGCCAGGAGCGGTCGTCGCGTTTCATGATCTGCTCTTCCTGCCCCAGCAGGTTTCCCATGAGCATCGCCATGATGTCCTTCAGCGAGATGATCCCCACCACCAGTGCGTACTCGTTCAAAACCACCGCCAGGTCCTCTCCCCGGCCTTTGAATTGATCCAGGGCTTCCGCCAGCGTGAGCGCGTCTGGAAGGATCAACGGCGCGCGTATCTGGGCGGCTTTTTGCAGCTCCGCCAGCTCCAGGCTGCGTCCCTTCAGGACGCGCTCCAGAAGCTCCTTCGAGTCCACGTAACCCACCACGTGGTCGATGTCCCCTTCGCAGACCAGGTAGGTGGTGTGAGGGTGCTCCGACACCTTCTCGCGTATGGTCTCCTCGCCCTCGTGAAGGTCGAAGTAGATGACGTTCTCGCGCACGGTCATGGCCGAGGGCACGGTACGGGAATCCAGCTCGAACACGTTGCCGATCAGTTCTTTCTCCTGGTCGCGCAGCAGTCCGGCCAAAGCTCCCGCCTCCATCACCGCGTAAAGGTCGTCCGACGTGATGTCATCTTTTCGTTTTTCGGGCATCTTCAGAAGCTTGAAAATCACATTTGCCACGGCGTTGAAAGCTCGGCTCATGGGTCCTAGGGCGAAGATGAGCTTTTTCATCGGCTTGACCATCCACAGGGCCACGGCCTCCGGCGACACCATAGCGGCACGCTTGGGCATCAGGTCCGCGAACAGCACGAAGGTGAAGGTCACTAGAAAAAAGGAGCCAACAGACGCGGCGCCGTCCGTCACAGGGCGCGGCACCAAGTCGGGCATGGCGGAGGCGATAAAGGGCGAGATAAAGGCGTCCCCCACCACTCCCGCCAATATGGCCACTGCGTTGAGACCAATCTGTACTGTGGTGAAGAACATCCCTGGCTGTTCTTGAAAAGCCAAAATCTGAGCGGCGCTGTCCTTTCCCTCGCCCAGCAGAACCCGGAGCTTAGTCCGGCGCGAGGCCGCGAGGGATATTTCGGACATCGAAAAAAAGGCGCTGATCGCCGCCAGCAGCACGACAATGAAAATCCCGATTAACATGGGTAAAATCCCTCCTTTGCCCTCAGTGTACCACAGCGGTCACAGCCTCGCATGCCCCTTTGTCAGCCACACGATGGCTTCCTCCCTGCTGTTCAGCTCCCCCTTGCCGACGGCCACATCCAGCTCCTCCAAAATCCTTCCAACCTGGGGACCTGGGGGGATGCCGAGGGTCTCCATCACGTCGCGGCCATTGAGCCACCGCTTAAAAGACGCCGCCCGGCAGAGGTTGTCCCGAACCTGAAAAAAGAGGTTCCGGGCGGCCATGATGTTTTCCCCCGTGCCCGTGGCGCCCTTAGCGTCACAGAGCGCCAGGTCGAAAAGCGTCTCCGTCAGTTCCTCGCCCAGCCTGCGGAGCAGCTTCACACCGGTGCGTTCTGTGAAGTTCCCGCCGGGGATCATGTGGTGCCGGACCAGGGCGGCGGCTCGAGAGGCGGTTTTGGCGGGAACAGCCCAGGCGTTTAGCGTATCCAGCGTCAACCTCTCACCCACCTCCTCGTGACCGAAAAAGCAGGTATGCCCGTACTTGGGGTGAGGCCGGGCGGTTTGCGGCTTCCCCACATCGTGGAACAGCGCGGACAGCGCGAGAAGAACATCTTGCCCTCCTGGATGGTCTTCTATTGTCTTTTGAGCCTCGGCCAACACGCGGAAGGTGTGCTTCAGCACGTCACCCTCGGGGTGAAAGGCCAGGGGCTGCTCCACGCCTCGCATTGTCTCGACCTCGGGAAGCGTCGTGGGGAGCAGGGAGTAGTCTTCCAACAGCGTCAAAAAATCGTAAGGACGTGACGCAAAACCCTTCACAAATTCCTTTCCATACCGCTCCTTGGGAACGGCCGCCAGCTCCGCTCCGCGCTCCGATATGAATTTTTTCGTCACCGACTCCGTGTCAGGGTCAATGCTGAAGCCCAGCGAACAGGCGAGGCGCAGCAGTCGGACGACGCGGACCGAATCGGCGTCATAAGGCGACGCTGCGGCGGGCACAAGGCGCAGGACATGGTTCCGGACGTCCCGGGCGCCACTGAAGGGGTCGATCACGCTGCCTCCGCAGTCCATAGCAAGGGCGTTCACCGTGAAGTCACGGCGTGCCAGGTCCTTTTGGATGGAACCCCCCGTCAGCAGGGCAACCTCCACAGGTATACCCAACACGGCCGTGCTGACGGTACAGAACGGAGGCTTACCCACCATGACGCCGCCCAGCTTCGCGACAACCGTCTCCGCGCTGGCCTCTTCGCACACGACGTCCACGTCCGAGGGTTCACGGCCCAGAAGAAAATCCCGCACGACCCCCCCTACAAGCCAGGAATTTTCGATCCCCCCGCGTTTCAGTTCGCGGAGAACGTCAATGAATTGTTCCATATATTTATACGCTCCCTCTGACTTAAGTTCAAAATTTAGGGTCATCTGTCCTTTGAAACTTTAATCATTTCACCCAAAGACCACGCCCGGTACCGCGACTATTGGGGAATAACAACGACGAGATATTCCATGTAAAAAGTAAAAAACGTTTTTTTACATTCAAATTTTTGTATTAAAACCTATGTTCTTACATTAGGCTTTTGCGGGGATTAAGGAAACGCTGTTTAGCACATATCATGATTATAATACAATACAGCATTAGCTTAAAGAAGCACTGATTAACTCACCCCCCCTATACAAAAACCCCAAAAAGATAAATAATTAGGGTGTGTTTTAAAACTAACTGCTTCCAACAAAAAAAGGTCGTTTTTAGGCATTTTTTTAATGTAATTTATAGTCAAATAGGAGTTTTAAAATACGCCCTAGGGACCTCAGGCCCCTAAGCAGGGCGTGGGGCAGAGCCCCATAAGGGCTTAATCAGCGTTTCCTTAATGAGTGCCTCTAGGCACCTAAAAAGCGAAAATCCCCGCTTGCGCAGGGATTTTGGTTTAAGTTAGAAAGCTGTGGATTGTTGTAATAGTGGCGGCAACTGGACTCGAACCAGTGACCCTGCGGGTATGAACCGCATGCTCTAGCCATCTGAGCTATGCCGCCTCACGGCTTAGAGATTGGTTGCGGGGGCAGGATTCGAACCTGCGACCTCCGGGTTATGAGCCCGATAAGCTTCCTGACTGCTCCACCCCGCGATATTTCATATCATTATTTTATGAGTATATCTGTTCAACATCGCTCTGTCAAGTATATGTTCTTGAGAAAACGCTATTACTTCCTACTGTCTTGAAGAACGAAGTTAAAGAAGCACTGATTAATGGGGTTCTTAGGGGTCTGAGGCCCCTAAGCGGGGCGTGGGGCAGAGCCCCACAAGGGCTTAATCCGCGTTTCCTTAAGAATGAGAGCGCGGCAATAAAACGATCTCGCAACTTTTTTTCCATGATATTTTTTCGATGTTGCTTTATAATGATTTTTAAAGCACAAACAGCAGAAACGCATACGACCTTTAATCGTAGATCGCGATGTGCTTTGTCGATCGGCGCGTACAGCAAACCAAGGACAGATGAATCTCTGACTGAAAACGCGCCGAGTTTAAAAAATTGAAAAGCGCGTACAGCAGTTTTCTTCCGCAGTCAGTCGGAGCTTTATCCGGCGCCGGGAACGGAAAACCCGGGACGCGCTTTTGAATTTAAAAGCGTCAACAGCAAACTTTGGATTAGCTCAACAATGGCGGGCACCTGCTTTAGGAGCGGGCTTTTGCGGGTTCAGCCGACCCGTATCCACAAAAACGGCTGTTTTTTAACAAGGGAGGGATTGCCATGCTGGAAGCCCTGAAAAAAGAAGCGAACAAAACCTACACGGAGAACACGGCAGTGACTTACCGGAGTACTTTGTCCGACTGTCTGGATCTCTTCGCCACTGTAGGCGCTCTCCGCGACGCGCCGGAGAACGAAATATCCAGCCGTTTTATGTGCGCGTTCACGGAAGACCCGAACATGGCGATTAAACTCGCCTTCTTCGCCCGCGACGTGCGCGGCGGCCTGGGGGAACGGCGCGTGTTCCGGGTCTTCCTCCGCTGGCTGGCCGGCAGCAAGCCGGAGTCCGTGAACAAAAACATCCCTAACATTCCGGAATACGGGCGGTTCGACGACTTGCTGGCGCTGCTTGGCACGAACTGCGAAAAAAACGCTCTGGCCTACATCGAAGATCACTTCAAAGCCGACCTGGCGTCCTTAAAAAACGGTGAATCAATCTCGCTGCTGGCGAAGTGGCTGCCCTCGGTGAATGCCTCCAACGCGGACGCGGTTAAAAAAGCGAAACGCATCGCGAGAGCCCTTGGCATGAACGACGCGGACTACCGAAAAACCCTGTCTCGACTGCGCGCGTCCATCAAAATCATCGAGAACAACCTCCGTGAACGCGATTATACGTTTGACTATGAAAAACAGCCGTCAAAAGCGCTTTTCAAATACCGCAAAGCCTTTATCCGCAACGACGGTAAGCGCTACGGTGAGTTTATGGCGCAGGTGTCCTCTGGCGAGGCGCGCCTCAAAACCGGCTCCTTGACGCCCTACGACATCATCGCGCCGTTTTTCACGAGGAAAGTTTCCGATGAGGAGCGCCGCAGCATCGACGTGACCTGGAAAGCCCAAGAGGACTTCGCGAACGGGGAAAACGCCCTGGTCGTGGTGGACGGATCGGGGTCGATGTATTGCGACTTACACCCGATGCCGGCCGCCGTCGCCCTCTCGCTGGGAATATACTTCGCGGAGCGGAACACCGGCGTTTTCAGCGGCCATTTCATCACGTTTTCCCAAAAGCCGCAGCTCGTGAAGATCAAAGGCGAGGATATTCTCGCAAAGGTTCATTACTGCAGTAAATTCAACGAGGCGGCCAACACCAACATCCAGAGGGTGTTCGAACTGATCCTGGAAACGGCCGTCAAGAACCGCGTTCCTCAGGAGGAGCTGCCCTCAACTCTGTATTTCATCTCCGACATGGAGTTTGACGCGTGCACGGAGAACGCGGAGATGACCAACTTTGAGTACGCGAAAGACCTGTTCGCGCGGAACAGCTGCGTGCTTCCCAGGGTGGTTTTCTGGAACGTGGCAAGCCGTCACCAGCAGCAGCCGGTGACGCAAAACGAACAGGGCGCCGTCTTGGTGTCGGGCTGCACGCCCCGCGTGTTTTCCATGCTGACGAGCGGCACGCTGTCACCTTACGCTTTCATGCTGGAGGTGCTGAACTCGGAGCGCTATGCTCACATCGCGGCATGAGGGAAGCAGCGTCATGGAGGCAAGCGTCATGATTGAAATTCGAGGCGCGTACAACACGGCAATTTGTTTCTGCGCCGAACTGGATGAACTATCCCAAGCGCAGATCAAGGCCGTTTGCGACCAAGAGGAGTTCGAGGGGTGCAAAATGAGGATCATGCCGGATGTTCACGCCGGCGCAGGCTGCACCATCGGGACGACCATGACCATAAAGGACAAGGTTGTGCCTGGCATGGTAGGCGTGGACATTGGCTGCGGCATGGAGACGACGCGCATTGCGGAGCGCGCGATGGATTTTCAGGAACTCGACGCCCTGATTAGGTGCGGTGTCCCCTGCGGAAGCGAAATTCGTAAAAAAGAACACCCGCTGAACGCCGAGATTGACCTGAGCGCCCTCCGCTGCGCGTCCCGCGTCAAGATGGAACGCGCGCGCCGCAGCGTGGGAACCCTGGGCGGAGGCAACCACTTCATCGAAGTTGACCAGGGAACGGATGGCGGGCTGTACCTGGTGGTGCACTCCGGCAGCCGCCACATTGGCAACGAGGTGGCCAAGTATTACCAAGGGGAGGGTTTCAACGCCCTTTGCGGCAGCGCCAGGTTCCAAACGGACGAAGTCATCGCGCGGCTGAAGGCCGAGGGAAGGGAAAAGGAGATTCAAACAACCATAGAAGCGCTGCGGAAACGACATGCCCCTCATAAACTTGTGCCCAAGGACTTGACCTACGTGGAGGGGCAGCTCTTCGATGATTACATTCACGACATGAAGATCATTCAGCGTTACGCCGTCCTCAACCGCAAGGCGATAACGAGCGTTATCCTGGAGGGAATGAACCTGACGCCAGAGGAGAGCTTCGCCACCATCCACAACTACATCGACACGGAGGCGATGATCCTGCGGAAGGGGGCCGTGTCGGCGAAGGCGGGAGAAAAGCTGCTGATCCCCATCAACATGAGGTACGGGGGACTGATCTGCGTCGGCAAGGGCAACCCCGACTGGAACGAGTCCGCGCCTCACGGAGCCGGGCGCCTGATGAGCCGCACACAGGCCTTTGCGACTCTGTCATTGGAAGAGTACCAGGCGAGCATGGAGGGCGTTTTTTCCACCAGCGTTTCTCGCGGCACCTTGGACGAAGCTCCCATGGCGTACAAAAACGCTGACGACATCATCAGGCAGATTGCGCCCACGGCGGAGATAATCGACCGTATTAAGCCACTCTACAACTTCAAGGCGGCGGAGTAGGCTGCCGAATATAGATGTTACCTGGGAGGAGTATGGGAAAATGTCTGAAAGGCTGGAAACGCTCATCGACTCGCGGCTGGCGAAGGACAGCGGCGCTCATTGTTTTTGGTGGGACGGGCAATGGTATGACAAGGCGGATTTCGCAAGGCTGACGGACAGGTGCGCGGACTCACTTCGGGCGTCGGGGTTCGGGAAAGGACAGCGCCTTTGCCTCCTGATGCCCAACTGTCCCATGGTCACTGCCCTCTCCTTGGCCGTCTGGCGGCTGGGCGGAACGATTTCCCCACTCAACGTCAAATCAGGAATACCCTCCTTACTAGGTACGTTAGCGTTGATTGAGCCCTTCGCCGTTATCGCCTCCAGCGAAATTCGCGACGAGGCGGGGGCCGTTTTGCAGGAAAAGGGCTTCGTCTGCGCCACCTGCGGCCCTATGGGACCGCTCCCCGAACTGGAGGGGAAAAAATCTTCTATCGAAGCCCCTGACGTCGCCGTGATCTTCGCCACCTCCGGCACCACAGGGCTGCCCAAAGCCGTACCCCTAAGTCATGGCAACATCATCGACAACTGCACCAAAATTTTCAAGGCGCTGCGTGCACTGGAGGAGGGAGACACCATGCTGTGCGTCCTCCCCAACTTCCATTCCTTTGGTTACACCGTCTCCATGATCCTGCCTTTGACCATAGACGCCTCCACGGTAATAGTACCTGGTTTCCTCCCGCCCACGCAGACGGTGAGGGCGATCCGCGAGAGCGGGGCTAACATTCTTCTCGCTGTCCCCACCATTTTTTCCTATCTGCTAGCGGCCATGGAGCGCGGCAGCGTTCCCAAAGACCTCTTCGCCTCCGCGAAGATCATGATAGCCGGCGGGGATCGCCTGGGCGCCAACATGCACGAGACGGCCTTGCGCGTCTCGGGCAAAGACATTGTGGAGGGCTACGGCCTTACCGAGACGACGCCCGTGATCGCGGTGAACCGGAGCTACGAGGAGCACCGCCCTGGCACGGTGGGGCCCTTTTTAGAGGGTTACGAATGGCATCTGCGCACGGAAAAGGGTGAGAAAATAGAGGGAAGCGAGATGGCGCCCAATGGCGAGGGTGTACTTTGGGTGCGGGGACCGTCCGTTACCGGCGGATATTTCCGCGCACCGGAACTGACGGCGGAGCGCTTCGACAACGGCTGGTTCAACACGGGGGACTACGTGCGCCTTGAGGACGGTTATATCCGCATTCTCGACCGCGTGACGGACATCATCATCGTAGGGGGCTTCAACGTCTATCCGCAGGAGGTGGAGCTGGTGCTGCACGCGCATCCCGCTGTGCAAACAGCCATTGTGGTGGGCATGCCTCACCCCGTCAACGGCGAGGTGCCGAAAGCGTTCATACGCAAGACCGAGGGCGCGCAGGTGACGGAGCTGGAGATCGTCAAGTACTGCAAGGAGCAGCTGGCGCACTTCAAGGTGCCGCGCAAGGTGGAGTTCGTGGACAATTTCCCCCTGTCCGGGACGGGGAAAATCCTCCGCCGAGTTCTGCGGGAGCAGGAACGCTCCAAGGGCTAAGCCTCTGTATGGCGAAAAAATTGCGTATCGCTACCTTCAACGTCAACTCCGTGCGCAGGCGGATGCCAATTTTGGAGCGCTGGCTGCCCGACTCAAAGGTGGATTTGCTTTTTCTTCAGGAGATAAAAGTTATCGACGCGGATTTTCCTGAAGCTGCCTTCGAGGCGATGGGGTACAAAGTCTGCTTTCGCGGGGAAAAATCGTACAATGGCGTGGCTGTCGCCGCACGGGAGGGTCTCCAGGTGCGGTTCGGCTTTAAGGACGGACTGGAACCGGACTTCTCCACTCGTGTGGCCGTCGCGGAGCTGCCAGGCGCTTTCAAGTTCCTGAACACTTACGTACCTCAAGGCAAGGACATCAGCCACGCGGATTACCAGGTGAAGAAGAGGTTTCTGGAGCGGGTACGAACGTTCCTGGACCGGGAAGCTGTTATCAACATGCCCTTTGCGTGGGTTGGGGACCTGAACGTGGCGCCGGGGGAACTGGACGTGGTTCATCCTGAAAACAAAAAGGATCACGTCTGCTTTCACGAAGAGGTTCGGGAAAAGTTCGCGCGGGTGGTTTCGTGGGGGCTTACAGACCTTTTTCGCCGCTTTCACCCAAGGGCTGTGGAGTACACCTTTTTCGACTATCGGACGAAAGACGCTCTTTCGCGCAACATAGGGTGGCGGATTGATCATATTTTCGCGAACGAATCCCTGGCGGCCCGTGCCACCGCATGTTTCGTGGACCGTCAGCCCAGGGGTTGGGAAAAACCTTCCGACCACACCCCCCTTATCGCCGATTTCGAGTTATAACAAGGACCCCAGGAGCTCAGGGCAAACGCATCAAAATGAGCGGCAAATTATTTATTTTATGAAAAACCGGCACCTAATCTTTTAACGACATGGCTTTCAGCAGGCTTTGAGCAAGGCGCGCAGCCATTTCGACCATTCTCCATTTGACGGAGCCTCACAAAGGGGATAATCAGCGCTTCCTTAAATTATAAAGTCCTATCGGAGCCTCTTACAATAATCCTGATGGAGTTAACTAACCTGTTGACATTGGTTGGAAAGGTGCTACATTATAGTGTGAAAATCTTAATGATATAATGTAAAAATCTTATTATTTTCTATAAATTCATCAATCGGCAGGACAGTGCCATAATTTTTTTTAGAAAACGTTACGCAAATTGCGCCTAAGCCCCTTTGTGAACTTTGACAAAAAGAAGCTCTTAATCTTGAGAAATCGCTGATTAAGCCCTTGTGGGGCTCCGCCCCACACCCCGCTTAGGGGCCTTAGGCCCCTAAGAACCCCATTAATCAGTGTTTCCTTAAGGAAGCGGAGGACGCTGGTGGTACAGGTGAAGGAGGTGCACGCAAAAATTTACGGACTTCAAACGAATAGGACATGAAGGAGCGCGAAGAATCGGCGAGGCCCCTGGTGGAATTCGGGTACCTATCGAGCGGCCGGTGTCATTCCAAATTGGTGGGGAGGTTCGGGATTTATGGACTCGGGATTTATGAACGCGGCTGTAATCTCTGTTCTGGCTTTGTTCGCGGCGGTTTTTATCAGCTTTTGGAAAAATGTCAATCTAGGCGTCATCTGCATAGGTTTCGCGTTCCTGGTGGGACGTTTCGTAACTGGAATGAAGGCAGGAGACATCTATGGTCAAGGTTTTCCGTTGAGGTTGTTTTTTCTCCTTCTCGCCACTACGCTTTTCTCCGCCATCGCTAAATCCAACGGAACATACGCCGTGCTGGGCAGGCCGATAGCTGGCGTAATTGGCGGCAGGAGGCGGCTGATGTGCTTGATATTTTTCCTGGTGTCGCTCATTTTGTCTGGACTGGGTCTGGGAACCATCGTCACACCGGCGCTCCTGATGCCGTTCCTGCTGGTGATGGCTAAAGAAGAAGAGATTCCCGAATTTCTGACAATGATTCTTTGCATATCCGGCTGTATCGCCGGAGGTCTTTCCGGCGCGGCACCCACGGGCGTGCTGGGCGCGCAGCTCGCTAAAAGAATTGGGGTCGAACAATATACGCCGATATACATCGCCGCTGTGACTACCTTTTCCTTTCACGGATTGGTCGCTTTTTTCGCCTTCGGCGGACCGAAACTCTCCAGGCGGCCCGCGAAGCCGGCGGAGCCTATGGTGCTGGACG
The DNA here is from genome assembly GCA_031280275.1 of Synergistaceae bacterium. GTDB lineage: Bacteria > Synergistota > Synergistia > Synergistales > Aminobacteriaceae > JAITGK01. The sequence continues at coordinate 12,992 of JAITGX010000072.1, forward strand.
GCAAACAATTTGGTACGGTAGCGGTTCTTTTTTGCATCATTATAGCCGTGCTGGGATACAAAATCGACATTGGACTGTGCACCTTTGCTGGGGTCAGCATACTGCTTCTTTTCGGCGCGGCAGATCAGAACAAGATTATAGCCGGGGTGTCGTGGAGCACCCTGCTTCTTCTGTGCGGGGCCAGCGTCATGTTTTACGTTATATCCGCCAGCGGGGGAGTAACCCTCGTGGAGCGGCACATGAGCGGAAGCGGCTTCGAGACGTCTCTGCTGGCTGGGATGATGTCCTTTTTCGCCAGTTCCTCGGCCGTGGTCATGCCCACGCTCATTCCGAGGGTTCCGGACATTGGCCCCACTTCTCCTGTGTATTTGGTAGGTGCGGTCATTATCGGCGCTCACGCCGTGGCGTACAGTCCAGTCTCCACGATGGGCGCCGTGGCGATGACCATGTCTTCCTCCAAAACGGATTCACAGAAACTTTTCGTCAAGTTGTTCTCCGTGGCGGTGTGCATGTGGATGATGACAGGTTTCTTCTTCCTGCTCGGCTTTTACGACAACGTAATGAATTTCATGGAATAGGAGGAGAATATCATGACAATGGCAACCGTGCTGCCGATACTGGCGTTGCTTGCCCTGCTGGCCGCCATCGCCCTTGGGTTCTGGACGGGTATTCACCTGGGGATTATCAGCGTGACGTTCGCGTTCATCGTGGGGTACTTTTTCGTTGGCATGAACCCCTCCGATATTTACCTAAGCGGCTGGCCCATCAACCTGTTTTTCATGCTGACAGGCATGACGCTGCTCTTCGGGATAGCCAAGATAAACGGCACATTTGCCGTGCTCGCCAAGCAGATATCGGCTTTTTCATTCGGAAGCGGGAAATTGATGTGCCTGATCATCTACATGTTCAGCGCCGTTGTCGCCATGGTGGGCGTGGGAACTATCGTCACCCCCGCCGTCCTGATGCCGCTTATCGTGGAAATAGCCAAGGAGGAGGACATTCCGGAGAACCTGGCCATCCTTCTCTGCATAGCGGGCAGCATAGCCGGCGGGCTGTCTCCCCTGGCCCCCACGGGAGTGGTGGGCATAGAGCTGGGGCAGCGCATCGGCTTCGAAGCCTACGCTTCGGTTTTCCAGATGGCACTTTTCACCTTCAGCATTCACGGAGTCCTCTTCTTTTTCGCCTTCGGCGGCTGGAGGCTGAAGAAGAAGCCGCCTAAGCCCAAGCCGCCCCTTGTTTTGGATACCAGTCAGCGTTATACCCTGTCCGTTATCGGCGTGGTTATCCTGTGCGTGCTGCTGTTCAAGTTCGACTTGGGTCTCACGGCGTTTTTGGGCACGGGCATTCTGATGATTTTGGGCGCCGTCGATCAGGATGAGGCCATAGCCAACGTCTCGTGGTCAACGCTCATTTTGATATGCGGAGTCAGCGTTTTGGTCAACGTCGTCAAGGTGAGCGGCGGGATAGACCTCATGGCGGAGTTTCTCACGAAGATTATGACGCCCCGCACCGCCCCAACCATAATGAACACCTTGGGAGGCCTGATGTCATCGGTTTCCAGCGCGTCGGGCGTCGTCATGCCGACACTGATACCGACGATTCCTGGGATCATGGCGAAGCTCGGAAGCGATACCAACCTGACCCAAATGGTGGCGGGCGTCATCATCGGCGCTCACGTGGTGCCTTACAGTCCTCTCTCGACCATGGGGGCCATAGGCATGTCGGCCTCCTCCGAACGATCCAACAAGGACAGGCTCTTTTTAGAACTGCTGGCGTCGGCCTTTGTGCTGCTCCTTTTTACGTCGTGCCTCTATTGGCTGGGCGTTTATAATATGTTTGCTTGAAATACAGTGATTCGAGAAAGGATGAAGGTAATGTCGAGTGAAAATATTTTTCAGCAAAGAATCCGACTGAAGGATGGCGGGGAAAAGATCAAGTCCCCGGACGAAGCCGCAAAGTTGATAGAAAAAGGGATGACGGTGGGGTGCAGCGGTTTCACCCCTTCCGGGTACCCCAAAGTGGTTCCTCAGGCGCTGGCGCGGCGCTGCGAGTCGGAGGGTCCCATCCCCATAACGCTGTGGACGGGGGCCTCCGTGGGGCCGGAAATGGACGGAGCACTTGCCGCAGCTGGGTGCATTCACAAGCGGTTTCCCTATCAGACCGACGAGACGCTTCGCAAAAAAATCAACAGCGGAGAGATTTTATTTGCCGACCTCCATCTCTCCCACAACGCCCAGAACTTAAGGTATGGCTTTCACGGGGACGTGGACGTCGCGGTGGTGGAGGCGATAGCCATAACGGAGAACGGCGGGATCATTCCCACCACGTCGGTGGGCAACTCCCCCGTCTTTGTCGAGCTGGCCAAGAAAGTCATCGTCGAGATCAACACCACGCAGCCCTCCGACCTGGAGGGTTTCCACGACATTTACCTGCCTCAAAATCCGCCGAACCGTCAGCCCATTCCCATCACGGCGCCTGGAGACCGGATTGGAACTCCCTATATTCCCTGCGCTCCGGAAAAAATCGCCGCTATCGTTCACTCGGAGGTAAAGGACAGCCAGCGCCCCCTGGCCGAACTCGACGAAACCAGCCGCCGTATGGCGCGGCACCTTTTGGACTTCCTCGACCTGGAAGTGAAGAGCGGGCGTTTGCCGCCCTCCCTGCTGCCACTCCAGTCCGGGGTTGGAAACATCGCCAACGCCGTGCTGAAGGGCCTCGCCGAGTGGCCGAGCGACGGCTTGACCGTTTACACCGAGGTGATTCAGGATGCCGTCTTCGAGCTTCTCGACAAGGGGAAAATCGCCTTTGCCTCCAGCACCGCCCTCACTCCCAGCCCCGACGGCGCCGCGAAATACTACCCCCGCCTGAAAGAGTTCGCCGAGCGCGTCGTTTTGCGCCCTCAGGAACTCAGCAACAATCCGGAAGTCATTCGGAGACTGGGGCTCATCGCGATGAACACCGCCGTGGAGGTGGATATCTACGGTCACGTGAACTCCACAATGGTGCGCGGTGGCCAGATTTTGAACGGGATCGGCGGTTCCGGGGACTTCGCGCGGAACGCGTGGCTCACGATCTTCCTATGTCCCGCCATCGCGGGCGGCGGAAAGATATCGAAAGTAGTGCCCTTCTGCTCTCACATCGATCACACGGAACACGACACCGACGTGATCGTGACGGAGCACGGCGTGGCCGACCTGCGCAGCCTGTCCCCGCGTGAGCGGGCAAACGTCATTATCGAGAAATGCGCCGACCCGCAGTACAAGGAAATGCTGAACGATTACAAGAAACGCGCCGAGCTGGGGAAAGGACACGAGCCGCACATTTTGGGCGAGGCACTTTCCTGGCACGTCCGTCTGGAAAAAGGCGGAAGCATGAAGCCCTGAAAAAACAAGTTTTTTTCCTGTAAAATAAGATGCGGATATTCACTCACAGATTCACTCACAGGAGGGGATGATTTCTTGAGCAGCGTGCAGAAGGATCACGAGGAATCAGGGCATTGCGCGGCGTGCGGGGGCGGCCCAGCCGGGGCCGCCGTGGTTAGTTTCGAGGAATTCGCGCCTGTCAGCTACGAGGCGTGGAAGGAAGCGGCGTCGGTGTCGCTGAAGGGGGCGTCCTTCGATAAAAGCATGTACACCCCCACATACGAGGAAATTCGGCTCGAACCGCTCTACACCATTGAGCACCTGAAGGGGCGGGATAAGTCATGCCCCGGCGCGGGGAACCTGCTGCGGGGGGTCAGGGCCTCCGGGTACCTGGCGGAGCCCTGGGAGCTTGCCCAGCCTTGCGACGCGGCGCTTCCCGGCGACGCCAACGCCCAGCTCCGCGACGACCTGGAAAAGGGCGCCACGACTGCGGCGGTTCGCCTGGACTCCGCGACGCTGAAAGGAGCGGACGCGAGGGCAGGGGACGGCGTTTTCCTGTCGAGCCTGGCGGACGTGGAAAAACTTTTCGAGTCGGTGGCTCTAGATCGCTGCGGACTCCACATTTACGCTGGGGCCTCCGCTGCGCCGCTGCTGGGTTTTGTGGCCGCCTGCGCGAAAAAGCGGGGAATTCCCCTCGGCAAGCTGAAGGGCTGCGTCGGTGCGGATCCGCTGTGGGCCTGGGTGGGAGAAGGGACACTTCCCTGCGGCTCGGAGCGGCTTTTCGACGAGATGGCGGAGACCATGCGCTGGGCGGAAAAAAACGCGCCTCAGCTGCGGACGGTGCTCATCCGCGGGGAGGTCGCGCACAACGGAGGCGCCAGTTCGGTGCAGGAAGTGGGCTGGGCTATGGCCGCGGCGGTGGAGACGGCCCGCGCCATGCAGGAATGCGGCTTGGACATCGGGACCTTTTCCCGCCATCTGCGTTTTGAGTTCTCGCTTTCGTCCAATTTTTTCATGGAAATTGCCAAGATACGGGCCGCCCGCGCGGTGTGGGCGCAGATCGCCGGGGCCTTCGGCGGCGAGGACGCGAAAGAGGTCAGCATTTTCGGCCGCACGTCGTTTTTCACAAAAACCGTTTACGATCCCTACGTCAACATGCTGAGGAACACCACGGAAGCCTTCTCCGCCGTTCTGGGCGGGGTGGACGGTCTGACCGTCGGCTGCTTCGACGAGGCCGTGAGACCGGGAGGGGAGTTCTCGCGGCGCACGGCGCGCAACACCCAGGTGCTGCTGCGCGAAGAGTTCGACCTTCTGCGCCCCGTTGACCCGGCGGGGGGTTCCTGGTACCTGGAATCCCTGACGGATACCCTGGCTCATAAAGTATGGGAACTGCTGCAAAAGACCGAGAGCGAGGGGGGCTTCACGGCCTGCATCAAGGCCGGAACCTTGCAGGCGGCGGCGGCGGCGGTTTTGGAGCAGAGGTTCAAAAAGCTGGCAAGCCGCGCCGACCGCGCCGTGGGAATCAACATGTACGCCAACGTCCAGGAGCGTCCTCTGGAGAGCGCGCCAGCCGCGCCGGTGGTTTGCTGCGAGGAACGGGCATCCCGCGGCGAGACCCAGGCGCACAAGGCGCTGGAGGGCCTCGAACCGGACAAACTGGGGCTGGTGGATCGGATCGCCGCCGTGGCGGAAGCGGAAGCCACGCTGAGCGAGGTACGCTCTTCCCTGAACGCGGGAGAGGCGGAGAAGATCACCCCCATCGGCGTTCACCGCTGGACGGAGCGTTACGAGGAAATGCGGAGCCGCACAGAGCGCTTCAAGGCCGAGAAGGGAGACAACGTGAAGGTCTTCCTGGCCAACATGGGGCCCATACCCCAGCACAAGGCACGGGCGGACTTCATTACAGGTTTTATGGAAGTGGCCGGCTTTGATGTCTTAAAGAACAACGGCTTCCCGACGACGGACGCCTGCGCGGAGGCCGCAGCCGCCAGCGGCGCGGATGTCGCCGTTATCTGCTCCACGGACGATTCCTATCCTGAACTGGTTCCGCCCCTGGCGCGGGCGGTGAAGGCGAAACGTCCCGGCACGCGCGTGTTCCTGGCGGGCGCGCCCAAGGAGGAGTTCCGGCAGTCCTACCTCGACGCGGGGGTGGACGACTTCATCAGCGTGCGTTCCGACTGCCTGGGCACGCTGCTGGACCTGCAAAAAGCAAAGGGGATGTTTTAGAATGGCAAACCCGGATTTCACGAAAATTGCCTTCCAGGGCGCGGACAGTACTGACGAGAAGCGGTGGAAAGCGGAGGCGGAGAGGGAAACAAAGCGCTCCTTCGAAGAACTTTGCGGCCACACCATGGAGCAGATCGACGTGAAGCCCCTCTACACCGAGGCCGACTACGAGGGGCTGTCGCACCTGGCCACCATGCCCGGTCTGACGCCGTATCTCAGGGGGCCCTACCCGACGATGTTCGTCACGCGCCCATGGACGGTGCGGCAGTACGCGGGTTTCTCCACCGCGGAGGAAAGCAACGCCTTTTACCGCAGGAACCTGGCGGCAGGCCAGAAGGGCCTTTCCATCGCCTTCGACCTGGCCACACACCGGGGCTACGACTCTGATCACCCCAGGGTTGTGGGTGACGTGGGCAAGGCGGGCGTGGCCGTGGACTCTATTCTTGACATGGAGATCCTGTTCTCTGGTATTCCGCTGGATCAAATGTCCGTCTCCATGACCATGAACGGGGCTGTGCTCCCCATCCTGGCCTTCTACATCCTGGCCGCCGAGGAGCAGGGCGTGGACAAGTCCGTCTTGACGGGTACGATCCAAAACGACATTTTGAAGGAGTTTATGGTCCGTAACACCTATATCTACCCCCCTAAGGCCTCCATGAGGATTATTGGGGACATTTTCTCCTACACCTCCAAGTACATGCCGAAGTTTAACAGCATCAGTATCTCCGGCTATCACATCCAGGAGGCGGGGGCCACGGCGGACATTGAGCTGGGCTACACCTTGGCCGACGGACTGGAGTACCTGCGTACGGGGGTCAGCGCTGGTCTTTCTATCGACGCCTTCGCGCCGCGCCTCTCGTTTTTCTGGGGTATTGGGAAGAACTACTTTATGGAAGTCGCCAAGATGCGGGCGGCTCGGATGCTTTGGGCGAAGATCGTGAAATCGTTCAACCCCAAAAACGAAAAATCCATGGCTCTGCGAACCCACTGCCAGACCTCCGGCTGGAGCCTGACGGAGCAGGACCCTTACAACAACGTGGAGCGCACGTGCATCGAGGCGCTGGCGGCGGCGCTGGGGCACACTCAGTCCCTGCACACCAACGCCCTGGACGAGGCCATTGCGCTGCCCACGGACTTCTCAGCGCGGATCGCCCGCAACACGCAGCTTTACATCCAGGACGAGACGAAGGTCTGCAAGGTCATCGACCCGTGGGGCGGCTCATATTACGTGGAAGCTTTGACCGACGCCCTCATTCAGCGCGGTTGGGCGCATATCCAGGAAATCGAGGGACTGGGCGGCATGGCCCAGGCCATCGAAACGGGGCTCCCGAAGATGCGCATCGAGGAGGCTGCAGCGCGCCGCCAGGCTCGTATCGACTCCGGGCTCGAAAAAATCATTGGAGTCAACAGTTACCGGGTGGAGAAGGAGGACGCGCTGGAAATCCTGGAAGTGGACAACAGCGCCGTCCGTGACGCGCAGCTCGCCCGGCTGGAAAAACTCAAGGCGAACCGTGACCCGGAAAAGGTGCGTGTCTGCCTCGAAGCCATCACCAAATCCATGGAGACCGGGGAGGGGAACCTGTTGGAATTGGCCGTGGACGCGGCGAGGGCGCGGACGTCCCTGGGAGAGATATCCGACGCCGTGGAGAAGGTCTGCGGGCGGCACAAAGCCGTCATCCGTTCCATCTCCGGCATTTACAGCAGCGAGTTCGCGGAGGAGAACGTCATCTCCGAGGTTCGCGGCATGACCGACGACTTCGAGGCGCGTGAGGGCCGCCGCCCCAGAATCATGATCGCGAAGATGGGGCAGGACGGCCACGACCGGGGTGCGAAGGTCATCGCGACGGCCTTTGCGGACATGGGCTACGACGTGGACGTGGGGCCCCTGTTCCAGACGCCGGAGGAGGCCGCCCAGGACGCCGTGGACAACGACGTGCACGTCGTGGGCATGAGTTCTCTGGCCGCCGGGCACAAGACGCTTCTGCCGCGCCTGGTGGAGGAGCTTCGCAAGCGGGGCCGGGAGGACATCATGGTGGTGATCGGGGGGGTTATCCCCGCTCAGGACTACGAATTTCTGCGCGAGAGCGGGGCCAGCGCCATCTTTGGGCCAGGGACGATCATCCCCGTTTCAGCGAAAAAAATTATGGAAGAGCTGAATAGGCGTGTCCCCGCATAGGCCAGAGTGGACGCTGGGGGTCGAGGACGCCTGCGCCACGCAGGTGCTGGAGGGTGTCAGCGACGCCCACGACGGCTCGGCCTTCTCGCCCCCCCTGCGCCTCAGAAACGCTCCGCCGCGTTCTCTTGCTTCTGGGGAGTACGTGGAGGGGGTGCTTCGCGGCGACAGGGCGGTGTTGTCGCGGGCGATAACGCTCGTGGAGAGCAACGCGGCCCGCCACTTCGACCTAGCACAGTCCGTCGTGCAGGAGATACTGCCCCACACGGGTAATTCCGTCCGGGTGGGAATAACGGGCGTCCCCGGCGCCGGCAAGAGCACCTTTATCGAGGCGCTGGGAACGTGGCTCTGCGCTCAAGGAAAAAAAGTGGCGGTACTGGCGGTGGACCCCAGCAGCAGCGTTAGCAAAGGGAGTATCCTGGGCGATAAGACGCGCATGGAGCGGCTCGCGCGAGAGGCGAACGCCTTCATTCGCCCGTCGCCGTCGGGAGGAACCTTGGGGGGCTTGACCCGCAAGAGCCGCGAGACGCTGCTGCTCTGCGAGGCCGCCGGTTACGACGTCATTCTGGTGGAGACGGTTGGCGTGGGGCAAAGCGAGACCACGGTTCGCTCCATGGTGGACTTTTTCCTGCTTCTGGTCATAACGGGCGCGGGGGATGAGCTGCAAGGCATGAAAAAGGGCGTGATGGAGCTGGCGGACGCCGTGCTGGTCAACAAGGCGGACGGTGCGAACGCGGCAAAAGCCGACACGACGCGGGTGGAGTACGACCGGATTCTGCACTATCTCCGCCCGGCGACAGAAGGGTGGGTAACGCGGGCTTACACCTGTTCTGCCCTGGAAAACACCGGAATTGGGGAAATGTGGGGAGTCGTAGAGGAGTTCATACGGACCGCGAGGGCCAGCAGCGTTCTGATGGAGCGCCGCAAGAAGCAGACCTTGGCCTGGGTTTACGGCATGGTAGAGGATCACCTTCGTAAGAGCTTCTACGACTGCCCCGCCGTGGCGGAGAATCGCGCGGAGGTGGAACGTGCCGTGGTGGCCGGGAAACTCTCCGCCACCCAGGCCGCCAGCAAACTTTTACATCTTAAGGAACAAGCCCGATAGCTTCTGGATATATCAGCTGAACTCACGGGTATGCGTTCGGCGTGCTGTCCTGACAGGTCCAAAACAATCAGGGCGAAGGTGCAATCTTGCAGCCTTCGCTCAAATTTTATCCAATTTTATCCAATCGTTCCGCTCCTGAGGAATGGGGCACCGTGGGGTGGTGAGTGTGTTGTATCGGGTTTGGAGGTATCGGTTTTGACGGAAGGGGATATGTTTATGAGGCGTTTGTGGTTTTGGGCTGCCTGTGTCATGGCGTTTTCGCTTTGCGCCGCACCAGCGGCCCAGGCGGTGCCCGCCATGCCGGGCGTTTTCTCCCATGTTCAAAGCGGCGGCGAGGTTGTCTGTTACAGCCTTCATGGAGACGAGTTTTTGCACTACATGACGGACGAGAAGGGTTTTTTGATCGCCTTCGGGGAGGATGGAGACCTTTATTACGCCAACTGGGCTGAGGAGAGCACGGACCTTTCCTTCACCAAGAGCGCGGGCGGAGGGCAAAAAACCGTGGTTCCGACAGAGGTGAAAGTTATCGGCAGCGCCCCCGGCTCACGTTCGCCTTCACAGGAACGTCCTATGCAGGCATTGAGAAATCCCATCCCCCGGCACATCTTGGAACGCGCTCAAAAAACGCGGATGGAGCGCGACGGAGGACCGCAAAAGCAGTTCAGGAAACAGCCTCGGCCTACCAGTGAGAAGGGCGGCCCCGCCCTTCTTCCTCCCACACCCCAAGCGAAAAGTCCTAAAGTCCTCATGATTTACGTCAGATTCGATAACGAATCGAATATAAGTGCCTCCGCCCCTGCTTCGCAAAGACTTTTTGACATGATGTACGATGAGAACACCTTCGGCACGGTCGCCCATTATTACAAAACGGTCACAAGCAACGCCGCGAATATAACCCCGGCAGAGGTAACTTTGACAGCAGCGGCGCGGGCGCGGGCAGAGCATCGAGGCATTGTTTTCGTCACCCTTCCTGGGCAGCACAAAGACGGGAATCTTGATAACGACGACGGCGGAGCGGGCAGCTTCAGAGCGGACGTTGTCCGGCCCGCGCTTGAGGCGGCGGACGCAGTTGTGAACTTTGCGCAGTTTGACGCGAACGGAAACGGAACGCTGGAGACCAGCGAACTCTCCATAGGGCTTATTGTGCATGGATACGAGGAATCGGCCGGACTTAGCGGGCCAAGTACCCCCTCGGTTTGGGGACACGCGTGGGTGCTGCGGACGCCGGTAACTTTGGACGGGGTGCAAATATCCCGCTATTTCGCCGAGGGCGCTTTTCAAACGGGCCCCGTGGGCACGCCCCCTAACCGATTGCTGACAATTGGTATCATCGCCCATGAACTGGGCCATTCGGGTTTTGGTTTTCTCGATTTGTACGACATAAGCTATACCGTCCAAGGCGTGGGGCTGTGGTCGCTTATGGCGAGCGGAAGCTGGGGCGGCACACCCGGTGGTTCGATACCCACGGCCTTGGACGCGTATCACCTGCAAAGCCTGCTCGCGCCCGAAAACAGCGCCAGCGGATTATATACCCTTTCAGGCGTGCACCAGTACGCCAGGTTGACGACTTCGAAACCCAACCAATATTTCTTGCTGCAAGCCCGCGGAAACGTGGGGTACGATCAGGGTTTCACTAGCGGAGGGGGTTCATGGCCAAACCCTGGGGTCATTATTTATCACGTGGATGACGACATGGAAGGGAGCAATGACCGAGACAACTACCCTCACCTTCACGTCGCCGTTGAGGAGGCTCACGGGGGGACTCCGCATCTATCCACGTCACGTTCCAACTCAGGACAAGCCAACGATCTTTTCGGCCTTAACGGCAAAACCTCTTTCAGCGACACAACCGACCCCAACGCCAAACTGTACGATTCCTCGTCGAGTACGCTCAACGGGCAAAACACTCCATCCGGCGTAACGATAGGCGGCATTGCCGCGAGCGCTGCAGGCTCTGGTAACTCCGGAACCGCAGGCGCCGCCTTTACGACGTTGACGCTTGAGGGAAACCTGCCAGACGGCGTTTTGAACAGGCCGTACATTGGGACGCTCACCGTGCCCATGCCGGGGGTCACGTGGTCGCTTTCAAGCGGGGTCCTGCCAGATGGGCTGGCCGCGGCCTCCAGCTCAGACGTTTCGTCCAGCGCCTACGTCATTTCAGGCACACCCACAAGGGCTGCGACGTTCAACTTCACCCTCAAGGCAGCCAGCGGAACTTTGAACGTCACAAGGGGTTTGACCATTTTCATTTTGACGAGCGACGCGCCGCCGGTAATCAGCGCGCATCCTCAGTCTCAGGAAGTGGACGCTGGAGTGGACGTCACTTTCACCGTGACGGCCGCAAACGCCACTTCGTACCAATGGCAGGTGTTGAAGACCAATACGGCCGCAACGGCCGTATGGGAAGACCTCTCCGACGGTCAATGGGTAGAAGGCTCAAAAACGTCCCGTCTGCTGTGGAAGCAAGCAATAGGCACTGAGAACGGTTATCAATTCCGCTGCGTCGTAAGCAACACTTTTGGCACCGTAACCTCCAGCGCGGCCGCCATGACGATACGCATAGTGCCGGTGGTCTTTACCGAACATCCTCAGTCCCAGACCGTGAATACGTACGCGGACGTCACCTTCACCGTGACGGCCGCAAACGCCACTGCGTACCAATGGCAGTTGAAGACCAATACGGCCGCATGGCGAAACCTCGTCGACGACGGCCAGTGGGTGGAAGGCTCCAAAACATCCCGTCTGCTGTGGCGGTCCGCGCGGGGAGATGAAACGGATTTCCAATTCCGCTGCGCCGCGAGCAACGCTTCCGACACAGCGACCTCCAATGCAGCGACCCTGACCGTTAGAACCAGCGGCAGCAGCAGTGGCGGCAATGATAGCGGCGGCTGCTACGGCGGATTTTTCGGCTTCATTTCGGCCCTGCTGGTGTTGTTCTTACTGCTCGCCGCGCGAAAGAGCGGCTTCCTGCGGTTCATGTAGGGTTCTATGCACGGCGGGAAGGTTTTTTTCAGGGCGTGTTTTAAACTCTTTAGGGGCCTCAGGCCCCTAAGAACCCCATTAATCAGCGCTTCCTTAACTCTTCTTTGCCGAATATTCTACGGCCCATGGCAGACGGTTTACTGCTGCTTCCGCAAATGGTCACGTGACGAAGTTTTCAAAAAAGTGTTCAAGTCGTTGAGCAGTGATGCGGATATGCAAGATGTGTCTGATAGCACGTCTTGTTTTTCTTTCTGGTATTCGTTTGTTTCATTTTTCGCGTATATTTCCGCAGTCAATACGCCCCATCAGTATTCAGTAAAATCTGCATTGTGCGGAACAAAATAACAATGTCCAGCCAGGGCGACCAGTTGTGAATGTAATATAAATCCAAGTCCCTGCTTTGCTGATAGTCTGAGATATTGTTACGACCACTTACTTGCCACAAGCCGCTCAAACCTGGTTTTACCCGATACACCTGCTGGGCCGCTCTGCCATAACGGCGTTCTATTTCTTGCGGAACAAATGGGCGTGGCCCAATAAGGCTCATTTCTCCCTTGAGCACGTTAAATAACTGGGGTAATTCGTCCAAGCTACTCTTTCTCAAGAAGCGCCCCACGTTAGTAATACGGGGATCTTCTTTCAGCTTAAAGGCAACTTCATACTCCCGTCTGGTTGCCTCATCTTTCAATAATTCAATTAATTTCCTTTCAGCGTTCGGCACCATCGTTCTGAATTTGTACACCGTAAAATGACTCAAATCTTTCCCTATGCGGGTCTGCTTAAACAGCACCTCACCGCCGTCGTC
>JAITGX010000007.1 GCA_031280275.1 Synergistaceae bacterium
GGCAGTTCACTGCCGAAGATGCAAGAATTAAGTTGAAACGACTGTATCCTACCCCCTTGTTCTCGGAATGATTTTGGGTAGTAATTTTTGATACAGTTTTAAGCTTTACAGCCCACTAGGGAATAAACTGAGGTCGGTTTGGGTTCTCCGATTTTTCCCATTTCCTCCACTATGTTACTATTCACTGTTTCTTTAGGTGGCTCCGCGCGTTCAGGGACTTGTGGAGGCCCCGCCGTCTCTTTCTCTATACCCTCAAGCTCTTCCAATGTTGGCTCATCGCTTTGAAGCGCTTCTTGTTTACGCTCAAGCTTACGCGCACTCACCACGGCTTCTTTCAGCTGAGCATTGCTGAAGGTCTCGCGCACACCGCTTTTAGTATCCTTGAAGACGTAGAAGCTATGTCCGCGCTCATTCTTATAGGCACGCTCAAATTTGTACACGCCGCGCCCTAAAGCGTAGAGTTCACCCTTTATAAAGCTGTCGGGATTCTTGACCTCCGACGCGGGATGTACGCTGTCCGGCGCGGTTTGCGGCGTTTCCTCCGTCTTGGCGGCCTGCTGTGTGCCGTTGACCTCCGTAGCCTGCGGCGGTATAGTTCGCGTTAAATCGCTCTTCTGACCAACCATCTCAGCCGGTGCCCGTCCTGACGGATTCACAGGGAGTTCCGTGGAAGCTGAGTCTCTTGAAAAAGAGGCAGGTGACTGAGGCAGGCCGGAGTCAGGGCCGGTGACGGAGGGTGGGAGCCCCCGCGTCAAGGGCGGTTGCTTTCCAACTCGTAATTTCTTAAAAATCGAAGCTCTTTCTTCAAGAAAACTATCTTTGCTTAAGAGCGTGTCTAGTATCTTTTCAAAAGATAGAGATACAAAAGCTATTACAGCCATGGAGCGTATGGCGTAAACGCCGGAGCAAATGCTGAACAAAACGAGATGGGGGCACGGGCTTTCGCGCGAGTCCCCACTGCTCTCTTGCTTTTATCTCGGCATCCTATGAAATTTCCACTCTGTAATTTCACGTATTGACGGAAAAAGGATCTGGAATTATCATATTAGCACTCATTAAAAATGAGTGCTAATATGATAACGAATTTGAAAGGAGTTGTTGGTTATGGCGGGATTGATTCCGTTCAACAGGAGGATGGCGTTGCCGGCGGGGTATGAGGATTTCTGCAACATGCTGGATGACTTTTTCTCGGATGGGCCGGGGGTGCGGCGGAACCTGGCGCGGGATACCTTCAAGCTGGATGTGGAGGAAACCCCGGAGGCTTTCACCATTCAGGCCGAGTTGTCCGGCGTCAAGAAGGAAGAGATTGAGCTGGAACTCCACGACGGTGTGCTCACTATCTCCGTCAAGAAGGAAGAAAGCGCGGAAGAGGAAAAGAAGAACTACATCCACAGGGAGCGGCGAGTCACCTCTATGGCGAGGAATATCCACCTGGGTGAGGCCCGGCCCGATGGCATCAAGGCCCGGCTGGAGGACGGTATCCTCACCATCTCTATCGAAAAAGAACGCAAGGAGAACCGCGCGATTCCAATTAATATTGAGTAGAAGGGAGGAGACGTCACTGGTTGAACTTCACTCGCCGCTCTTTAATTTCCTTTTTCGACCGCTATAATAGACTTGAAAATCGGACATAAGACCAGGGAGCGGCGCTCCAAGTTTTTTAAGGAGGTTTTTTCGAGTGAGCTGGGAAACGGTTGGCGGCGTGTTCAAGGTGAGTTTGGACCCTCTTTTTACCACCGCGTTAGCTTCGATTTTGTTCGTCGTGGGGGTCCTTTTGCGGCGTCACATTTCGTTTTTGACGCGGTTCTGCATACCGGCGGCGGTGATAGGCGGGTTGATAATGGCCCTGGCTTCACTGGCCATGCACCATCACGGCGGGGCCTCCATCACCTTCGCGACGGCGCTGCAAACGCCGATGATGCTGGCGTTCTTCACGACAGTCGGCATCGGCGGCAGCCTGTCGTTACTGAAGCGCGGAGGTTGGGCGCTGCTCGTTTACCTCGCTGCTTGCTGGGCGCTGGCGGCCTTTCAAAACAGCTTCGGCGCGATACTGGCAAAGGTACTGGGCATTCATCCCGTTTTAGGGGTCATGGCGGGGGCCGTCTCACTGGAGGGCGGACACGGCGCGGCGGCCGCCTTTGGCCCCACGGCCGAGGGGCTTGGGGTCAAGGGGGCCCAGGCGGTGGCCATCGCGTCGGCGACCTATGGGCTCATCGCGGGAGGGCTTCTAGGCGGACCTGTGGCCGGATGGCTTATTAATCGCAACAAGCTGGAATTGGCGGCCTCCCAGGACGAAATTTACAAGGAAAAGCGCGACGCGGCACAGGTTTTGAGTGACAGCTTCGACCTGTTTCGAATGCTGACGCTGGTGCTGGTGTTCATGGCGCTGGGCAGCGTGGTTTCCAATTGGGTCAACTCCCAAGCGAAGAACGTCTGGGAGTGGGCGACTTTTTCCCTGCCTGGCTACGTGGGAGCGATGTTCGCCGCGGTGGTCTTCCGCAACCTGAACGACGTGGTGAAGCTGGTAAAGATTCACGCGAAAGCGGTGGATATGATCGCGGACGTCTCGATTGGAATTTTCCTCACCATGGCGATGATGAGCCTGCGCATTTGGGATCTTTACGATTTGGCGGTTCCGCTGATCGTGATTTTGCTGCTTCAGACGGTGGTGATCGCGCTTATCGCGGTTTTTATTCTGTTCCCGCTTCTGGGCAGGGATTACGACGCGGCGGTGATATGTTCTGGGTTTCTGGGACACGGACTCGGAGCGACACCTAACGCCGTGTCCAACATGAACGCGGTCTGCGCGCGTTGCGGAGTGGTTTCTTACAAAGCGTTCCTGATCGTGCCCCTTTGCGGAGCCGTGCTCATCGACCTGGTCGGGATCCCGAACATCGTTTGGTTCATCAACTATCTTACCCGCTGACGCCAGAGTGAGTTAACTACCGATGCTTCTCACTCAGCTGAACGCGCATCCAAACGCCCACGGAGCTGAGCCCCAGCACAAGGCCGACGAGCACTAGGATCGCCCCGTACTGCAAGGGGCGGGTCTCTTGGATATTGGTTCCAGCCGTGGCGAGGACGTAGACGTGGTAGGGCAGGGCCATGACCTCGT
>JAITGX010000011.1 GCA_031280275.1 Synergistaceae bacterium
CCCGGCAGTCCGAATCTGCCGCTTTTTATCAAAACATTTTCAACCCAAACCGTTATATCATGAGCGGTACTTTCCGCTGCTCCGAACCCGGCCGCGAGGGATAGGAACGTGACATATTCCCGCCAATATTTACACGCCAGTAAAAGCATGTCCGCAGCGTCCAGTTTGGCGTGCCTCCCGCGCCGTCTGTGTTTTGCTGCGTATGCCTTGCGCAAAATACCGGCCGTCACCTTCATCGCCGTCTTCGTGTACCCATACAGTCTGCGAAACTGTATATCGTCTGTCTTCTTCATTATCTCGTCATATTTTGCACCCATATCTTATATATCGGCACATTTAAACATTATTTTAATTCCCGAAGAGGTCTATTGGGTTGTCCACTTGGTGTAGTTGTAGATGAGGTGAATGGGACGGCTGGCAGGGGAGTCGTTGGGAACGCGGTTGGTGAGGGCAGGGTTGTAGGAGAGGGAGATGACCGTGTCCTTGTTGGGCTTCCAGGTGCTTCGCAGGACTAGACCACCCTTTTTGTCCCGCGGGTCGGGAGCCGCGCGCTCCTCCACAACGCCGAACTGGATGTTGCAGGCCTCCCGGAAGGCGTCGTAAAGAGCCCGGTCTTCCTGAGGATTGCCCGTACTGGCGATGTAGACCGCTTTGTGGTTCAGTCCTTTTTTCGCATGGAACCTGAAGCCGAAGATAGCCGGCCGGTACTCGAAGGAGCCCTTCATTGAGAGCTGCCCCTCGCGGACGTAGCCGGAGGCCGTTGCGCCGCTTTGTTCCATGCGCTTCTGGGCGCGAGCGGCGGAAAGGCCGAAGGTCACGGACATAAAAGCCTCCGCGCTGTCGTTCGCCCAGGCGGAGACGGGAAAGAGGGTGCACAAAAGTACGGTGAGCAGCAGGCGTTTCAAGGCGCTCACCGGGAGCTGGAGTCCCAAATGACCCGTACAGCCCGGCGTGCCGTTTCGCCGGTACCCTCCAGACAGTAGCCCGTGTAGCGCTCCACGCTCTTGCGAACGACTTTCTTCGGGAGCAGGTGAACCCTCGCCACGGGATAGCCGTTCCTGTCAACGAAGGTCATTGTTCCGCCGAAAGACACGTTTCGGTCCGTCATGTTCACAATATCGATGAAGATGTTGTCCCAGTTGTAGACCACGTTCTGAAAGCGAAATCCCACCACGTCCTCGATCCTGCCGTCCTTGACGACCGCGGACGCCGTTCCTGGCAATATCAGCAGAACGGTAAGGCAAACCGCCGCCGCTCGCAGAGAAAACCGCCCCAAAGATACTCCCTTGTTCTTTTTCATTTGGAAAATTCCTCCTTGTAGGATTTCAGTGCGTCCCTTCATTATTGACGCGCGAAAACCGCCAGCCACACGCACAGGGGTTCTTTTGAGGTAAAAGTCACGCGATGACGCCGCCCCGCAGGGATCAAAAGCCAGTCTCCCCTGGTGAGGGACGCCTGGCTTCCGTCTTCGTACTCCAGTTCGGCGCGGCCTTGGAGGAGTGCCGCCCACTCGTCCTCGTCCTGATCGTACCAGAACCCCGGCGGCGAGACCTGCCCTGACGAGACGATACGCTCGACTCTGACGTCCCGCCCCGCCCAGAGCGTTTGAAGAAATTCCCCTTCGCCCCGCGCCTCCGCCTCAATATGAAAAACGTTTCCGCGCAAGTTGCGCCTCTTTACCGGGCGGGAAGTTCTTCCAAGACGCGGTTCAGGCGCTCCAGGGCCTCCTTTATCGCAGCCTCGCTGACGGCGAAACATAAGCGGATGAAACCTTCCCCGGCCTCGCCGAAAAAGTGTCCCGGAACCGTGTTTACCTGAGCCCGTTTCAACCAGTCCACCGCCACGTCATAGGATTTTCCCAGCTTAGAGATGTTGGGGAAGACATAAAAGGCCCCCTCTGGCGCGAGGCAGGTCACGCCCGGCAGGGCGTTGAGCCCATCCAAGAGGAGCTTCCGGCGGCGGGTGTACTGTTCTACCATTTCCTTCACGTAGTCCTGAGAGCCGTTCAGGGCCTCCACCGCGGCCCACTGAGCCGGGGCGTTGACGCAGGAGGACATGCCTTCTAGAAGTTTGATGACGGCGGGCATCACCCGTGAGGGGCCCTGGAGATAACCCACGCGCAGGCCCGTCATTGCGTAGGTCTTCGAAAAGGTGTTGGCGGTGAACACGTAGTCCTGCATCTCTGGCAGGGAACCGATGCTGACGTGCTCTGCCCCGTCATAGAGCAGCTTTTCATAAGGTTCGTCGGAGATGACCGCCAGGTTGTGTTTTTTGACCAGCTCCGCTATCTCCAGAAGTTCATCTCTGCTCGTCACTCCTCCCGTTGGGTTGGAGGGAGAATTGAGAAGCAGCATTTTCGTCTGAGGCGTGATTTTTTTCTCAATTTGCTCTGCCCGCGCGTGGAATTTGTCTTTTTCCAGCAGCGGATAAAACACGGATTTACAACCCGCCATGTGCGCCTGCCCCGTGTAGTTGGGCCAGGAGGGGTCGGGCAGAAGTATCTCGTCCCCGGCGTCCGTGGCGCCAAGTATCGCCGCCATAATGGCCTCACTGGCCCCGTTGGTGATCAGGATGGAGGCGGGTTCACAGTCGATTCCGTTTTCCCGCTTCAGCTTGGCCGCCACAGCGGAACGCAGTTCTGGAACCCCCGACGTGGGGGCGTACTTCGTTTGTCCCCTGTCAATGGCCTTTTTCATCGCCTCGGCAACTGATTTGCCGATGCTGAAGTCCGGCTCGCCGATTCCCAGGTGGAGCACGTTCTCGTAAGCCGCCGCCATGTCCCGCATCGCCCGGATACCCGAAGCCGGCCGGGTGGCACACCGTTTACTCGTGTTGATCATCTGAGTCGCCTCACTTTTCTTTAATATAGACACTGAACAAATAGGATTTTTAGGGTTCGCGACTTTGATGTACTGTTTCGCTAATAAAAATCATTTTACCCGTTTCGATTTGGAAATGTCAACTTCTACTCGGTGTATTTTTTGCTTTTGATATACTCCCACAGCTAAAGTTCTAAACTTATTGTCATAATTTGCTGAGAAAGAAATAAAAACTAAAGCGAGGACAAGTTATGGTTTTAGTTGCTTTAACATGTTCCTTTTGTGGAAGTGAAAACGTGGATAAAAATGGACATTCGAATGGAAAACAGCGATATTTGTGCCGAAACACTGAATGTTATTAATCCTACAATAAAATCTTGCGTTTAAGTAGCGGCATAGGCCACAAAGTCCACTGCAAAGAAACGCTTGATCTGAGACTTGTCTGCTTGAATTTTCATCGCTGAGGCTCGAACCTTTGACTTAAATTCCTTCTTCATTTTCGCGTTTCCTCTCTTTTCTAACTCGCGCTTCATATTTCCATTAAAATATTCATCCGGATTACGCTCTGGAGAATAAGACGGCAGATAATACACCCTTATCACACCTTCACGTTTCCTGAGCCATTCTTGTACTATTCCACCATGATGTACTTTCAGATTATTCAAAAATTCTTTTTGGGACATCCTTTTTCTCTCCTTTGCTGAGATGAGGGGCGAATTGTCCCGCCCTCCTATCTTATTTCGTTGATTCCTGTCTGGTTTCATATCGCGCCTAAAGTCCCTTTAGAAAGGTCTTTTTTATCTTTTGGTACAGTTGTAACCCGCTTTGTTTCTGGATCGGTGAAAATCTTGTGACTTACCTTTCCCCTGCTGGTCTCGACCCAACCGGCTTTTTTAAGAATCTTGATAACTTCATCTTGAGTGATGATACTCACCTTTTTGGAAGTTAATCAGTGTTTCCTTAAACCTTCCGAGTCGGATTTAATTATTTTAATGATGTTCTAGAATCCTTCCGCAAACTCAACCGCGAAGAGAACATCTTCGCCTCCATGCCGCGGGCATGAGACGCGGATGCCCCCGTAAAGATCACAACAAAAAAAGTGCAATTTCGTCTATGATTTGGTAACATGTTTACGTATCTTGCTAAGTGAGCCTTCAAAATCTTTGTGGCTTCCTCAAGGCTTCACCAGGGAGGGACGGAGGGTGCTGCGGCCCAAGTATGAACTCCGCTTCAACTCAGACGACACCTGGCAGATGCATCGTCTGCACTTTCACGAGGACGTGGAGGTGTTGTTGTCGCTTTCGTCTAGCGGCGATTTTTTCATCGAAAATGAGTTGTACCCCCTGCAAAGGGGGGCGCTGTTTTTGTTAAGGGAAGCGACCTTGCACAAAAGCGTGGCGGAAAGCCCCTACAAGCGATACGTGCTGCACATCTCCCCGGAGACCTTGCAGGAGTTCTCCACCCCCCAGAGCGACCTCGTGGCCTTCACGCGCAAAGTGGCGGGTCGGAACAGGCAGTTGACCGAGTGTCAGATCGACGCCCTGACCGAGATGTTCCAGCGGCTGGAAAAGCCCTTCGGAAAGTCCTTTTGTGGTGACATTCGCAGGTCAGCGCAGCTTTTGGACTTCCTCACCACCTTGTTTCCGCTGTTCGAAGACGCCGGCTCCGAAAACGCCGAAACAGGCAGGGGAAGAAACGCAAACTCCGACTTCGCGAGGATCGCGCCGCTGATCCGCTACATCCCGGCTAACATCGCCGAGTCCCTGTCTCTCGATCGGCTGGCCTCGCAAATTTTCGTCAGCAAGTACCATATGTGCCGCATTTTCAAGTCTGCCACGGGATTCAGCGTCACGGAGTACATCATTCACTGCCGAGTACTGAAAGCACGGGAATTGCTGCGACAGGGCCTCCACGTTCAGGAAGTGGCGGAGCGAGTTGGATTCCACAGTAATGCGCATTTCATACGCACCTTTGGGGCGTTGACGGGCACTTCGCCGAAGCGGTACGCAAGGGAGTATTTATTGAGCGACAAAGCATGACCCCGCTATGGGGCAGGAGGTTTCCATGAAAATACACATGTTTGGAACCGGCAACGCGCTTTCTTTGAAATACTACAACACCTGTTTCATGATGGAGGAGGAGGGCTTCCGACTGATGGTCGACGGCGGCGGCGGCAATCAGATACTGAGAAAGCTGGAGGGCTATGGCGTTCCCGCCGAGGAGGTTCATCACCTGTTCGTCACGCACAAGCACATGGATCATCTGCTGGGCGTCTTCTGGATGCTGCGCGTGGCGGGCCAGAAAATGGAGAAGGACGAGTACGAGGGCAGCTTCAACGTCTACTGCCACGGGGACTTGGCCGACACCCTCATGACCATGTCGGAAATGACGCTGAACAAGAAAGAGCTGAAGTACTTCGGCGGGAGGATACTTTTTCACCGCGTTGAGGACGGCGGTGAGTACACGATCGACAAGCGGCCCATAAAATTTTTCGATATCGGCTCGACGAAGGCGAAACAGTTCGGCTTTTCGCTTTCGACGAATCAAGGGCTGAAAGTCACGTGCCTGGGCGATGAACCTTACAACGAGGA
Source organism: Synergistaceae bacterium (assembly GCA_031280275.1). Taxonomy (GTDB): domain Bacteria; phylum Synergistota; class Synergistia; order Synergistales; family Aminobacteriaceae; genus JAITGK01. The sequence continues at coordinate 5,411 of JAITGX010000011.1, forward strand.
ACGGGAGAGGCCCTACCTGGACAAATGCGGCCTGCTGATGCACGAGGCCTTTTGTCTTCATTCACAGGCCGACCGCTTCAAACCCTATGAAAAATCTCACAGCACGGTCAAGGACGCCTGCGAGCTGGCCGAGTCCCTGAACATCCCCAATCTGATCCTCTATCACAGCGAGGATAAGAGCTTCCCCCGCCGGAAGGAGCTATATTCGGCGGAAGGGCGTCAATATTACTCCGGAAATCTGTTCATCCCTGACGATGATGAAACTTTGGAGTTTTGAGGGAAAGATGACCTATCGGAGGGGGTTGGCGGCCGCATTTCTGGCAGGTCTGCTGGCGGGCAGCGCCCACGCGGCAGACCTGCCCGCGAAGGTGGGCGAGTGGCGAGGGACGCCTCCGCGCGTCACGGAGTTCACGCTCACCCAGAACAATGAAAACGTGGGAACCTGGAAAAACCGCGTCTACACCCGTGCCGCACCCTTGGCCAGCGTCGAGGCCAACCTAATGGAGGGACCGGGTCCAGGAACGTTTTTCGTTCCAGAGAACGGAGTACCTCAAGGACCAGCCAACGGGCCCTTGGGACCTCCTCCGGCCTACGAGGTCTTGAACATCGCGGGAAAGCATGCGATACTGGAAAATGAAGAGGCAACGGGACAGGCCTTGGCCGTGGCTCTCGGCAAAGACAGGACCTTGACACTGGAAACCAAAAACCTCTCCCGTGAGGAACTGTTAAGCTTCGCACGAGAATTGATCACCATATTGGAGGAATACTTATGAGGGAATATCCTATCGGGCTCGTCCCCGGACCCGTCTCCGTGCCGAAAAAATACGCGCAGGCGTGGCTGACGGACTTCGGCAGCAGCGACTTGGAGGCGGACTTCTTCGACCTTTACGCGAGGAACCAGGCTTTGGTACAAAAGCTCCTGGGAACGAAGGAAAGCGTCGTTATCACCTCCGGTGAGGCCATGTCCATTTTATGGGGAAGCGTTAAAAGCGCCCTCGCGCCGGGCGACAGGCTGCTCGCCGTGGCGTCGGGGCTTTTCGGGGAGGGGTTTGCCGATATGGCCAGAGCCCTTGGCATCAAAGCCGAGACGGCGGCGGCGGAGTACGATTCCCTCCCCGACCCGCAGAGGGTCCGCGAGGCCGCCCTGAGTTTCCGTCCCCACGTCATCACCGCCGTTCACTGCGAGACGCCCAGTGGAACTCTCACGCCCCTGAAAGACCTGGGAGAAATCGCGCTGGAGGTAGGCGCCCTGTTTTTGGTGGACTTCGTTTCGAGCGGCGGCGGGGCGCCGGTGGACGCGGACGCCAACCACATCGACATCGGGCTTTTGGGCAGTCAGAAGGCGCTTTCCCTTCCGCCCTCCCTTTCGATCTCCACGATCAGCGCCCGCGCCTGGGACTCGATGAAAAGGGTGAATTACGCGGGCTACGACGCCTGTCTGCCGTGGATCGACGTTCCCGCAAAGGTCTGCATGCCCTACACCCACGACTGGCATAGCATGACCGCCCTTAACCTCTCCCTGTCAGCTATCATGGAGGAGGGCATGGACAACACCTTCGCCCGGCACTCCCGGACGGCGGCGCTCTGCCGCGAGCTGGCGCGCGGGATGGGCCTGAGGCTCTTCCCCGTGAGCGAGGCCATCTGCTCCCCCACGGTCAGCGCCTTCCACGTCCCCGACGGCTGGACGTGGGAAGCGTTCGACGCGGCGCTGAGGACGCGCGGCTTGGCCGTGGGAGGAAACTACGGCCCCCTGGCGGGCAAGGTGTTCCGCGTCGGGCATATGGGCAGTCAGGCGAACGAGGAGCTGCTCTTGCGCGGCATGGAGGTCATTAAAGAAGCACTGAAAAAATAGGAGGCAATGACCATGACCCTATCACCGAATATTTTCAGGGAGTACGACATACGGGGCGAGGCCGATTCCGAGCTGACGGACGAGGTCGTTCGGACTATCGGGAGGAGCTACGGAACGTGGCTGCTGGAGCGGGGCGTGAAAAAAATTGCCCTGGGCGGCGACGTGAGGCTCTCCACGGGGCGCATATGCCGCGCGGCCGCCGAGGGCGTGACCTCGACGGGCGTCGGCGTGGCTGACATAGGCATCGTCACGACGCCTATGCTTTACTGGAGCCTGCACCACCTGAGTCTGGACGGCGCGATCATGGTCACGGGCAGCCACAACCCCTCCAACATGAATGGTCTGAAGCTCGCTTTCGGAAAGACCACGATATGGGGTGACGAGGTTCAGGAGATACGGAGGATCGCTGAGAAAGGAAAGTTCGCGGCGGCGGACAAGCCTGCGGCGGTGGCGCGGGAGCACGTTTCCGACGCTTACGTTTCGATGCTGGCCTCAAAAATCAAACTGGGCCCCAGGAAGCTCAAGGTGGTGTGCGACAGCGGGAACGGCACGGCGGGCGAGGCAATCCACCGTTTCCTCTCCGCCGTGGGCTGCGAGTGCGTGTCTCTCTTCGCGGAGCCCGACGGCCGCTTTCCCAATCACCATCCCGACCCGCAGAAGCGGGAGAACCTGGCGGTCTTGATCGAAAAGGTGCAAGAGGTGGGGGCAGACGCAGGGTTCGGCTTCGACGGCGACGCCGACCGGCTGGGCGTGGTGGACGAGCGGGGTGAGGTGATTTTCGGCGACCGGCTCATGGGGCTCTACTGGGCGGAAATTCTGAAAAAACACCCCGGCGCGGAGGCCATCGTCGAGCCCAAGTGTAGCATGGCCCTGCCCGAGGAGGTGGAGCGGCTGGGCGGCAAGGTCGTCTGGTGGAAGTCGGGGCACTCCGTCATTAAGGCGAAGATGAGGGAAATCAACGCGCTTTTCGCCGGGGAACTCTCCGGCCACATGTTCTTCGCGGACGAGTACTACGGTTTCGACGACTCCTTCTACGCCGCCGGGCGGCTCCTGCGGATACTCTCCAACACCGACGGAGCCCTCTCCCAGCTGACGGCCCGCATTCCCCTCTACCCTGCCACGGAGGAGGCTAGGGTTGCCTGTCCCGACGCCGAGAAATTCGCGGTGATCGACCGCGTCCGCGACAAGGCGCTGAAGGAGTACCAGGGCCTGACGTTGGACGGCGTACGTATCCTCTACCCTGACGGCTGGGGCCTCGTCCGCGCCTCCAACACGCAGCCTGTCATCACCACGCGCTGCGAGGGCAAGGACGAAAAAGCCCTGCGATTCATCATGGACGACGTGAAAAAAAGAATTGTATCCGAGGGCCTTCCTGACTTCGAGTGGACGTTCTGAAGGGCGCGTTTAAATAAGGAGGAATTTTTTACCGTGCTTTTGGTGATAGACGCGGGGAACACGACCACGGTGGTCGGCGTTTTTGATGGGGAGAACATAATCGCTCACTGGCGGCTGTCTTCTATCTTGCACACCTCAGACGAATTCGGAGTGTACTTCTTGACGCTTTTTTCGACGCTGCCGGTGAGGCCGCTCATCGACAGCGCGATACTGTCGAGCGTGGTGCCGCCCCTGGACACCCCCATCCGCGAGGCGGTCAAGACCTACCTGGGCGTCGAGTGCCTGACCGTGGACGCCTTCACCGACATCGGCATGGAGATCCGCTACGCCGCACCCCGGGAGGTAGGGGCAGACCGGATCGTCAACGCGGTAGGGGGACGCCACAAGTACGGTGCTCCCCTCATCGTCGTGGACTACGGCACGGCGATCACCCTGGATGTGGTCTCATCGGACGGCGCGTATCTGGGCGGCGTTATCGCCCCCGGCCTGGTCACGGGCGTTCAGGCGCTCTTCAGCCGCGCGGCCAAAATGCCCCAGGTGGGGCTGGAACTGCCCCCCTCCGTGATCGGCCGCAGCACCAACGAGTCTACCCAATCCGGCATCCTCCATGGCAGCGCGGGTCTGACGGACCGCCTGGTCGAGAAAATCCGCGATGAGCTGGGCGTCCGCGCAAAGGTGGTCGCCACGGGCGGCCATGCGGAGTTGATGGCGGGGCTGGCGCGCACCATCGACCATGTGGACCCTTGGCTGACCCTGGACGGGCTGCGTCTCATCCATGAACGCGTTCGATCTCAACGCACATAAATGTGCCATCAACCTGAACTGCCCCTTGGCTCCATGACGACAGGGGGTTTGACTCTGGCCAATCCCTTGTGGCTCGCGCCGCTGGCGGGGGTGACGACGGCTCCGGTTCGGGAGTTTTTCTCGCGCCTGGGAGCGGGCCTGACTCACACGGAAATGGTGAGCTGCGCGGGACTGCTGGCGGGCAACCGCAAGACCCAGGACATGTTGAAATTCCCCCCTGAGGACGAGTATTTTTCGGGCTTTTTCAGGAGTCCCGAGGTTCCCGTGGTTTTGCAGCTTTTTGCCGGCGACGCGAACAAGATGGCGTATGGGGCCCAGGCGGCCCTGGAGGCGGCAGGTTCCTGCTCTTTCGCCGCCCTGGGGATCAACATGGCCTGCCCGATGCCGAAGGTGATGAAGCACGGCGCGGGAGCGGCCCTGATGAGCACTCCAAAAACCGCCTTTGATATGACCCGCGCCGTGAAGCGCCTAGGGCTCCCCGTGTGGGTGAAGACCCGCAAGACGCCTGAAATGCCGGAGACACTCCGCCTCATCGAGAGGCTCGTGGAGGCAGGGGCGGACAACGTGTGTCTTCACGGGCGCACCCCAGCCCAGCGTTACGAGGGCCGGGCCGACCGTCAGATCGTGGCCGCCGCCGCCGCGCGTTTTCCCGGAAAAATCTCCGCTAGCGGCGACGTCTGCACGGTGGAGGACATAAAAGAATACTTGGGCGTGGGTTGCGTCGGAGTGATGCTCGCCAGAGGCGCTTTGGCGGACCCGTACCTGTTTCCGCGGGCGCTCTCGGCGTTGAGTTATCCAGTTCCCCCGGAGCTGACGGAGCCGACGCTGGAACAGAGGCTCGATCGGCTGAAGCACTTGGGGGAGCGGTCCCGTCAGTTTCACGGTCCCCGATTGGCCGCGGCGCTGCTCAAACGGCTGACAGCGGGAGCGCTGAAGGGTATGCGCGGTTCAGGAGAACTGCGCCGGCGCGCGGGCTCTGCGACGGACCTGGACGAACTGCTGCAAAACCTTGGGGCGGGACTCCAGACTCTTGAATTAGGAGGAATTGAGCGATGAATTCGTCATTTCGGAGAGGCGTGAGGCGGTCGCCGCCGATCTTGCTGGGGTACGCCCCCGTGGGCATGGCCTACGGGCTTTTAGCCCAACAGACGGGGATCGAAATAGGGCCGACGCTGGGCTTGTCGCTTTTTGTCTTCGCTGGGGCGTCCCAGTTCGTGGCAGTTTCCATGCTGCACAGCGGGAGTGGGGTGTTGGTCATCATCGGCACGGCCTTTGTGGTCAACTTCCGGCATTTTTTGATGTCCGCCGCCATCGCTCCACGCTTGGCCAAGTGGAAGATATGGCAGCGCTTAGCCCTGGGAGGGATGCTTACGGACGAATCCTTCGCCCTGCACTCCCTTTACTTCGCCCAAGGAGACCTGGACCCGACGGCCGCCATCACCCTCAACTCCATCGGGTACGTGGTCTGGGTTATGAGCAGCGCGGTGGGGCACCGCCTGGGAGTCCTGATCGAGAACCCCAAGGCCTGGGGTTTGGACTTCGCCCTGCCCGCGATGTTCGTGGGCTTGCTTCTGCCCTCATGCCGGGATAAACCCGCCGTCACCGCCGCCCTTACCGGGGGCGCGGCGTCGGTCATTCTCTCCCTTCTCGGCGCGGGGAGCTGGGCCGCGTTCCTGGGAGCCCTGGCGGGCGCCACCGTCGGGACCGTCATAAGCGTCACCGGGGAGGCGGAAGCATGAAGGACCTTTGGCTGGTCATCGCGGGCATGACCCTCGTGACCTTTCTGCCGCGCGTGGCACCGCTTTTGCTGCTGCCGGGCCGGAAGATACCGAAGCTCGCCGAGAGGTGGCTCTCGCTGGTGGCCCCGGCCATTCTGGCGGCGCTGTTGACGCCGGAACTCCTGCTTGACCGAACCGCCGCCCCGATGCTGTTGAATCCCCGTGTTCTGGCGGCGATTCCCACGTTCCTTGTGGCATGGAAGACCAAGAGCCTCTTCGCTGCCGTCGTGGCGGGCATGGCCGCGTCGGCCCTACTCACATATTGAGAGGTGATCTCGTGATGACGATTTCGCGAAAGTCCGCTCTTTTGTCCATTGGGATGGTGGTTACAGCGCTGGCGCTGTTTGTTTCGTCCTACCTGTCGGTGACGGGAGACATCCGGCGCAGGGTGGAAGCGACCCTTGCGCAGCTGAGCGAGAACGACGCAAAGCTGATTGAGCGTCAAATCAAGGCGCTTGGCGAGGACATCAGCAGCTATCTCATGAACATGGAGGACGAACTCGACAAACGGATGCTGAACGCGGCCATTGCACTGCAAATTATGGTCACGCCAGGTGACGTGAGCGACCGAGACCTGCAGCTTTTGGCGAAAAAAACCAGCATGGATGACCTGTACATCACGGACATAGACGGGGTCTTCATTCAGTCCACGGAAAAGGCCGCGATAGGCATATCGCTTTTCGGCATCTGGGACGGTTATCGAATGCTGGTGAGCGGAGGGGCCAAGGAGCTGCCTTCTCCGATAAAGATCAAGGAAGAAACGGGCGAAATATTCAAGTTCATGGCAATACCCAGGATCGACTCGCAAGGGAACGTGACCGGGGTGCTGGAAACGGCGCTCGAGGCGTCGAGCAGCGCCGGCAAGATGCTGCAAGACCAGATACGGGACAACCCTCAACTCAACTTCATCAACCTCATTGAGCCCACGGGCCTGGTGCTGACCTCGAACGCCAAGCCTGAAAGGCCGCCCGTGGCGCCCTTCAAGGCCGGCGAGGTCATTCGCGGCAGGGAGATATTGGACACAGCGGCGGGCAGCGCGTCCCTTTTCAAGTGGGCAGCGGACAAAAAGACGATAACGTACTGCAAACCCATTGAACGGTTCAGCGGCACGGCCTATATCCTTTGCATGAACGTGGATCCGGCGAGTTACCTGGAAAACACGGCTTTCGTCAAGGCTCGGTTCACGGAGTTCGAAAAATCTTACGCCAAGGGCATGATGACGGTTGCCTGGGTGTCCGGCGGACTCATAGTGCTGACCATCTTGTTTTACATGTTTTTCATCCGCTTCGGAATGCTGAAACCCCTGAAAGAACTTTCCGACGTGATGGAGAACATTTCAGACGGCAGCGGGGACCTGACGCGGCGGCTGGCAGTTCGCGGCGGCGACGAAATCGGCCGCGTGGCGGAGCGCTTCAACGCCTTCGTCGCAGAGGTCATGGACACCGTGGTTGAGGCGAAGAACGCCGCCGACGTGGTGACGCACAGTTCCTCCCAGGTGCTGATGAACGTGGACGCCTCCCACGGCGGCGTTAAGAGCGTGTCGGAGCGCGTGAAAAACCTCTCGGAGAACATAGCGTCCCAGGCGCGAGGCGTGGACGACTGCGAAGAGATATCAGAGCAGCTTTTGCGGGACTGCGAGTATCTTTCTTCCCAAATATCGGAGGCGGCTCAGGCGGTAGAGCGGATCATGGGAAACAAGGAAAACGGGGAGACGAAAATAACCGATTTGACCGAGAAAAACCACGCGGGAATAGAGAAGAACAGGAAGACCGCCGACGACATTCGCGAGTTGAACGCGCAGATAGCCGACATTACTAACATTATTGACGAGATAAAGACCGTGGCGAAGCAGACTCAGCTTTTGTCGTTGAATGCCTCGATAGAGGCGGCAAGCGCCGGGGAGCACGGCAAGGGCTTCGCCGTGGTGGCCGCTGCCGTGAAGAGCCTGGCGGAGCAGTCCGCGAACTCCGCCTTCAAAATTGAGAAGATCATTGCCTCCATAGGGCAGAGCAGCGCGGACAGCGTCCAGGCCGTGACGGAGGTCGTGCGGATAGCGGAGGAGCAGAACGCCTCCGCGGAGGCCATGCGGGACACCTTTGCGGGCATCGCCTCGGAGATCGAGGCCATCAACGGGGTTTTCGGCAACGTCAGCGACTCTTTGAACACGGTTTCCTCGGTGAGCGAAAGGATGCGCGAAAGTATACGGGACATCCGGGAAATCGGACTGGAAAACAAACGGAGCGTCGAATCTGTGGGCGAGTCCATGACCTCTCAGGTGGGCACCATCGAAAACATCAAGACCCTCTCCGACAAAACGGCCTCCACTATCGGGGAGCTGAAGGAAACCCTAGACCGCTTTGAGGTTGACGGATAGAGGACCGAGGCAAGAAAATAGAGGTAAAGAAAGGGGAGATTGGTGTGAACATCAAGTACTTGGGACATGCGTGTTTCCTGATAACGTCGGGGGAATACGCGCTTTTGGTGGACCCGTTCCTGGACGGGAACCCCGCTGGGGCCGCAAAGGCCGAGGAGGTGAGCGCTACCCACGTTTTCGTCACCCACGGACACGACGACCACTTTGGGGACGCGGCCTCCATAGCGAGCCGGTGTAAGGCCACGGTCTACGCCACGGTGGAGACAGCGGGGCGCTTTCCAAAGGAGGTCACGGTAGAGGTGGGGCAGATCGGGGGTTTCATCCGTGCGGCCTTCGGCGGGGTGAAGTTCACCGCCGCCGCTCACGGCAGTGCGGTTCCTGGGGGCCTGGCCTGCGGCTTTCTCATCGAGGTAGCGGGCAAAAAAATTTATCACGCTGGGGACACGGGCCTGATTATGGACATGGCGCTTCTGGCGGACGAGTCCGTGGACGTGGCCCTGCTTCCCATAGGCGACCGTTTCACCATGGGACCTCGGGACGCACGCCGCGCCGTGGGGCTCATCAAGCCGAAACGGGTCGTTCCCATGCACTATAACACCTGGCCGATCATCGACCAAAATCCCGAAGGGTTCAAAAAAGACGTAGAGGCGGAAACGGGAGTTCCCGTGACCGTTCTGCCGGCTGGAGGGTCTTTCGCCCCGTGGTGAGGGATATGCCAAACAGCCCACGGGGTTCACAAAGCGACGATGTACAGAAAATCAAAGATCGACTGGACATCCTGGAGGTGGTGGGGGACAAGGTGCGCCTCCACGGGTCGGGTCAGGGCTACATGGGCCTATGCCCTTTCCACGACGAGAAAACCCCCTCCTTTCGCGTCTACCCGGACCGGCAAAACTACCACTGCTTTGGGTGCGGTAAAGGCGGGGATATCTTTACCTTCGTCATGGAGACAGAGGGGCTGGACTTCCTCCAGGCGCTGGAGGTTCTCGCGGAGCGGGCGGGGATAGAGCTAACGCGCCCAGAAGGGGGCAAGAGGCGCGTTTCCGGCAGCCTGCACGAGGTCATGGAGATGGCGGAAAGGTTTTACCGCTCGCTCTTGGCCGCACCGGAGGGGGAGGCTGCCAGGGCCTACTTGGGGCGCCGCGGGATAACCGCGAGGATGGCGTCCCGCTTCGAGCTGGGGTGGAGCGGCAGCGGGTGGGACTCGTTGTGGCGGGCGCTCCAAAGCGAGCGGGTGACGACCCAGGAGGCCCTAGACGCCGGACTCGTCCTGGAAGGACAAAGGGGCGGTTTTTACGACCGCTTCCGGGGGCGGGTGATCTTTCCCATCCGCGACGTAATGGGGCGGCTTATCGCCTTCGGCGGCCGTATCGTGGACGGCGAAGGGGCAAAGTACGTCAACAGTCCCGAAGGGGCGCTCTACAGCAAGCGGCGCAACCTCTACCTGCTGCACGCCGCCAAAAACGCTGTCAAAGAAAAGAAGCGCGCGATCCTGGTGGAGGGCTACATGGACGTCCTTCGCCTTCATCTCCACGGTTACTCCGAAGCCGTGGCCTCCCTGGGCACGTCCCTCACCGAGGAGCAGGCAAAACTGCTGAAGCGCTTCTCCGACCGCTGTTATATCTGCTATGACAGCGACATGGCAGGTCAAGAGGCCACCCTGCGCGGGATGTACCTCCTCCAAAATCTGGGGCTCGACGTTCACGTGATCTCCCTGCCTTCCGGTAAAGATCCCGATGAGCTGCTGTCCTCCGAGGGGGGGAAGGAGCTTTTTGACGAGGCTATCGAACGGGCGCGCCCCTTGGTGCTTCAGCACCTCCACGCGGTTAGGTCGTCCCTAGCGGACCCGGCGGCGCGGCGGAAAGGGGTCGCGTCCCTGTTCGAGGGGCTGGCGCAGCTTCAGCCGACGGCGGTGGCCCCCTACATCCCCCAGTTGGCCGGGGCTCTGGAACTCTATCCCAACGAGTTCCGGCAGGAATTGGAACAGTTCCGGCGCGGCAGGCGTGAGCGCGAAAAAAACAAAGAACAGCGGAGAGCGGAAGAGAAAAAACGGGCGCCCGCCCACGACCCCCTGGAGGCCGCGCTGTGCGCCATGCTATGGCGCGACGACGATCTGCGCCGCTCCTGCCGCCCCGAGGAAATTCTCCCCCTCATCTCGGACGGGAGCGTGAAAGAAATAGCCCTGGCAATTTTGATGGAGTCCCCTCTGGAGCTGGAAACGCGCTGGCATTCCATGAACGAGAGGTTTCCTTTGGCGTTCATCGCGCAGGGAGGAGCGTTCTGCGAGGAACTGGAGTTTTCTCGAACCCGCGACGCGGACTCCTGGGACGTCGTTCTCGACAGCTTGGCGCGGAAACGCGCGAAAGAGCGCATGGACGCCCTCGACGTGCGCATGAAGCGCAATGAGGCCACCATGGAGGAAATGGCGGAATTCCAGCGCCTAGCGGCCCAACTCAAGGGCGGGAAAAAACGGCTGCGTTTCTCCCTTCCCCAAGCTTTTCCCATACCTCGCACCTGACGGACCAACCCAGCTTCGCGGCCACGTAGCGCACCACGTCATCCAGCGCGCCGGGGCTTCCCATGCGAGCCCGTCCCGCCTGGGCCATTTTTTCGTGAAGTTCCGGCGTCGTCAAAATCTTCAGTGCCGCGTTGGCCAGGGCATCGGGCGTGGGCTCCACCAGAATTTCCGCGTCCTCCAGCAGCTTTTTCTGCACGCGTTTACCCTTCTCATCGATGGAGAGCACGGGAATGCCCATGCCCGCGCACAGTTGGTTCGCCGTTCCCCCAAGCCCTATCAAGAGCCGTGAACCCACGGCGGCCTCTGGCACACCGCCCCGGTGCAGGCGAATGAATGCGTCCCCCTTCGTCAGACTGAGCGACTCCCCGCCGTGCCGCCCCCCGCAGGAAGCCATCAGGCGCTCCGGGGAGATCGTCGGGGCCAGTACCATGACGTAGTCACAAGGTTTCCTGGATTGCAGAATTTCCACGGCGTCCAGGAGGAAGCGCACATCCTCGTAGGCCCTGGCTCGACTTCCCGGCAGCAACAGGACTTTCGGCCTGTCGGGATGAGCTGGGAAGAGGTCCTCCGGGGGCTTGTCCCCCAGCAGGTCCATGATGGGGTTGCCCGCGTAGAGCGCGTCAGCGCCTGAGGCCGTCAACTGGACCGCGGAGCCGTGATCGCGGGTCCAAGCGCGGCGGCAGTGGCGGCGGATGATGAAGCGCTCCAGCCGCCAGTGACCGCTCAGGTAGACCGTCTTGGCGGTGGCAACGAAGAGCGGCGTGATCCCCTGCCCCCAGACCGTGTGAAGGAGCAGGTAGACGTCGCCCACGCAGACTGGCGTGCGCACTTGGTGAGCGAGGCCGCGCCATGCGCCCTGCTGGTCGCGGATGTGCCCGAAAAGCCCCGCGCGGATATCCCCCCAAAGGTCACGCAGCCGGTACTTCACGACACCTCCCGACGGCGTGACGGAGGGCGTGGAAGCCACGGGGACCCCCTGTGTTTTGTAGGGTTCACCTCGGCCCACCAGCGGGAAGGACAGAACTTCCGCCGAGGGGAAGGCAGCGCGCAGCTTCTTCGCCAGAAGCACCCCGATGGCGTCCTCCCCGTAACCGTTGGACGCCACCACCACCCGCGGACGCAAACAGTTGGTCAGAGCGGCGAAAAAGCGCTCCGGTTCATCTAAGGC
>JAITGX010000119.1 GCA_031280275.1 Synergistaceae bacterium
CATTGAAAAAGCCGGGCCTCATTTGTGCCCGGCTCCTCAATTTTTCGTCTTGCCGCTTCCAGTCCCTCGACCGGGATAAAAAGCTCGGTTATTTCGGGTGCTTTTTCGCGCAATTTCTCACAATAGGGCGGCAAACCTCCTTTGAACACCTGAAAACGCCGCAGCACTCCGTCCGGAACGTTCGGCCCGACGTAGATAAGGCGCGCCGTCGGCTGAGGAGTCGGCTCAATCGGCGGCGCTTCGGGCGCGCTTTCCGCGAACTCCTCCGTTAAATCAAGCGCGTTTTCAGTCTCATTTGTCCTTCTTGCCATTGTTATCACCATTCTTTCATTGTCATCACCGGCCGTCCCGTCTCCCAAACGGTTTCAATCTGCCCAAAGAACACCGGCCACGGCTGCTCCTCAAAGAGATACCACTTGAACGGCATTTCCAGCCGGTATTTGCGCTCCAAATATCTGACAGACAGCAGTTCCAGCCGAATCCTCTCCAAAATGTTCATCACGTCACGATACCCTTGACAGTCTGGATTGTCGTCGTAGACGCCGACAAGGATACGGACGGCTATCCGCGCCGCGTCGGGCGCGTTTTCCTCCTTGCCCGTACCTTCATCGAACTTCACGACGGCGCAGGGGAAATTGGCCTCGAAGTCTTCAGGGCCGTAACCGTCTTCTTGTTCTTCCCCATCGTCCCCGCCCCGCGGCTTTACTATCGGGCCCCTCGGTTGGGGCAGGTACTGAGAGAATACCTTGACTATTTGCTCCGTTCCGTTTTTTGCGGGCAGGGCGTAATCAATAAAAAGCTCGCGCAGCCGGGCGGCAAGCGCGTCTTGAAGGTTCAGCGCAAGCAATATTTCACACCTCCTAACATGAACATCTCTTTGACATGTATCACAATAAATGTTATCATTCTCAAAAAAGGGAGAGGTGTTATGAAACGCTGCTCGTCGGCAGAGATCATTAGGATACTTAAAGCTAACGGATGGTATCTGGATAGCATAAAAGGCGACCATCACCAATTCGAGCATCCTAAAAAATCCGGCAAAGTCACCGTACCCCATCCCGTTAAAGATTTGGGAATCACTACGGTCAAGTCGATATCGAAGCAGTCGGGGATTCAGCTTTAACCCTAGACTGCATTTCAACAAAGGAGGTCACGGCAATGAAAGACCGATACACTTACCCCGCGCTGTTCGCTTACGAAGAAGGTTCGGACGGCATAGGCGTCGTGTTTCCCGACTTTCCCGGCTGCGTTTCACACGGCGAAAACGAGGAGCACGCCATGAAAGGCGCTCAAGAAGCCCTCGCACTCCACCTTTGGGCTATGGAGCGTGACGGCGGCGATATTCCTGAGCCCTCCGCCCTCAAAAATCTAGACTATAAGGAATATGAAGCTCCGGGCGTCCAGCTTGCGGCCGTACTCGTCAACGTCTGGATGGCGCTTTTCCGGGAAGAAATGGACAACAAATCCGTGACCCGCGCCGTCACTCTGCCGCATTGGCTCGACATGCGCGCCAAGGAAGCGAAGCTCAATTACTCCCAAACCCTTCAAGACGGTTTGATGGCTCGTCTGGGGCTCGAGCGCGAAATCAACCACAAACGGGGAAGAAGAAAAACTCAGACCCCGGCGTAGGGACTTAACTCGAAACCATCGCATGCCCTCTTTTTTGGCGGCTATCCTTTCCAGCTTCCCTTGAGCATTCTGTTGATGTTGTCGTCCAGCCGCTTCGCGAAGCGTTCCCTGGCGCCTTTTTCCACCGCCGCCGCGGTGTCTTTGTTTTTCACTGCCTGCGGCACGGCGGGGCTCATAACCGCCCTTACCGGCCCGGCGTGACCCTGGGGACGCCACAGCACAACTTTTTTCCCGTCTTTATCCGCGAGAAAACCGGACTTGAGCGTCTTCATTCCATCGGTTTTTACCGCGGCCTGGATAGCTTCACCCCGGCCCGTGACTTTGTAGTCCGTAATCGGCTTGCGCCCGCCTCTAGCCGTCAAGGTAACAGAATGAAGACCCGCGCCGCCGCCGCCTTTTTTAAATAACAGAGCCTCCCGAATCCGCGCGGCTGAGAGATGGTAACGCTTCTTCGTCTCGCTCACCGCGTCCGTTTTGAGTCCCGTACCGGCGCGGTAAAGAGCGTCTTTCACCGCACGCTCCGCCCCATATTTGCACCCATAGAGCCTTTTTTGAGCGTCTTCCAGCCCCTTATCAGACACTTTTATCATGGTAAAAACCTGATTAACGGGGTTCTTAGGGGCCCACGGCCCCTAAGCGGGGGCGGGGCAGAGCCCCGCAAGGGTTTTATCAGCACTTTCATGACTCATTCGCCTCCAATACGATCCGCCACACGCGGTCTTGCAGAATCCGAGCCTCGGCCACGGTGTAGAGCCGTCCGTCCAAACGCAGGGACTGACCCGCTTTTACTCCCTCGATTTCGTTTGACCGCACAAACAAGATACCCCGGCTTTTAACGATGCCTTCCGGGTTTTCCCGGGTTCGTACTGCGATGGTCTGACCGCGCTGGTCGCCCGCGAAGACGGACAGCACCCTTTTCTTGTTTATCTCGTGGTATTCCCCGAACTCCTCCGGGTTGAACCACACCGCGCCGTCCTCCAAATCAAGGGTTACGTGGTCCCGAAAAGTGGTCCCCCCGGCGTAAAGCTCAAGAAACTCCGTCATTGCCGCCGCCGCCGTTTCCGGCCTTCGTCCGCCTCCAGCACAGCGCGTCCCCGGCGGACAAGCCCGCGCGTCTCGGGTGTGTCGGGCAGCACGTCGCCCGGCTCGTAAAGCACTCCGCCGGACAGGTATTTCCCGCCCGGCGGCAGACGAATTTTCTTTGCCTCGCCCATCCTCACACGCCTCCCGACACAACGCCTTTCAGCACAAGCCAGCTCTTCAGGTCGTGCGGCATGGGCAGCGGGCGCGATTTTATCGAGATAAACCGCTGCGGCGGCTTCTTCGTGAACCACGCGTCAGGCACGTATTCCTCCATGTGTGAGGTGTAGCTGCCCTCATCGTCTATAAGAGTGATTAGTCCGTAAAGCATGGAGTTACGCTCTGCTGACGACTGCATGATGACCGTTTCAGGGTCTATCAGCGGCTTGAGCTTCGGGGTTCCGTCTCTGTCCTGGTCGTTCTCGTCCTCGAACCATTCCGAATATGTGTATATATCCAGATTGACGTTCAGCGTGATGATGCGCCCGATATACCGGATGCCGCTCTCCAGCGACGCGGGCTTTATCTCTCCCAGCTCGGCGCGCCTCAGGTCCAGTGACTTCAGCAGCTTCTCATTGCTCATCAGGGCCTGAGCCGCCGACTGCCCTAAGATCAGCATGTCCGGGTTGACGCCGTACTTCAGCAGTTCCAGCGACAAACCGCCCAGCTGTCCAGGGATGTCAAAGCTGGACGTCCAGCGGTCGCCGCCCGAGACCCGGATGATGTTGTCAAAGCCGTATTCCACCTTGCTGTTTACTCCGCTCCCCCGGATGTTCAGCGCTCCGTCCTGTTTGACGCGCGCGCACATGTACTCCTCACGCCGCCAGACTGCGTCCTGAAGCTCCATAATGTCCCGCGCCGCTATTTTCACGGCGCGCTCGTCCGGTGTTATCCCGCTGTTCCATTCTGGCTCCCCCAGCAGCTTCTGCGCCACGGTGTCATTGGTGATGGCGCGTTCCGGCGCCACCAGGGGCGGGGAGAACGTTTTCACCTCATAACCGTCCCGCTCCATAGCTTCCGAGCCTATGCGCGGGTTCACATACGGCGCAAGCCGCCGCCGCGCCCCCTGAAACTTAAAGCTCACCGTCTCCGTCGGGAAAGTGACGGAATTGCCGAAAAAACGCGTCTTAAAGAACGTCCGAAGCGGCAGGGTCCGCCTGATAACCCCCCGCATGGTTTTGGGCGCGTAGTAATCCATAATTTTGACCTCCTATTTATTCGACGTACGCAGGAAAAGCTTGTGACGGCGCAGCGTCCCCCGCGCTATTTCAACCTGTTCCGCGTGGTCGTCGTTTTCAGTCTCCCAGGGCAGGACGACAGCGTTGGAGTTGAAGTCTCCCTCAAAGTACACCGCCGTCTCCGCGTAATCCGCATGTTCATCCGCTGTGAATGTATCGGCAAGGACGCCGAAAGCATTGCCGTCCGCATTCAACCCAGCCACTGTGCAGGGGATAAACACTCTTTCAGATTCCATTTCATTAACCATCAAGAGAGTTCCGCGCTTCAATTCGCCACCGGCGGTTACTCTGACCTTTACGATGTCCGTATGCATAACACCTTTCGGGCCAGCTATTAAAAAGTCCGGCGCTGGAACCACTGGCCCCGTTGAGACCAGGTCTAACGTTACGGGATTGGCCATTATTTATACCCCCTCATTCCGTTGATAGCCTCAGCCACTTTCGTTTCAGCTTCCTCTTCCCGTTCGCGCGCTGACGGCCCGCCGTTCAGCGGCGTCAGCACGGCGTCTATCACCGAGGCGTCCGCTTTCCGCGCTTCAAGCGCCGCCGCGCCGGTCACGGCACGCAAAAGCTCCATCGCCACATCGCGGGCGTCTTGCGGTTCCTCGTACTTCGCACGCACAATTATCGCGGCGCGTTTGTCCAGAGGCCGCTCAACCCCTGCCAGACTGTCCAGCTCCTTCAGCCGTTCACGTTCGGCATTGATTCCTCGCTCATAAGCCGCCGTTTCCGCGTCTTCTATGGGGAACGCCGCCTTTATTTCCTCGATATTTTTCCCGTTCATTTCCGCTTCCTCCTTTTCAACCCCATGCGGGGCTCTGCCCCACGCCCCGCTTAGGGGGGTCTCAGACCCCGAGGGTCCATGA
>JAITGX010000034.1 GCA_031280275.1 Synergistaceae bacterium
TTGTTTTTTCCCTCTCCACTTTCCTTACACTTTTTTTTTTATAAACCCGCGCCCCGCTGTTTCCCGCCGGGGGGGGGGGGGGGGGGGGCAATTGCGCACCTGGAAATTGACGTTTCGACAATAGACGATTTTGTCAGTGAAGAAAATATAACAAAATTAGACTTGATAAAAATGGACATTGAAGGAGCGGAGCTTGACGCGCTTGAAGGTGCGAAAGACACGATGAAAAATTTGCGGCCTGAAATTTTGGCGTGCACATACCATCTTCCGTCACATTATGAGGAAATAACTGCCTTTTTAACGCAGCAGGGATACGAGGTACGAGTCTCGAAAGGGGTTATCAGCACGGAAGGAGATTATGGGGAACGCCCCCATTTCAGAAAAGGGCTTGTTTTCGCGTACCCGGCCGCAGGATGAGAGAGGTGTATTATGGCGTTGCTGACGGAGATAAAAAATTTTATCGCCTACAAAAGACTGGCTAAAGAGCGAAAAAACATTCTCGTGTACTCCGAACATGGAGGGTATACCAATAACTTTTTGCCGATCATAAACGTCCTCACCCAGCGGTACGGACAGAGCGTCTGCTATGTTACGTCCGACCCCAGCGATGGATTTTTGAGCGGCGCTCCGCAAGGGGTGACGTGCTTTTACATCGACAAGCTGTTGAGTTTATTCCTAGCGCTTATCGACAGTCCCATATGCCTGATGACTATGCCCGATCTGGAAGTGTTCCATTTGAAACGTTCAGTTCATAAAGTGCATTATATTTACGTTTTTCACGCTTTAATGAGCACGCACATGGTGTACCGGTTCTCCGCCTTCGACCACTACGACACGATACTGTGTGTGGGTCCCTATCAAATGGAGGAAATCCGCAGCCGAGAAAATAAATATGACCTGCCGGCCAAAAATTTGGTGGAAGCGGGGTACACCCGGCTCGACTGTATCCGTGAACAGTACCGCGAATACGTTGAATCGCGCGTTGAGGCGGAGGGTAAAACAGCGCTGCTGGCCCCTGGCTGGCAGGAAGGCAATATAGCGGAGCTGTACGCAGAGGAAGTTGTCGCGTCCCTGCTCGGATCGGGTTTCAGGGTCATTTTTCGCTGCCACCCCGAAATGGCTCGGCGCAGGCCGGATATTATGGAGCGGTATGACCGATTGTTCGGGAACGAACCCAGGGTGTTCATAGAAAAATTCGCTGGGGCTAACGACTCATTTTTCAAAGCTGACGTCTTGATTACCGATTGGTCGGGAGTGGCGCTGGAATATGCTTTTGGCACTGAAAGGCCTGTTGTTTTCCTCGACACGCCCCGCAAAGTGCACAATCCCCGCTGCGAAGAACTGGGGATAACCCCGTTCGAGGTGACGACCCGCAGCCAGATCGGCGTGGTCTTGGAGGTTCAAGAGCGCGCGAAGGTGGGAGAGACAGCTCGGAACTTGCTGAGTCAGGGTACCGCTTACCGCGAGCGCATCACGGCCTTACGCGACCGGTATATTTTCAATTTAGGGACCGCCGCAGAAAAAAGCGCGGAGGCGGTTATGGCACGATTATATCCTCCAGTTGCTTGCTGCCGTTTCATGCCTTCGCCCTAGGATGGTAATACCGCGAGTTCTCTCACAGAAGGGGCCCGGGCCCCTAAAAACCCCCTTAAGCGGGGTTGGGATGGCTCTTGACCTTTGGGAAAGTTCCTGTAGAATACGTTAGGGTATTCGGGACGTAGCGCAGTCTGGCTAGCGCATCTGCATGGGGTGCAGGGGGTCGGAGGTTCGAATCCTCTCGTCCCGACCAACAAATCCAGACCAACAAATCCAAAGGAAATTTCGCACTGAAAAACGGGGCGTCCGTGCCAAGGACGCCCTGAACCGTTTTATCCAGCATTCCGTAAAATCCCATCCCCGGCGGATAGGCGGCTTTTATTGTGCTGCCTATCTCGCCGCCCTGAGCGAAGCCTTCGGCGTCAGGGCCTGGGCCGCCGCGTGAGTCACCGTTTGGCCGCGGAGCTTAAAGCGCGACAAAAGCGTCATCATGTTCTGCGCGTGGGAAGTCATGCCCGAGGACTGCTCCGCGACGCTCTGAGCCACCTGGGCCGTCTCCTCAGAAGCACGGCGGATGCTCGATATGGTTTCCACCATCTCCATCGTAGATTTGGTGGCGTTGTCAATGGCCGAGGCCACCTCGCGGCTGGAAGCCGCCTGTTCCTGCGCCACAGCCGCGATGTTCTGAATGGAATCGTTGGCCTTATTCATCTCCGCCAAGGCCCCGTTCAGCTCCGCCTGGGCCCGCTCCGCGCTCACGAGGGTTTCCACCAGCATACGCCCGGCCTCGGTCGTGGCCTTGATGCTCTCCTGAGCGCCGTTTTGAAGCTCCACGATGATGCCGTTCACGTTCTGAGCCGCCCGGGCGGACTCCTCCGCCAGCTTGCGCACCTCCTCGGCCACAACGGCAAACCCGCGCCCTACCTCGCCGGCCCGCGCCGCCTCAATAGCCGCGTTCAGCGCCAGCAGGTTTGTCTGGTCAGCTATCCCCGTGATGACCGACACAAAGCTGCTCACGTTCTCCACCGACGCCACCAGCTGACGTATCTTGTGCTCGCTTTCTTTAGAGTTCGCGTCTACGTTATGCATACCGGCTATGACGTTGTTCACCGTCTGAATAGCCTTGTTGGAGGCATCCGTGGTCTGGGAGATGAAAGCCGCGCTCTCTGTGGCCGACTGGGCCACCGTGTCAGCCCCCGCGCTCATTTCCTCCACGCCCGCGTTGCTCTGCTCCAGCGCCGCGCCGTTGGTCTCGCTCAAGGAGGTCACTTGGTCGATGGAGGCCTTCACTTCTTCCATGGAAGCGTTTGTCTCCTCGGAAATGGCGGAAAGGTCGTTAGCCGCGTTGGAAAGGCCGTTGGCTATGGCGACAACCTGTTCCACCGTTTCACCTTGGGCCTGCACCATGTTAGACAACGCCGCCACCATGTTCCCCAGTTCGTCTTTGCTCTCATAACCGAAGTCTTCTTTTTCGATGGTGAGGTCTCCGTCCCCGGCGCGGCGCGCCAGGTTCACGATGGTGTTGAGGGGCTTGACGATGCTATGGGAGATGAAAAGCGCGAGCCCGATGGCAAAAACAACGGATACAGCAACGGAGGTACCCGTCGTCATCATGGAGGTGTTCAAGTCGTTAAGGTTTATCGCGGATATCTCCTTGACGCGCTCCATACCCTGGTCAGCGGCGGCGGAACTCTCAACGTTGAACGAATCCATCAGGGGTGCACACGCGCTGTACAGAGATTGCAAATCATCGTAAGCTTTGACGAAATTGTCCAGGTTGGTCAAGTAATTATTGACGATATCACTCAGGCGGGCCATCACTTTTCTCCCATCTTCGGTCTGGAGGAGGCTCACCAAGCCGTTTATGTGCTGTTTTATGTCGGGGATCAAATCCCCCGTAGCCTTCATCGCGGAGACGTCGTCAGCGTTTATGGCTCGCAGGAGGGAGGTCCGCAGGTCCATCACGGCGTCCAGAAGCTTGGCGTTCAGCAGCATTGCCTCAAAACCGCGGGATATGCCCACGATATCGGCGTTCTTGACGTAACCCATAGATTTGTTATAAAAATCGTTCACCAGGCCGCTGACTTCGCTGGCCATGTCGTTGCCCGACTTCACAAGGGCCTCGTTCAGCGTCTTCTTTTTGTTCATAACGGTGAATGTGCGTTCCACGAAAGCAATGTAGTTTTTCGCTATTGGGACAACCGTTCGCACGACGTAAGCCGGCGCCAGAAGGCTTGAATCCGCGGCGTGCAGTTCGAGAAGGCGTTTTTCAACCGCTTGATATTGCGCCAAACGTTCCCTGTATTTCGCTATCGTTTCCGGGGTTTCCCGGAGCCGCACATTGCCCACAAGAATGAAAAGTTCATAGGCTTGACGCTCGAGTTCATGCGCCTCCAGCATCGACGGAACGACGCTGCTGGCCATATACGAAGTGGTACCCCTGATAAATTCCATGTGCCGCCAGGTTATCGCGGTGGACACGAAAAATATGGCCAAGAGCAGCCCAAATCCCGACAATAGTTTGTAACTGATTTTCAAATTTTTCCACATACGCATTTCCTCCTCGTTCAAAGTCCTTGGGAAAAATATTGTCGTTAACTCTACAGGATTCGTGTTTTTTTTTCAAGAGTACCCTCAAACCCAGCCCAAAACCGCAGGTTGAAATCGACAGATCTCCGTTAAGGGACCGTGGCCCCTAAGAATTTGTTGGCATTGGATAGGAATGGGATAGTTGAGATGTTTTCACAAGGTGATTTTCATATGCTAACCTGAGTGACTGCTCGGTAAATGCAAGAGTAAGGAACCTGAAGCCGCGATAATGACATTTTGGGGCATGCTCTTAGGGGCCTCAGGCCCCTAAGAACCCCATTAATCAGTGCTTCCTACAGCATCTTAAGCAGCAGGCTGGCGAGAATCAGTATAAACGCGCCCCCGATGCGGGACGAGATCTGCGCGAAGGGCATCAGTTCCATCCGGCGCGCGGCAGACAGAACGGCCACGTCGCCGGTACCGCCCATGTTGGCCATGCAGAGCCCCGCCGTTATCGACGACTCGATGGGGTAGAACCCCACGAGCCAACCCAATAAACCCGCTCCAACAACCGCGCCCAGCACGGTTACGAACACCAACAGCAGGTAATTGACCGAGAGGGCCGAGTAGATCTCCATAAGGTTGGTGTAGGATATTCCGATTCCCACCAGCAAAACACCCGTAAGGTTGATCATGACAAACTGGAACCACTGATAGCAGCATATCTCCAGCTTTTCAGGCATGAACCCAAGGGCCTTCACCACGGCGACGGTGATGATCATCCAGGCATATCCATGAATGCCCGGCACAAATTTGTTCACAATCGCCCCAAAGGCGAAGAAACCGGTGGCTATCAGAAGGCCCGCGCCCATTTGGGGCAGCTGGATCAGGTCACGCGCCTTGCGGTATTCCTCGCTGACCTCCAAGGCCGCAGCCTCGTTACTTGCCACGCGCATAAGCTGACCTTCCCCGCTCAGTCCTTTTATCACCTTGCCCAGTCGGTTGAGCAAGCCGCCCATTACAATAGAAAGCGCGTTGCCCAGAGCGACTGCGGGGACCATAATAGAGAGTACTGTTTTCGGCTCCTGGGAGAGGGTCGTGCCGAAGATCTGCGCCAGAGGCACGGCTCCAGCACCCATGCCGCCGCCCATGATGGGGATGCCTATGTACAGGACGGCCTCTTTGCCCCCATATCCAATGAAAGCGCCCACCGCCGCCACTCCGGCTAGGGAGACGACAAGACCGCCGAGCAGTGCGGGGAAATAACGTATGGCGGCCTTGATGAGCAGCGTGCGGTTCATGCCCATGATGGAGCCGGTGATCAGGGCGGCGATATAGAAATCCAAAAAGCCTTCCGTGGTCATGAAGCTGCCCATGATTTTAACCGCGGACTCAGGGAATATCTTAAACGTGTTCAGCGCGGCCGCGCCAAAGATGCAGACGATAGCGCCGCCGCCCAGGAAAGATCGGATAATCGGCGTGTTGTCGCCTATCATGCCAAAAACCGCCCCCAGAAAAATCATCAGGGGGAAAGCGCCCACCATGCCTTTTGGCAGCTTTTCGAGATACACTGCAATAAGCAGTACAGCGGAAAAAATAAGAAATACCTGCCACGGTATACCATAAATTCGAAAAGACCTCTTATCGGACGACGCAAGAGAATCACCTACCATAAGACACTACCCCCTTCAATTTGATGACTTTCAATAAATTCCCCTCAGACAATGAACCTCCATTAAATAATAATAAGTTTATCATATCAGTATAGCGTTCTGCTGTACACCCCTTTAGCGTTTTTTGACCATGATGGACAGACGTATCAGGTAGTTGTCTGGGTCCGCCACGGAAATTTCGTTCAAGGGGTAGGTCTCAAAGGCCGATCCGCAGATTTCGAGCCCCTGTTCCTCAATATAAGCCAATAGCCTTTTGTAGAGGGCGTCGGTGGCTCCGTAGTTCCCTCGGGCGTAACCCGTGACATACAGCCCCGCGGGCTTTCTGTCCGGAGCGTCTGGCATCTTGAAATAGAATCTGTCAGGCCCCACCCAATCCCCTCGTTTCACGCGTTTTTCCGTGTACATGCCCCAAACGGGGTAATTCATGTCCAATCCCGGAAACTTTGTCTTGCAGTACTTGTAAAAATTCAGCGTCGCCTCCTTGATGGAGGTCCCGTCGGAGTAGTCGTTCTGCGGCCCCAGGAGAATGCTCTCCTCCTCCGCCTCGTGCAGCGTGATTTTTTCCTCATCCACGCCGATGACCTCCTCAATAATAGCCTTGAGCGTTAACAGCAGTTTTTGCGCGCGCTGCAGCTTTTCGATACTGACGTCGATATGGGTGCTCTGTTCCGAAAAAAGGTCGATGATGCTTTCCGGCGTGCGATTCCGAAGCAGGGACATTATCTCCCTCAAAGGGACGTCCAGTCCCTGAAGAGTCACGATCAGATTGATGGACGGAATCTGATGATGAGAATAGTAACGGTAGTTGTTTTCTCCTCTCGTGACCGGGGAAATCAACCCCATGTGGTCATAGTGGATCAGCGCCGTCCGGGAAATCCGGGCGAAGTTCGCCAGCTCGCTTATGGAAAGCAATCCCTCGTTTTTCACGGTCTTTCCCCCCTGGTTTCTTGACCGCGTCTCTTTCGGAAAAGGCGGGTCAAATTGGAATTTATCCATTTTATAAAGTATATCATAATGAAAAACCGCCAAAACAGACAATTTACTCCGTAAATTCACCGTCTTGCGGGGCCTTGCGCTCCTGTATAATGAACTCAATTTTGGAGAAATACTGAAAAACCTTTAGCTTTCCCTAAAGAAGACCTCAAGGGAACCTAAGGAAGCACTGATTAATGGGGTGGGGCCTGAGGCCCCTCGGGGTCTGAGACTCCTCGGGGTCTGAGACCCCTAAGCGGGGCGTGGGGCAGAGCTCCGAAAAGGCTTAATCAGCGTTTCCCTAATACCCTGAAGTCCGGTTGTTTCGGCGTTTTTCAGGCGGCCTTGCCGTCAAACATATAAGGAGCGTGTTGGTTATGAAAGCGGAAACGAAGCGTTTATGGATGGTCATCGCGGTGTTCTTGCTGTTGTCAGCACTGGGTCAGGCGGAGGCGGCGGAGTACTTCCCCAAGTTCTCCTCCAAAACTCTCGACGGGAAGGACGTCACCAATACCGTCTTTTCCGGAAAGAAGCTCACCATGGTCAACCTGTGGGCGACCTGGTGCCCTCCCTGCGTTCAGGAGATGCCGGACTTGGGGCGGCTGGGGCGCGCTATGCCTGAGGGGACTCAGTTGATTGGCCTCCTTCTAGACGCTGGCGACTCCAAAGCGGTTAAAGAAGCCAACGCTATCCTGTCCCAAGCCAAGGCCGATTTCCCGCAAATCCGCCCCAGCAAGGAAATGACCTCCTTCCTGGACTCAGTAGCCGCCATCCCCACCACGTTTTTCGTGGATTCCGAGGGTCAGATCGTAGGTGATGCGGTGGTGGGCTCCCGTTCTGAGAAATCCTACCGCGCGGAGATCGAAAAAGCCCTCAAACAGCTGCGGTAAGAACGGGAACATGCCGGAGAGATGGCGGGCGGTGCTTTGCGCGGCGCTGTCGGCGCTGGCTACCGCTTTTGTCCTGGCCGGACTGGCGCGGGGCGAAGCTCAAACTGTTTTCACCAAGGCCGTCAACATCTGTTTGGAGTGTATTGGCATCGGGTGAGGGCAGGTAATGCGTAAAGTCGTGCAATGGCTGTTTCTTTTGCTGAGCAACTCCAACTTTCCCGGTTTTCTGAGCGGGCGCATATACAAAGGAGGAATGAAAGCCGTCTGCGTCCCAGGGTTGAACTGCTACTCCTGCCCTGGGGCGGTGGCCTCTTGTCCTCTGGGGGCCTTGCAGGCCGTTCTGGGAGCCGCCGGATACCGGTTCAGTTTTTACGTAACGGGGTTTCTAGTGGGGTTCGGCGTCCTGTTCGGGCGTTTCATCTGCGGTTTCCTCTGCCCTTTTGGGTTACTTCAGGAATTTTTGCACAAAATCCCCTTTTACCGCGTAAAAAAGCTGTGGAGGGGTTTCTTGTATGTCAAGTACGTCCTGCTGGCGGTACTGGTCGTGGGACTGCCCCTTTTGGTGCGGAACTTCGCGGATTTGGGAGACCCAGCCTTCTGCAAGTACGTCTGCCCCGCCGGAACCCTGACGGCTGGGCTTCCGCTTTTGGCGGCGAACCCATCCCTGCGGGGGGCGGCAGGCTGGCTTTTCACCCTGAAGCTGACGGCCGCCGCCGCCGTTATCATTGGCTGTTTAGCGGCCTACCGGTTTTTCTGCAAGGTACTCTGTCCCTTGGGGGCCTTTTACGGGCTTTTTAACAAGGCAACCCTTTACCGGCTCCGCTTGGAGGAAAAAAACTGCGCCCATTGCGGGGCCTGTGCCAAAATCTGTAAAATGGCGGTTGACCCCTCCCGCGAACCGGACAGTCCGGAGTGTATCCGCTGCGGGGACTGCGTGAGGGTCTGCCGTTTCGCCGCGCTTCACGCGGGCTTTTTCTGCCGCCCTCACGCAAAGGGAGAGGGGATGAAAATTTGAGCCGGAAAAACTACTATCGTCCTTTGGGGTTGTTTTTGATCCTGGCGCTTTTAGTCGGTGGGATACCTTTCACGCTGACGTGGTTCGTGTTCAGGCCCTCGGCGCGCCTTTCTCACACTCCGGCGGCGTTGGGACTGTCCTTCGAGGACGTGACCTTGACCACCTCGGACAACGTGCGGCTTCACGGGTGGTACGTACCCGCGAACGAGAAAAACTCCCGCGCCGAGCTTCTCTTTTTTCACGGGAACGCGGGTAATATCTCGAACCGTTTGGACTCCATCGAAATTTTTCACAATTTGGGGCTTTCCGTTTTCATCTTCGACTACAGGGGCTACGGGCAGAGCGGGGGAAGACCCTCCGTTGCGGGCACGGCCTTGGACGCTCGCGCCGCGTGGCAGTGGCTGACGGAAGAAAAGAAGATTCCCCCTGGGAAGGTCGTGGTGTTCGGGCGCTCCCTGGGGGGCGCTATCGCCATGGAGCTGATGCGCAGCGAGGTTCCGGGCGCCTTGATCCTGGAGTCCACTTTTTCTTCCCTTTCCGAAATGGTTCGAATTCCCTTCATGGTTCCCCTGGCACGGCACGTGACCGGCGATGCCTGGAACTCCGCCGAAGCCGCCCGCACCTTGACCGTTCCCGCGCTCTGCATCCACAGCCCGGACGACAGGCTCGTGCCCTACCAGCTGGGCAGAAGCCTCTACAACGCCGTGGGAAGCGAAAAGACGTTCCTCGAAATTAGCGGCGGCCACAACGAGGGCTTCCTGGACTCCATAGACACCTACGTTCCCGCCCTGGACGCCTTTTTGACGAAACGTTTCGGGAGATCTCAATCTTTTTAGGGTGGATTGTTTTGAGTTTTTTGGCTGCCTTGGCCTAGATACCGCAAGGCGTCAACAGCGAATAAATGCCCTCAGAGCAGGTTTGCTCAATCCCTCACAGCTATTGTTTTCCCTCGGTTTTGCGCTATAGTGGTTGAGTATAAACGCAGGGGGCACGTTGGCGGCCGCCGGAAATGTCCGAGGGGAAGTGTGCGCAATTTTGACGAGCGGCGACGAGCGGGACGAAAAATACGCCCGCATGACCGAGGCTCCCGTGGAGCGCCTGGTGTGCGCCATGGCGGTTCCAACCATTTCTATCATGCTTATTTCCGCGCTTTACAACATGGCCGACACCTATTTCGTGGGAGCGCTGGGCACCCAGGCCACGGCGGCGGTAGGCGTTTCCTTCTCCTTAATGACCCTTATTCAAGCGATGGGGTTCTTTTTTGGGCACGGCTCCGGCAACTACATCTCCCGGCGATTGGGCGCGCAAGACTGGGGCGGAGCCTCCGCCATGGCCGCCACAGGCTTTTTGTCCGCCCTGATCGCCGGGATTCTCATCGCCGTTCTCGGGCTCTCCTTTTTGGAGCCCTTCGCCCGCTTTTTGGGCGCGACGGAGACCATTCTTCCCTTCGCCTGCGACTACCTCCTCTATATTTTGATCGGCGCGCCGTGGATGGCGGGCTCTCTGGTCTTGAATAACCTTCTGCGTTTTCAGGGAAGCGCGTTCTATGGAATGGTGGGAATGATCTCCGGCGCGGTGCTGAACGTGGTCTTGGACCCCATCTTTATCTTCGTGCTGGACATGGGGGTAAGCGGCGCCGCGCTGGCCACCATGATCAGTCAGTTCGTGGGGTGTGCCCTGCTCCTGGTGGGGTGCGCCCATAAAGGCAACGTGCGCATCAGTGTCAAAAAGTTTTCTCCCACCCGTTCCGCCTACAGGGAGATCCTCCAAGGGGGTCTGCCTTCCCTGTTCCGCCAGGGCTTCGCCAGCGTGGCCACCATCTGCCTGAACCAGATTGCCGGGGGCTACAGCGACGCGGCGATCGCGGCCATGTCCGTCGTGCAGCGCGTGACGATTTTCTCCAGCTCTGCGCTCATCGGGTTTGGGCAGGGGTTCCAGCCCGTGTGCGGATTCAATTACGGCGCGGGACGCTACGACCGCGTCAAGAGGGCCTTCTGGTTTTGCGTGAAAACCGCCACCGTGGCGCTCCTGTTCCTCGCCTCCGTGGGATGGCTGTACGCCCCGCAGATCGTCGCGCTGTTCCGGCGGGACGATCCTGAGGTTTTGCGCATTGGGGCCTTGGCGCTGCGCCTCCAGTGCCTCACCTTCCCCCTGCTGGGATGGGTGATCCTGAACAACATGCTGCTCCAAACCATCGGCAAAGCGATGAAGGCGAGCCTCTTGGCCCTGGCGCGTCAGGGGCTTTTTCTGCTGCCGTTCCTTCTTGCCCTGCCGCCGCGCCTGGGAGTGCTGGGCATCCAATTGAGCCAGCCCGCCTCGGACCTGGCGACCTTCGTCCTCGCCATACCCCTGGGCTTCAGCGTCCTGCGCGAACTCCAGGAAAAGCCTCCGGCATGATGTTCACATTCCAAAAGCTACAGTTCACGGAAAGATAAGCCGAAAAGAAAATTGTAGCGGCAGTTTTGTTTTTTACGGCAGCAATGGCCTCAAGGAATGAGGCTTGGGGGGTCGCGGAGCGATAAAAAAAACGGGAATTTATCGCGGGAGGGAACGAAGTACAATGTTAAGATCACTTATGACGGCAGTAACGGGCGTGCGTGCCCACCAGGTGATGCTGGACGTGACAGGCAACAATATAGCGAACGTCAACACCACGGGGTACAAAAAGGACTTCACGCTTTTTCAAGACCTTCTCTATCAGACGACAAAGGGCGCTACGGGCCCCGGTGACGGGCGCGGCGGCGTCAACCCCATGCAGGTCGGTTTGGGCGTGAAAGTCGGCGGTATCGAGACCATTCATTCTCAGGGGTTCACTCAGTACACGGGCAACAAGTCGGACATGATGATCGAGGGCGAAGGATACTTTATCCTTCGTGAGGGCAACGGGCGTATTTACACTCGTGCGGGGAACTTCACCCAGGACGCGCAGAACGACCTGGTGCACTCCGGCACGGGTTACAAGGTGCAAGGTTACAAAATGGAGCGCGATCCCCTGAATCCCACCAGTTTCGTGAAGGCTGGGGATGTCAGTGACATCAACATCCCCTTTGGGAGGAAGATGGACGCCCGCGCCACTACGTTGGTGGGTCTGCGCTGCAACCTGGACAGCCGGGCGTCGGCCTACCTGCCCATCGGGTACGCGGATATTCCCTATGTCACCAATGACGCCAAGGTCACTATTGGGGGAACTGCTTACAACCTTTCGTTCCAGTCGAGGCTTAATACCCCAATAAGCGGCACCTACCAGGCCGAGACGCTTTCCATGTCGCCTTCTGCAAACCCTATAACGCTTTCGAGACCTCTGACCATTCCCGCAGGGAATACGTTAACGTTGGGAGCAGCAGGCATGACCTTGCCAGCGGGGACTTCCATGACCGTTCCATCAGGAGGGATGCTCCTCCCGGCGGGGGCTAGTGTGACGCTTCCGGCGGGGACAACCCTGACGAGTTCAATAGACCTTACGGGCTCAGGCAGTTCAGTAACAGTGGAGATCGGTGGCGTTTCTACAACCTTTACCGACCCCGGCACTCCTATTATCCCATCGGGCGCGGTTGTCCCGGCGGGAGGGGCAACGATTCCCGCAAACTCGACCTTCGCCGCGGGGTTCGTTTTCCCTGGAGGGACGATTTTTTCCGGAGGCACGGCGTTCCCCGGGGGGACAATCATCCCGGCGGGCGTCACTATTCCCGCAAATACACAACTAACTAGCGGGAGCATATTAGTGGAAAGTTGGAGTGATTATGAAGCCACAGATTACTTTACGATTACCATCAGCGACAACGGACAAAATCCGGTAGACGTTCCTTTTAAGATGGTAGGAATCAACAACGGCTATCCGCAGCTTGAACTGCCTACGACGCCTATGCAGATCACGATGCCCGACGGCTCAACGGTGGCAAACGTCGTCTACGACGACGCCACAGGCCTTTTGCAATTTGTGGACGCCACGCCTGGCTCGCCGACAATAGGCGCTACGCTGTGGAGAACCAATCTGCACGAGAACATGACGTACAATTCGTTCTCTGTCACAAATGACGGAGAAAGGATCGACTTTATCGCGGAGTTCGATGAAAGCAACATGGGGTCTTCTCCCATACAAATGACGCTTTGGTGGGAAAATTCCGTTACCGGTCAGATGGGCAAGTCGCAGTTCAACGTCACCATGAATCCTGATGGAACCTTCAACGCTATCGCCACAGATCCAGATCCGCTTCTCGCATCAACCCCAGGTCTTGAGTATTTACCGCCTGCCTCGACCGCCCAGAAAAATTTAAATCCTGCGGCAACAGGTTACTCTTTCGGCGACAACTTCAAAATTCTTATTGGATCCCAGGGCAAAGGACTGGAGTTCCAGGCCACCAACAACAGCGCGGCCGCGAACGCCACCCCGCTGACCGCTGGGAACATCAGTCAGGGCGGGATGCACCAGACGAAGCTGACCGTCTACGACTGCCAGGGCTTCCCCTACACGATGGAGGTGCAGTTCAAGAAACTGACCTCGAACCGCTGGCGCTGGGAGGCGTGTTTTGTCGATGAAAACGGAACCATTGACCAGCTTCTGCCCACGCCCTTCTCGGGTGAGATCAAATTCGACGACAGCTGCCATATCATCTCACCCTTGTCGGTGGATCTGGACGTGCCCTTCAGCCTGTTGGGCAGGGAGAACTCGACGATTAAACTGGATTTCAGCGGTCAGTCCTTTGGCCTTGACGTGCTGGAGGGCGTCACCCAGTTCGCCTCTTCCAGCACCACCAAGGCGTACTATCAGGATGGCTACACGATGGGCATTTTAAATAACTACAACGTGAGCCAGGACGGCACCATCATGGGGAGTTACGACAACGGGCAAAACCAGCCCATCGCCCGTATCGCTTTGGCGCAGTTCGCCAATCCCATGGGTCTGGATAAGATAGGCAACTCGATGTTCCGGGAGACCATCAACTCCGGCACGGCGCGTATCGACGCGGCTATGGAGGACGGCAGCGGCTCTATCTCCGGAGGCAACCTTGAAATGTCCAACGTGGACTTGACGGAGGAGTTTACGCGTCTCATCATCTCTCAGCGCGGTTTCCAGGCCAATACCCGCGTGGTGACTACAAGCGACCAAATTCTCGAAGAAGTCGTCAACATGAAGCGGTAAAACTGAAAAAATTAAAAATTTAAAACCCAGGAGACCCGTTCAGGCATTGCGCGCCTGAACGGGGTTTCTATGAAATCCCCAGGAGAAAATAGTGAGAAATTTGCTGACTCAAAGAATCTCCGCCGAAGGTTGTATGCGGGTTGAAATACGTGAAAAAGGTAATATAATAAGGGAAGAAGTGAGTACATTTTATGATAGAACTTCATCGTTTGAATGGCGAGCTTTTTTTGCTGAACTCTGATATGATAGAGACTGTAGACGCTGCCGCAGATACTCACGTGCGTCTGGTCAACGGGCACCACTACGTGGTGAAAGAGAACCTCCGGGACCTTCAAAACGCGGTGGTGGAGTTCCGGCGGAAGGCAGGGTACTCCTGTATTCCCCTCGGAATCTCGGAAGCGGAGCAGTAAAAGTTTATCCCGCCTGAGGCGGACCAGAGGAGCAGGAAGGGGCGCAGCGGAGCCGGCTGCCGCGCCGTAAGCTAAGAGGTCCAGGGGGGAGTGTTCTCCCTGGCGAGGTTTGGGGTGGAACCCCAAGCGAATTATACTATGGCCCGAGGTGAGGGAATCTTGGATTTAACCACTGTCATTGGGTACATTATCGCGTGGCTTCTCGTCATCGGGGGCATGGCGGCGGGCGGAAACATCGGGGCCTACGTGGATTTCCCGTCCATATTGATAACGGTGGGCGGGACAACGGGCGCCATTATCGTGTCCTACCCGGCCGATATCCTGAAAACACTGGGCGGGGCTGTCAAGCGCGCCTTTATCTCCAACGACCCGAACCTGCTGGCCATGGTGCAAACCATCGTGAGTTTCGCCGAAAAAGCCCGGCGCGAGGGGTTGCTGGCCCTGGAGGGGGACGTGGCGGAACTGACCGACGAGTTTTTGAAGAAATCCATTCAACTCGTGGTAGACGGCACGGATCCTGAGCTGGTGAAGGCCATTCTGGACACGGAGATCGGCATCATGGAAGACCGTCACTCCGCCAACAAGGCCATTTTCGACTCTGTCGCGGAACTGGCCCCGGCCTACGGAATGATCGGAACCCTCATAGGCCTCATCGCCATGCTGGGGAATTTGGCCGACGTGAGCGCTCTGGGGCCCGGTATGGCCGTGGCCCTCATCACTACTATGTACGGCTCCATGATGGCTAACATGTTCGCCATTCCTATATCCAAAAAACTGGCAGCGCGTTCCTCTAAAGAGATCGTCTCCATGGAGCTGATGGTGGAGGGGATACTGGCGATACAGGCGGGCGAGAATCCGCGTATCGTCGAGGAAAAGCTGAAGGTTTTCCTGCCTCCGAAGATGCGGAAGCGCCTGGAAGCCGCCCAGCAGAAAGGAGAGGAATAACTATGGCGCGTAAGAAAAAAATCCCGGAAGCGGGACCCAGCGCGCCCCTCTACATGGCCACCTACGGCGACATGGTGACGTTGGTTCTGTGCTTTTTCGTCCTGCTGTTCGCTATGTCCTCTATTGACGTGGAGAAGTTCAAGATGGCCCTTATCTCCCTGCGGGGCTCTTTGGGCGTCCAGAAGGGCGGCGTGACCACGGAGACATCCATGGAACCTGAGAGCGGCGAAGCGGAGGAGAAGGGGACAAGCACGAGTCCCCAGCGCGTCCGTTTGGACACTCAAAACGTAGCCTTTACCGTTGAGAATTACCTGCGCACGGAGGGTCTGCAAAAATCCGTTCAGGTGACGATCAACCAGCGCGGCGTCGCCGTCTCCATATCGGATCAGTTTCTTTTCGAGAGCGGCAGCGCCAACCTGAAGACGGAGGGGCAGCGGGTATTGTACAAAATAGCGGCGCTGGTGCGAGACATGGTTCCGGCCATCGCCGTTGAGGGACACACGGACGGCGTTCCCCTCCTGGGGGGAATATACCGGGACAACTGGGGACTGTCCTCAGCGAGGGCCGCCGTGGTGACATCCTACTTGGAGTCCTCAGGAGGGGTGCCCGCGCAGAAGCTCCAAGCCGTCGGGTACGGCCCCAGCCGCCCGGTAGTTCCCAACGACAGTCCTGAACACAGAGCGCTGAACCGCCGGGTGGACCTAGTTTTCTTGTCGCAGTATCCCAAGTAAGAAGGGCCGGGGTATCATGAAAAAGGTAGTGGTGTTTGTCATCGTAGGTTTGGTAATGTTCGGGGCCGGGTTTGGAGGCGGTCTCCTTTTTGGGCGCTCCATGGCCGAGAAACAGTCCGCCGCTTTCGAGGGTAAGGCGGTGGCTAATCCGGGGCCTACCGTCTCTATAGGCGAGTTCACCAGCAACCTGGCAGGCTCCGGCAGGCACGTCATCAGCTTTACCGTGTCTTTGGAGACCTTGAACAACCCCAAGGCCGTGGAGCTGCTCAACTCCCCCGGCTGGCTGTTGAGGGTAAAGAACGAGATACTGCTGATCGTTAAGGATAAGGTTTACGAGGACCTGACCAGCGCTGAGGGAGCTTTGCAGTTCGCGGAGGAAATCAAGCGGACTCTCAATTCCCAGCTTCCCGAGATCAAGGGCGAGGCGCCCGTCGTCCGCGTCTTGTTCGAGACCTTCGTGCTGCAGTAGCGTCCAGGCAGGTGAAGACCTTTGACCCCCCCCGATATCATGTCACAGAATGAGATAGATACCCTTCTGAGCGCGTTGACCACCGGCACCATGGACCTGGACAAGATGACCCAGGAAACGGAGCATAAGATCAAGCTTTATGACTTCAAGCGCCCGGACAAGTTCAGCAAGGATCAGCTAAGGGCCATACAGATGATCCACGAGTCATTCACGCGGCAGCTTACCACCGTGATGTCGACTTTGATACGTTCCATCGTAACCTGCGAGGTGGCCACCGTGGACCAGCTGGCTTACGAGGAGTTCGTTAATTCTCTGGTGCAGCCTACGGTTATCGGGATACTTGAGATGCATCCCTTCAACGGCAACGCCTTGATCGAGATCAACCCGAACCTGGTTTTCGCCATCATCGACAGGCTGCTGGGAGGCAAGGGGGAGTTCAACGGCAAGACCAGAGAGCTTACGGACATAGAAAAGACCGTCACCGAGCGCGTCTTGATGCGTATGCTTGAGTTGTTGGAGGAGAGCTGGAGCACGGTGGTGGACGTTCGTTTTCGCTTCGAGAGCATGGAGAGCAATCCATTTTTTGTGCAGATTTGTCCCCCAAGGGACATGGTGCTCTTGGTGATCATCAAGCTCCAGGTGGGAGAGGTGGAGGGGATGATCAGCCTGTGCATCCCGTACTTCCTGATGGAGCCCATGATTGACAAGCTGTCCTCGCAGCAATGGTTTGTCTCCACCAGCCGCAAGGGTGACGAGAGCGCGAAGGACTACATCTTGAAGTCGCTGGACCGAGTGAAGGTACCTATGGCCCTGGAGTTGGGGCATACCATTCTCAGCCTGTCCGACGTTCAGGGGCTGCGGCCCGGGGACGTCATCAAGCTGGACGAGCCGGTAGGGAAGGACGTCGCCGTCCGGGTGGGAAATTACGTTCGATTTAAAGCAAAGCCGGGCACTGTGGACGGTCGTTTGGCGGCCGAGATCACCGAGGTTGTCCGGGTGAGCCATACAGAGGCCGAAGGGGAGGAAAACTGATGGACGAGCTGCTCAGCCAAGACGAAATAAACGCGCTTCTTACGGGGGATTCGCTTCCCGGCGCCGAGGACCTGTCTATGGAGGACACCCAGGTGCTGGGTGAGGTGGCGGGGATTTTTTCCAACGCCGAAGGCAATGTGCTGGGGATGCTGGCGGGTAAGGACGTGAGCACTCGGGCGGCGGAGACCGGCGCGATGACGCAGGCGGAGTTCAAGGGCAAGCTCTCGGAGACCTCTTTCGTGTTCCGCACGGCCTTTGGGGGGTTCAACAGCGTTCCCATGGCCCTCGTGGTGGATCGCCGAGGCGCTATGACCCTGGCCGACCTGATGATGGGCGGCGAGGGAAAGGAGCTTCCCGACGAGGTGAGTGAACTTTACTTGAACGCGGCCCACGAGGGGCTGAGTCAAGTCGTGGGTTCCGCCTTCACGAGCATGACGGGCCTCATGGGCGGGAAGCGTCTGATGCCCGAAAACGCGGCCTCCGCTATGGAGGAGGAGGCGGATTGGAAGCCCTTTGCCTCCTTGGAGGACGATAGCAAGATATGGGTCAACGTGACAGAGGTCTCCATCGAGGGACTGGAACCCTTCATAGTGAGGACGCTGATTCCTTTCGAGTCCGCTAAAGCCATAGCTGCCGCCATCCACGTGGCAATGGGCAGCGCCCCCCCCAAATCTGCCCCAGCTCAGGGCGCACCCCAGGCCGCGGCCCATGGGGCGGGAAATCCCCCGCCGGCCCGCGGGGCGCAGCAGCCCGCGCCTTTGGTGGACGTGCGCCCGGCGGAATTCACGCCGCTGATGTCGAAAGGCGCTCACGGCGCTCTTTCCAATATTGACTTGATCGCGGATATTCCGGTGCGCGTCACCGTGGAACTGGGCAAAACGAGGAAGAACATCTCCGACATCTTAGGAATGAGCACGGGCTCCATCATTGAGCTGGACAAGATGGCTGGGGAACCGGTGGACGTCCTGGTCAACGGTAAGCTGGTGGCGCGGGGCGAGGTCGTCGTCATCGACGAAAACTTCGGCGTCCGAGTCACGGAAGTCCTGAACACCGCCTCGAAAGCTTACTCTGTCTGAGTTGTATCGATCGGGCGTCAGTGAGTCGAAATGAATAAAAAAAGGAATTTTACCCTTGGGGCTGTGAAGTTCGTGGTATAATCTTCCCGAAGCGGGAAAAGCGCAGAAAAAACGCGAAGCACCGCGTTTCCGCAGGGGACAGCGGTAGGTTCCGAGAATCTTAGTAAATGAGGGGTGCAGCATGGGCAAAAAGGTTCTTATCGTGGACGACGCAGCCTTTATGCGTATGATGTTGAAGGACATTCTCCAGAAAAACGATTTCGAGATCGTTGCGGAGGCCGAAAACGGCAAATTGGGTGTGGCGGCTTACCAGAAGTTCAAGCCTGACATCGTGACAATGGATATCACCATGCCGGAGATGAACGGAATCGACGCCGTCAAGGCGATTAAAGCTCTTGATCCCGCCGCAAAAATCGTAATGGTCTCCGCCATGGGGCAGCAGCCTATGGTTATTGAGGCCATTCAGGCGGGCGCCAACGATTTCATCGTCAAACCCTTCCAGCCGGAGCGCGTGGTAGAGGCTATTTCTAAGGTTTTGGCCTAGCCCGTCCTGTGCCCGTCATCCCTGGGGAACGGGAGCGTTCCGTAGAAGATGCTGTTTGGCACGGAAGAACTGAGCCTTGTATCCTACGTGATGCGCGTCTTTCTAGCTTTGGCGGTCATGGCCGTCTTAGCGACCTTTTTTGTGGGCTTGGCGAAAAACAGGGGCTGGGTGAGGCAGGACGGGGCGCATGTGAAAATTATGGCATCCTTGCCCTTGGGTAAGGATGTTTTTTTCGTTCTCAGGTGCGGCCCCGACGTGCTGGCTTTGACTTCCGGCCAAGGGGGAACTCGTCTTTTGGGCAGGTGGAAATATGAGGAATGGCTTCGGCTGGAAGATAATCGCGAGGGGGCGGGAAAACCGTCTGCCATGGGAGAGGAGGCTCCGTGCAGGATGGGGCCTAATCGGACGTGAACGTCCGAAAAACCCTGGAGGCCTCAAGCGTGAACGAGTCGGGAGAGAAACAGCCTGTCCGCTGCTGGTCTTAATTTTTGCGCTGATGCTTTTGTTTTTCTCATGCCCGTCCGCGGAAGCAGGGGACGCGCAGGCAGGAGAGGCTCCGACGATCCCTATTCCGATGCTGCAGTTGGGAGTTACCCCTGCGGACTCACCGGGCGACGTGGCGATTTCCCTGCAGATTATTGCGCTGATGACCGTGTTGAGCCTTGCCCCGGCCATTTTACTGATGCTGACCAGCTTCACGCGGATTATTGTGGTTTTGGGTTTCATTCAGCGGGCCGTGGGTCTTCAGCAAGCGCCGCCTCAGCAAACCGTTACAGGACTGGCGCTCTTCCTTACTCTTTTCACCATGTACCCCACTTGGAATCAGGTTTACGAACGCGGACTGGCTCCTTATTTGGCCGGGGAGGTCAACTACTCCCAGGCTTGGACGGAGACCATTACGCCCGTGCGCGAGTTTATGTTCCGTTATACCCGTGAGGACGAGCTGTCCCTCATGGTCTCCATGTCGGGCACGGAGCGTCCCGCGTCCCGCGCGGAGGTGCCCACTCGTGTGCTGATTCCCGCTTTTATGCTGAGTGAACTCAAAACCGCCTTTCAGATGGGAGTCGTGATTTACATTCCCTTCATCGTGGTGGACATGGTGGTGGCCAGCGTGCTGCTGGCGATGGGAATGATGATGCTGCCTCCCATGATGGTCTCCTTGCCGTTCAAAATTCTGCTCTTCGTTATGGCCGACGGCTGGAACCTGGTTATCGTGAGTTTGCTGAAGAGCTTCACGAACGTGGCTTGAAACGAGAACCGCTCATCGTAATGGGGTTCTTAGGGGCCTGAGGCCCCTTGGGGTCCGAGGCCCCTTGGGGTCCGAGACCCCTAAGCAGGGCGTGGGGCAGAGCCTCACAAGGGGTTAATCAGCGTTTTCCTAGGTTTTCAGCAGCAGGAGGGTTTTATGGGCATTGATCCCATCAGCATGTACGACGTTTTGAGCGGCTCGGTCTGGACGATGCTTTCTGTCGCCCTGCCTGTCCTGCTGGTGGCCATGACGGTGGGGCTTATTATCGGCATTTTGCAGACCGCGACCTCCATTCAGGAACAAACCTTGATCTTCATCCCCAAAATTTTGGTGGTGTTCCTATTCATCATCTTTGTGGGTCCGTGGATGTCCGAAAAGGTGCTGACCTTAACACGTCAAATTCTGGGACAGCTTGAAAGGTTCATACAGTGAGTACGGCCCTGCTTAACATCCCTGCCCAGTTCTTAATGGTGTACCTTTTGGTGCACCTCCGCTTCGTGGGCATGGTGTTCGCATCGCCTGTTTTTTTGGCGGCGGGAATGCCCCTTCCTTTTCGCTATCTTTTTTGCACTCTTCTGACCGTGGCCGCCGTCGGCTCTCTGGAGTCCGCTGCGGTCTCCACGGCTCTTTTCGAGAGTTGGCTTTCGATTTTCTTCCTGGCCCTGCGCGAACTTCTGGTGGGGGCGGCCCTGGGTCTCCTGTCGGCCCTGCCTCTTCTAGCCTTGCAGCTTTCGGGCGAGAAGATCGGCATGGCCATAGGCGTCTCCATGGCCAGCGTCATGGACCCCATGACCCAGCGCCAGGTTTCCATTCTTGACCAACTGCAGTTCCTCACTGGCCTTTGGTTCTACTTCCGCTGGAACGGGCACCTGTTGATTGTGCAGGCGGTGGTGGAGAGCCTGCACCTCATTCCCTTGGCGAAGCTGTCCCTGTTTCCGGAAAGCGGTCTGCCTCTGGGGGAATGGCTCACCTTCGCCTTCCGCCTGGCGCTCCAGATCACCATACCGTTCTACTGCGCCCTTCTGCTGGCGGACGTGGGGTTGGGCTTTTTGGCGCGGACGGTTCCCCAGATGAACATCTTCATCATGGGGCTGCCCATTAAGCTGGGTCTGGGGCTGTTCGTGCTGGCGACGGCTCTGCCCCTAACCGTGGACATCGTCTACGAGCAGATGGAGCGATGGGTTCGCTTCGCCCTCATGAGCGCGGCGGCCTGGCGCTAGGTGAGTCTGAAATGGTCCCCCGTTTCGTTTTCAACCTCCAATTTTTCGCCCAGGAGCGCACGGAGCCGGCGACTCCCAAAAAGCGAGAGAAGGTTCGATCAGAGGGTAAGGTATGCAAAAGCCGTGACCTTACCTCCGCCATTGAGCTTCTGGCGGGGCTTATAGCCCTGGGGACGCTGGGAAGCTGGATATGCGAGGGACTCACTGACTATTTTCGCGGAACGTTCGCTTTTATGGGGGACGCGGCGCTGTTTCAGCCTGACTGGTTCCAGCGTCTGGAGCTCAGCGCCCTCTGGACTTACTTCACCTCGTGGCTCTTTCTGGGGCTGACCATTGCGGTACTGGCCACGGCGATTACAGTAAAGCAAGTCGGCTGGAAGATCTCCTTTGAGCCTTTCCAATTGAAATTCGACCGCATGAACCCCATATCCGGGATGAAGAAACTCATCTCCATACGGGCGCTGGTGGAGCTTTTGAAGGGGCTCGTGAAGGCCGGGCTCTTCGCCGTCGTTATCTACGCGGCGCTCAGAGACAAACTCCCGGAGATTTTGCGCGCGATGCAGGTGCCGCTGGAATACGGGGCGCTGCGGCTGTGGGATCAGCTGTGGTGGCTCTCGCTGCGGCTGGCGGTGATGCTGCTGATCATCGGATTGGCGGACTACGCCTATCAAAAGTGGGACTTCGAAAAATCCATACGAATGAGCAAGCAGGAAATTAAAGACGAGTTCAAGCAAATGGAGGGCGACCCTCAGGTCAAGAACAAAATCCGCCAAAAGCAGCGGGAACTGGCAAGAAAAAGGATGATGTCCTCCGTTCCCAAGTCGGACGTGGTCATCACTAACCCGACGACGCTGGCGATAGCTCTGATGTACGACCGCGCCGTCATGGCCGCGCCGCAGGTGACCGCTAAGGGCAAGGGCGTCATCGCCCGAAAAATCCGCGAGGTCGCTGAAACGCACGGAGTTCTCGTCGTGGAGAATAAACCCCTTGCCTGGGCGCTGTATGAATCCGCCGAAGTCGGCGACGAGGTGCCGGAAAACCTCTATCGAGGCGTCGCCGAAATCCTGGCAATGGTGTACAAACTAAAAAATCGGCAAGTGACGAGGTAACGACAAGGTAACTTTTGGTGTGCAAACAGTATAATGTACTTGCGTATCTCATAATTGAAAGGGGTACTCCATGTTGATTCCAGCATTGATGGAGAAAAAAAAGAAGGGACGACGGGCGTTTTTCGGACTAGCGGTGTTGTTCCTTTTGGCCTGGGTGCTCCCCGCGGCGGGGGCCAGCGTCGAGGAACGCGTTCTCAAGGCCTGGACGCGGCGGGGTGACTACACCGAGGGCAATGGCACTCAGACGGTCACGATCAAGGTGACTTACTACTCCGCGGAGTATATCGAGGCCCTGGTGCGCTCAGAGGCGGAAAAAAACCTCTGGACCAACGATGAGGAGGAGCGCTACCGCTACAGCCTCCTGAAGACGCTCAACCTCGACGAGTGCATCGCGTTTCACGTGGACTTCAACACCACAGGTACACCGGTGTTCTTGATGCCCTTTGATCGGCACCTGAAGCTCTACGCGGGCAAGCGGGTCTTGGAGCCTGTGGATTACGACAAACGCTTCAACTTCAAATTGCAGGGTCAGCGGGATGGAATGATCTGGTTCCCTCGCTACGACGCTAAGACGGGCAAGAGCCTGCTGGAGGGTGTCAAGGATTTGCGCCTGCTCATCAGCGGCTCCATCAGCCAGGCGACCACCAGGGCGGGCGACGTCCGCTTCGTCTGGGACATCACGGGGGACGACCCCTCCGTTCTGAACACGGGGAAGGCCGCCAGCCGCCTGGAAGTGGATCGCCTCATCAAGCGACTGGAAAAGCTGAACGCGGAGAGGGCGTCTCTCAGGAGCCAGCTCGACGTCGTGGAGAAGGAGCTGGACGAGATCGACCGGCGTGTGGACGAACTCCAGCGCCAATAGCCGCCCTTCGCCAATTTGACATTGATATTTAAGGAGGAACGTCGAATGGACCGTATCGCAGTACTGACCAGCGGGGGGGACTCCCCGGGGATGAACGCGGCTATCAGGGCCGTAGCGAGGACGTGCGCTTACAATGGGAAAGAGTGCCTTGGCGTTATGCGGGGTTACGAGGGTCTTATCGAGGGGGATTTTATCCCGCTGAACCGAGCGGCTGTGGGGGGCATTCTCCACAGGGGCGGCACGATTCTGAAAACGGCGCGCAGTGAGCGCTTTAGAACTGAAGAAGGGCGCAAGATCGCTCTGTCTAAGATGCAGGGGGCTGGTATCGAGGGCCTGGTGGTCATCGGGGGTGACGGTTCTTTCCACGGGGCGAAGCTGCTGCACGACCTGGGGATGCCCACCATCGGGATCCCTGGCACCATCGACAACGACGTGGCGGGGACGGACGAGACCATTGGGTACGATACGGCGGTCAACACCGCGCTGGAGGCGGTCATGCGGCTGCGCGACACGGCGTCGAGCCACGACCGGCTTTTCATCGTGGAGGTCATGGGGCGCAACGCGGGCTTCCTGCCCTTGGAAGTGGCGGTGGCCACGGGGGCGGAATACGTGGTGGTGCCGGAACTGCCCCTGAGCATCGGCAACCTCTGCCAGAAACTCCGCGCCTCCCACGAGAACAAGAAAAGTCACACCCTCATCATCTTGGCTGAGGGCGTCATGACAGCCAACGAGATGAAGGACAAGCTCCAGGACACTGGGGGCTATGACGCACGCGTCACGGTGCTGGGGCACATTCAGAGGGGCGGGAGTCCCACCTCTTTTGACGTGATCTTGGCGTCGCGGATGGGGGCCTACGCCTCCGAGTCCCTGATGGTGGGTAAAAGCGGCCTGATGGTGGGTAACGTGAACCACAGAATGACCCTGAGCGACCTGGAAAGGGCCTGGTCGGAGCAAAAGCACTTAAGCCCCGAACTGTTGAACCTCGTGGAAAAATTGAACTGACGGGTAAAGCCGAAGATGACGATGGACTTCCCAGCCTTGCAGAGAATCGTGGCCGGGGTGGGAACGCGCGGGGCCTCGACCCTGTGCCGCCCCGATTTTTGGGAGGCGGCGCAAAGGCTTCTCGTGCGAGCGTCGCGCGTCTCCATCGTTACGGGATTTTACATTCAAAAAGCGGACGCCCCAGAGACCGACGGTCCGCCGGGAGCTGTTGTTTTGGGCCGCGCCTTGGAGCGTCTCGGCAAGCGCGTCGTCCTCTGCACCGACCAGCGGATTTACGCCTGTCTTAAAGCCTGTTCCCGAAGTGCGGGGGGCCCCACGGTTGTGTGTGCGGACGTACCCGAAAGAGTCGAAGGGGGGGCTGACCTGCTGGTGTTCATTGAGCGGCCCGGTCACGCGGCTGACGGGCGTTACTATGACATGCGGGGTACGGACGTGAGCAGCGTTGCGGCCCCGTTGGACTTGGCGGTGGAGTCCGCCCTGATTCGGGGCGTTCCCGTGCTGGGTATCGGCGACGGCGGGAACGAAGCCGGGATGGGGCTCCTGTACGAACCTTTGTCCGCCTTGCTGCCCCACTACGCTCCCTGCCTTTCCAGGGTTTCCGCGACGGTGTGCCTGCCTGTGGACGTGTCGAATTGGGGGGCTTACGCGCTTACCGCCGTGCTGTCGGCCTTTTACCGCCGCTGGGTGGGTCTCGGCGAGGGCGAGGAGGTCGTCCTGCTGAAGGCTCTGGCGGAGGCGGGGGCGGTAGACGGGGTTTCGGGCGAGCGCGGGCTTACCGTAGACGGCGCGTCCCTCACTAGGCTCGATCAGGTATCCCACGAACTGAGGCGTTGGTGTTTTGATTTTCAAGTGCGATAGAGGAACGTGATGAAAATAAAAAGAACGTTTCTGCTGATTGTGATTTTTTTCGCCACGCTCTTACTGCTTCTTGCCTTTTGGGCCATTAGACGGAACAGCGGCAGTTTCAGCAATTCCCTAGTGGTCTACAACGTGGTTGTCAGCACTGAGCTGGACGACAAATCGAACCTTATGGAGGTCGTTTCGAGATTTTCCTACGGAGCGCGGCAGGTGTATCTGCGTTTTGAGTACAGCAAGATCGAGGAGGAAGGTGAGGTGATAATTCTCTGGCATATGGGAGAAAAGCTTGTCCAGTCGGACGTTTACTCTCTGCCGGGACCGTCGGGAACGAAGGTCTACAGCCTTGTCCGCGAAAACGGTCAACCCCTGCCCAGAGGCACCTACGCCGTCACGATGCTGAACGGCCCCAAACCCCTCCTGAACTCCACCTTTGAGATCAAATAGAAAGAGGAGCGAGGATAGGGGACGCGTCTATGTTCACTTTCAGCGGTATCTGCGGCGAGGGACTGTTGAATTCCATGGGGGCGTAGGGCTCCAGTCCCGCAAGGGC
This sequence comes from Synergistaceae bacterium, assembly GCA_031280275.1. Lineage (GTDB taxonomy): Bacteria > Synergistota > Synergistia > Synergistales > Aminobacteriaceae > JAITGK01. The sequence continues at coordinate 25,813 of JAITGX010000034.1, forward strand.
TTAATTAGCGTTTTCTTAAGAATGCGTAAATCGCCGAGTTTTTTTACCGTTCCCATTTGTTTAACGTTCCCCTAGAGTTTGCTTTATGCCCTATAGACATATATTGATATAAGAAACAAACCACTCGATCATTATGAGGTGAATCGGACGAAATGGCAAAGCTGAAAAAGGAAGACGCAGCGCTGAAAAAGCGCGGTAAGACGGAGACGCCGCTGGAAAAGAAAGCAGCGGAGAAAAAAACGACAGAGGAAAAAACAACGGTGAAGCGCACGAAAACTAAAGCGATCCCAGAAGAGACAGAGATAAAGAAAACAAAAGAAACGAAAGAAGAAGCTCAGGAGACAAAAGCCCGCCGCCGGACGCGGACGCCGGAATCCCCACCCCTTCCCGAAGATGAACCGGCCGCTCCGGAACCAACTGTGCCGGAGCCGGCCGCTCCGGAACCGGCTTTGGCAAAAGAGGAGACCGTCGCTCCGGAACCTGTCAGACAAGAACCCGTCCAACAAGAATTCGTCAAATCGGAGCCCATTGGGCAAGAACCACCCAGGCCAGATGCAGGTAAGCCCTATTCCGGCAGGCCGTATCCGTCCAGACCAGGGTATTTCAGGTCCGAGACGACCAGGCCGGAGTATTCCAATTCGAGAACGGAGTATCCCAACTATTCCAGGTCGGAGTACTCCAGGGAGCCTAGGGAATACCCGACCCGACCCCCGTACTCTCGGCCCGCCCAAGACTTTTCTTCAGCGCCGGCGCCCGTGGACGCGGGGGATGACGCTTCCAGTGAGATTTACACCCCTCCGAAGCCCAAGCACTCTTACGGTTATCTGGCCTCTCAGACGTTGGTGGATCTCCGCAAGATAGCAAAGGAATTGGACACTCCAGGGGCCACGACGCTTCGCAAGGACGACCTGGTCATCGCCGTGCTGAAGGCTCAGGCCGAGAGCATGAGCTACAAGTTCGGGGGGGGCACCTTAGAGATTCTGCCGGAGGGTTTTGGCTTTTTGCGGCCCAAGGGAATGCTGCCCACGGACAGCGACGTTTACCTGTCCGTGTCGCAGATACGGCGCTTCGGCCTGCGCAACGGGGACGTTATCTTCGGCCTCATCCGCCCGCCCAGGGAGCAAGAGCACTACGAGGCTTTGCTGCGCGTGGAAACCGTTAACTTCTCCGATCCCGAGCACTCCCGCAGGCGTGCCCAGTTCGGCCACCTTACCCCCATTTTCCCCAACACGAAAATGAACCTGGAAACCGGACCCAAAGAGCTGGCGACCCGATTGGTGGACATGTTTGCGCCCATCGGCATGGGTCAGCGCGCTCTGATCGTCTCTCCGCCCAAGGCCGGCAAAACTACCCTGTTAAAGCGCATTGCCGGAGCCATCACCTCCAACTGTCCCGACGTCATCCTGATGGCACTTTTAATCGACGAGCGCCCGGAGGAGGTCACGGACATCGCACGCTCTGTGGACGGAGAGATCATCGCCTCTACCTTCGACCGCCCTGCCGACGAGCACATCCGCGTCGCCAGCCTGGCCCTCGAAAAGGCCAAACGCCTGGCGGAGGCCCAACGCGACGTGGTGATCCTGCTGGACTCCATCACGCGCCTGGCGCGGGCCTCGAACCTCACCGTTCCCCCGTCGGGCCGAACCCTCACTGGCGGCCTTGACCCGTCGGGCCTGTACTTTCCCAAGCGATTCTTCGGCGCAGCCCGCAACTTCGAGGAAGGCGGAAGCCTCACCATCATCGGCACGGCCCTGACGGACACGGGCAGCCGCATGGACGACGTCATCTACGAGGAGTTCAAGGGTACAGGAAACATGGAGCTGCATCTATCCCGCAAGCTGGCCGAGCAGCGAATTTTTCCCGCCATCGACATCACCCGTTCCGGCACGCGACGCGAGGAACTCCTGATTCCAGAGGATGAGCTGGTTCGCTTGTGGGTGCTGCGCAAGCGGATTGTGGGCGTAGACGAGGCCGGGGCGCTGAACCTGATTCTCGATAAGCTCCGGCAAACCCCGACCAATCACGAGTTTCTCATGTCGATTAAAACCCCGTAGCCAGAGAAGCCCGACCCCGATTTTCAGCGGGGGAGTTCTTCCCCCGCGTGCCGTTCACTATGTGTTTGATCTAATAACCTAGAAGCCGGCGGGCATGTTCTTGAGCTTCGGGCAGAGCTGCGTCGCCGGAAAGCATTCGAGCCAGCTCCCAGACGCGCTCCTCGCCATCCACCCGCTGAGTGAACGACTCCCCGCCGTCCTTTCGCACGACGTAGTGCCGGCTTCCCAGGGCGGCGATGGAGGCCTCGTGGGTGATCAAGAGCACCTGGCACCTGCGTGAGAGTTCCAGCAGCTTGAGCCCCGAAAGCACGGCGGCCTTCCCACCAAGGCCCGCCTCGACCTCGTCGAACACCAGAGTCGGAGGCAGCCACTCGTCGGGGAGCGAAAGCTGCAGCGCCAGCAGCAGGCGGCTTAACTCCCCTCCAGAGGCGATTTTGTCCACCCGTCCGCTCCGCTCGTTGACGGAGCCCTTATTCGACACCAGAACGAACTCCGCCCCGTCAGCGCCGTTGCGCCGCAGTTTGGGCAGCTCTGTAAAACGAACCTCGAAGGTGATTCCCTCCATCGCCAAGCTGTTCAGCAGGGAGTTGACCCGCTCCTCCAGGGCACTGGCTGCCAGTCTGCGGGCCTTCCGCAGTTCCTGAGCCGCGCCGCTGGCCGTACGGGTCAGATCTCCGGCCTCCCGAGCGGCTTTTTCCAGATGTTCATAGCTTCCTTCCAGCCATGTCAGGTTCTCCTGCGCCTCCTGGCAGTAGGTCAGGAGGTCTTCCTCGTTTCCAACGCCGACCAGGCGGCGCAGTTTGCGGAGCGCCCCAAGGCGCTGTTCCAGACGCTCGATTTCCTCTGACAGGCCCTCTGAGGAACCGGCGTGGCGACGGGCAATCTCCGTGAGGTCCCGAAGATTTTGCAGACCCTCCAGCGCCAGTCGTCCGGCGTTCGCCGCGTCTTGGGCAGGGAGGCAGTCCGTCAGGGTCTTGCAGACGCCCTCCAACTCGTCCAAGAGTCCCCGCCCAGCCAGGCCCCCGGTCAATTGGTCGAGCCCCTGGGAGATTTTGGTTCCGTCCGCGGATTGACGGTAAAGGGCGGCAATTTCCTCCTCCAGTCCCGCCTCCAGTCCCGCTTCAGGGTTCACCTTTCTCACCAAGGGGACAACCTCGGCGGCGTTGGCGTAACGCCGTTCGATCTCCGCGCGCCGTTCCCCGATCTCCCGCTTTTCTCGAAACTTGATCCGGGCCCTCTCGAAGGCCTCGCGCAGCTCACTCAGGGCCTCAAGAAGCGGCGGTCCCCCGCAGGAGTCCACCATGGCCAACTGACGTCCGGCGTCCAGCAGCTCCATTTGGGCAAACTGGCTTTGAATGTGAACCAACCGCTCCAAAGCCGAGGAGTAGAGCGTTAGGGGCGCGGGGACTCCCTGAACGGCCGCGCGTCCCCGGCCGCCCCGCGAAAGGATGCGCTTTGCGAAAAAAACGCCCTCGGCGGGTTGCTGCTCGTCCTCCAGACCGGATAGGCGGACGTCCATCTGAAAGACGGCCTCCACAACAGCTTCCTCCTCACCTGCGCGGATGAGGGAGGTCTGAGCACGTTTGCCCGCCACGATCTCAATGGCGCGGACGATACTGCTTTTTCCCGCGCCGCTTTCGCCCGTGACCACGGTGAACCCCTCCTCAAAGAGGAGTTCGCAGCGGCTGATGCCGCCCACGTTGCGGATGAAAAGGCGCTCCAACACGACAGTGGGTCACTCCTTGTCCGTGAGGATGCGGCTCTGTCCCCAGCCCAGCTTTTCCTGCACCAGGTCCAGGAAGGTTCGGCCCGGCATGGAGATCGTGCGGACCCGGCGGTCCTTTGAGAGGGAGATGTGCAGGAAGTCCCCCGGCAGCACCTCGTAGGCCAACTGTCCGTCCTGGGTCATGGTAACGTCCCGCGCGCCGCCGCGGGGGATCAGGGTGATGGTGTCCTCCGGCGCGGCCAGAATGGGACGCGAGTAGAGGGTGTGAGCGCATATCGGCGCCAGGAGCATACTTTGCATGTGAGGGGGAAGAATGGGGCCGCCCGCCGACAGCGCGTAGGCCGTGGAGCCCGTGGGGGATGAGATGATGACCCCATCCGCGGGAAGCACTCCGAAGAATTTTTCATTGAAGCGCACCTCGATGTGCAGGAGGCGCGCGATGGCGTTTTTGGTAAGCACAACGTCGTTCAGGGCATGTATGATGTGAACGGGCGCGCCGTCCCGTAAGAGGGCGCAGCGCAGCAAGAAGCGCTCCACCAGCGTGTAGTCGCCCTTCACAATGCGTTCCAGGTCTGTTTCGGCGTCATCGGGTCTGCCGGAGGCCAGGAAGCCCAAGCGTCCCAAATTGACGCCGTAGAGGGGTATTCCAGCCTCCAGGACGTAGCGCCCCGCGCGCAGGAACGTTCCGTCCCCGCCCACGACGATAACGGCTTCGGCGGCCCTGAGCCAATCCTCGTCAGAAAGCCCCTCCATGGACAGCACGGCAGCCTCGTATTGCGGCAAAAGAAGCGTAACGCCAGCGTCCCTAGCCCACCGCAGCAGCCGGCGCCCCATCTCCACCGCCTCAGGTTTGTGCGCGTTGATGATCATCCCCAGATTTTTCATGCTAACCCCCCGGATACACATTATATACGAACCTTGCGCGCACCAGCTTCTTCCACAAAAAAACCCCCAGCGAGGCCGGGGGTGTTCTTCATCCTTGTTGGCAGAGCCTTTACAGCTCGGCGAAGTACTTGATGGTGCGAACCATCTGACTGACGTAAGAGTTCTCGTTGTCGTACCAAGAAACCACCTTCACCAGGGTCTTACCGTCTGGCAGGGGAGTAACCCTGGTCTGGGTGGCGTCGAAAAGGGAGCCGTAGGTGATACCAATGACGTCACTGGAGACGATTTCCTCGTCGGTGTAGCCAAAGGAGGCGGAGGCAGCGGCCTTCATAGCAGCGTTGACCTTGTCGGCGGTGAGTTCGCCGTCGCAGACGGCCACGAGTTCGGTGAGGGAACCGGCGGGCACTGGAACGCGCTGGGCGGAGCCGTCCAGCTTTTTGTTCAGTTCTGGGATGACCAGACCGATGGCCTTGGCCGCTCCGGTGGAGTTTGGGACGATATTGCAGGCCGCGGCGCGGGCACGGCGCAGATCTCCCTTGCGGTGCGGGCCGTCCAGCACCATTTGATCACTGGTGTAGGCGTGAATGGTGGTCATGAAGCCCTTCACGATAGGGCAGAGCTTGTTCAGGGTATAGGCCATGGGGGCCAAGCAGTTAGTGGTGCAAGAAGCGGTAGAGATAACGGTGTCTTCTTTTTTCAGGGTTTTCTCGTTGACGGAGAACACGATGGTAGGCAGGTTATCGCCGGCCGGGGCGGAGATGACGACCTTCTTGGCCCCCGCCTTGACGTGAGCCTCCGCTTTGTCTTTGCTGGTGTAAAAGCCCGTGCACTCCAGCACCACGTCCACGCCGACTTGACCCCAGGGCAGGTCGGAGGCGCTCTTTTCGGCGTAAACGACGATCTCCTTACCGTCCACCACGATGGAGTTCTCCTTGACGGATACCTTGTCCCAAAGGGCGTAACGGCCTTGAGCGGAGTCGTACTTCAGCAGATGCGCCAGCATTTTCGCGTCGGTCAAGTCGTTAATGGCGACAACCTCATACCCAGGGGCTCCGAACATCTGGCGGAACGCGAGACGACCGATCCGGCCAAAACCGTTGATTGCAACCTTCGTAGCCATAAAAAACACACCTCCATATAAAATGTGAAAATTTCTCATCCTGACTTTCGTGTTTCATTATCCCACCGTCCCTCTCAACACGCAAGCCCCCTGAGGGCGGGACTTCCTGAGAGCACAGGCCTTTCCTTCCCCTTTCACTAAGAACTTGTCTAAAATCTCTTGCAGTGAGATATACTGAAGGCAAAACACGCTCTAAGGGAAATGCTGAGTTCATGCCGTTCTTTTATGTTACGATATTTAAATTTTGTGCTATTATTGTCGCGTGGGTTCGCCCATGCATTTTTCGCATATCAGGAGGTGGGGTTCATGCACATGGCTGATGCATTGCTTTCTCCAGAGGTCGGAGGAACGATGATCGCGGTCAGCGCCGCTGCGGTTGGGTATGCCGTCAAGAAAATCTCGAAAGACGGCCTGGATGAAAAGAAAATCCCCTTAATGGGGGTCATGGGTGCGTTCGTTTTTGCCGGACAGATGATCAACTTCACCATTCCGGGGACGGGGTCCAGTGGGCATATCGGCGGAGGTGTTTTGCTCGCCGCCTTGCTGGGGCCATATCCGGCCTTGATCGCGCTCGCTTCCGTCCTCTTGATCCAGTGCCTTTTCTTCGCGGACGGGGGCCTGCTGGCCTATGGATGCAACGTCTTCAACATGGGAGTCTGTACCTGCCTATTGGCCTATCTGTGGATATACAAACCCATCGCGCGAAGAGGCGTCGACACGAAAAACGTCTTTTTCGCCTCCGTGGCGGCGGTGGTTTTGGGGTTGCAACTTGGGGCTTTTTGCGTGGTGCTTGAAACTTACCTTTCCGGCGTCGCCGAACTTCCTTTCAAGGCGTTTCTGTTTTTGATGCAGCCGATTCACCTGGCCATCGGCTTAGTGGAAGGGATCGTCACCTCCGCGGTTTTATGTTTCGTATACAGCGCTCGGCCTGAACTTCTGGTCAGCACTGTTCAAGAAACAAAGCTGACGAAAGGCCTTTCGACCAAAAAAGTTGCCGCAGCGCTGCTGGTTTTGACCGCACTTGTGGGGGGCGGGCTGTCCTTGTTCGCCTCGGCTTACCCAGATGGATTGGAGTGGTCCATGGAGGGCGTTGCTGGAACCGCCGAGTTGGAACGGGACGGTCCGGTGCACAAAACAATGGGAGGCATGGTTGGTGTTACCGCTTTTATGCCGGATTATTCCTTTGCCGGCGATGAGGAAGGGTCGTCTGTGGGAACGGCTACAGCTGGAATCGTGGGCAGCGTTATCACGCTCGCTCTTACCGGCGGCCTTGGGTTCGCCGTCGGCGCGCTGAGGAGAAAATGAGGAAAAAACAGCGAGACCCTCGTGCTGTATCGCGCTTCCGCTGGAATAAATAGCCTGGAATCCCTGGCGGCGATGGATTCACCCTTGCATCGGGTGCATCCCATGGCAAAGTTGCTCACGACCCTTGCCTATGTGTTCGCGGTTGTGTCTTTCCCCTCTCAAAACGTGAGCGGACTCACGCCTTTTTTCTTTTATCCGGCCTTGGCGATGCCGCTGGCCAGCGTTCCATATAGGCCGCTTACGAGAAGGCTTTTCGCCGCCCTGCCGTTCGCGCTGATGGGCGGTATCGGCAGCTTGATTTCAGCGCGCGAGACGGCCTTCACCTTAGGGTCCGTTCCTGTCACTTATGGGATGCTCTCCTTTACTTCCATTATGTTAAAGACTTTTTTTCTCGTTTTTGCCGTTCTGATATTGATCGCCACTACTCCGTTCACGGAGCTTGTTCATCAATTGGCGCACCTGGGAATACCTCCGGTAGTTTGCCTGCAGTTTTCGATGACTTACCGTTACCTTTCGGTGCTGCTGCTGGAAGCGTCGGCGATGCTGACAGCCTATTCCCTGCGCTCGCCCGGTCAGAATGGGGTCAAAATGAAGGACATGGGCAGCTTCTTGGGGCAGCTTATCCTTCGCAGCTTCGACCGCGCCGGTAACGTTTATCGAGCGATGCAATGCCGGGGATTCCAAGGGGTATATTGGAGCAGCAAGAACAAAAATCCAAGAGGAGGAGACGTGATCTACATTGCTTTGTTTTTGTCGGTTCTGCTTTTTTTGCGCTTTTTCAACCTGAGTCGTTTTATTGGAGAACTCGTGAGGCAGTGACGCGGGTGCTCTTTACGCGGGGGAGCGATTGAGCTTTGCAATTGAGGGCGGACAACCTCATCGTGCGATATGACGGTTCTGAAGCGGCGGTGTTGTCGAATGTTTCGTTTGCCGTTGAAAGCGGCGAGAAGGTCGCGCTGCTGGGGGACAATGGTGCGGGAAAATCCACGCTTCTCCTGACCTTGGCCGGAGTGCTCGAACCCGTTTCCGGAGGAGTCATTCTTGACGGCCTTGTGGTAAAAAGAGAGAACTTGCACGGGATGAGACAAAAAATCGGCATGGTGTTCCAAAACCCGGACGACCAGCTCTTCATGTCCACCGTTCACGAAGACGTTGCCTTTGGCCCCCGCAGCTATGGGAGTGCGGAGGAAAAAATCGAACAGTGTATGGATAAGGTTTTTTCCCGGCTGGGTATTCTGCACCTGAAAAACCGAATGACCCACAGATTGTCAGGAGGCGAAAAACGCCTTGCGGCGCTGGCAGGAATCTTGATTATGGAACCTTCCGTTCTTCTCATGGATGAGCCCTTTTCCTTCTTGGACTTGAGATCTCGGAGGAGATTGGAGGAAATCCTGGACACCCTTCCCCAAACCTCTCTAATCGCCACTCATGACCTGGAGGTGGCGGAAAGACTTTGTACCCGCGCTATCGTGTTAAAAGAAGGGCGCGTTCACGCCGATGGCCCGATAGGAGCCATTATTACCCGTTTGAAATCAATGTCGATAACTTGTCGATAACTTAAGGAAGCACTGATTAATCAGGAAGCACTGATTAATGGGGTTTGATGCACCGTTTCATGGGTTTGGACTTCTTCGTACAACGAGTTTCAGACGCAACAATGCTACTGAAATTTCGTCATATCATGGAAGAATATCATCTTGGAAAGAAAATTTTCAATACAATTAACAAGTTGAAGGTATAGGAAACGCCCTTGGGTTATAATATAAAAGAATAAGAGAAATGGATTATTTTAATCCGACGAAAATTTTTGGTATATCCCAAGCGGAATAACGGAGGGGGAAGCGCGATGATACTTTACATTCACGGCTATCAGGGTTCGCCGGGTTACAAATACGAACTGGTCAAGAGAGTTTTTGGGGACATGTACAGTATTCAGGCCCCGCAGCTTCAGAACACGGACAGTTTCGCCGACCTGGCGCTGCTGAACGGACTTCTGCCAGCCGAAATGGGGACCGCCGCGACCATCAAATACCCCCACCTTATTATTGGGCATAGCCTGGGCGGGTTCTACGCTTGGCACCTCTGCCGCCACCGTCAGGATGACTGTGTGTGTCTCTTGATAAACCCAGCGCTCACGCCCTTCATTTCGTTCAAAAAGCACCCAGCGGTTACGCGGGTGTTCCTGAAACAACTTTTCGACAGCTTCGCCCAGGTGTACCTCCAGGACTATGAGTCCAAGGTATGGGTGGCGTACTGCCAGGACGACGAGGAGGTGAACCACGCCACCACTACCGAGCTGATTCTGAAACAGGCAAAAAGGGAGAAGTGGAACGAGAATGTTTTTTTCCTCACAGCGGTTGGAGGGCACAGTTTCTGGGATGAATATGAGCTGGAGAAGATATTCCTGAAGGTGAAACAGGACGTTCAAAGCAACGATTATTTCCCCTATTGAAAATAGTGTGAATGTTCTTTCTTTTTTATTATAATCATGTTTTGGTGTATGGAGGAGATTTTGTGAGCGATCTTATTGAACGCACAAGGGAAAAAATCGGCCCCCTGGACGCCAACGTCATGAAGGCAGCCACGGACTATCAGGATAAGCTGTTGAAGCCAGCGGGGAGCCTAGGATGGCTGGAGGCCATTGCGGTGCAGTTCGCGGGGATTACTGGGCAGTTGCGGAACAGTGCTGAGCGCAAGGTTCATTTCCTTTTTGGCTCCGACCATGGCGTGTACGCGTCGGGTGTCTCGGCCTCGCCCCAGGAGTTCACCCGCCTCCTGATGGAGTTCTACGCCAGAGGCGAGGGGTGCGGGATTACCGTGCTGTGCAAGCATGTCGGCGTGGAACTCAGGCTGGTGGACATGGGGGTGAAGGGCCTGGCGCCCCACCCTTCTATCGACTCCCGCTTCCGCCTGATGCCGGAGGGCACGTGGAACCTCCATTGCAGCCTGGCCATGACGCGGGAAACCGCGCGGAAGGCGGCGGAGGCAGGAATCGAACTCACTGGGGAGGCCAAGCGGGACGGGTTTCAGATCGTGGGGACGGGGGAGGTGGGCATGGGGAACACAACCTCCGCCGCGGCCTGTATCATGGCAGCCCTGAAAATTCAAGACCCGGTCCTGGCCGTGGGACGGGGGGGTGGACTCACGGACGAGGCCTTCGAGAAAAAAAAGCGCGTTGTCGCGGAGGCCCTGCAAAATCACGAGCCTGACCCCTGCGACGCGCTGGACATTCTCACCAAAGTGGGGGGGCTGGATATCGCGGGCATGGCGGGCGTGTTTCTCGGCGCGGCGCGGTACAGGCTGCCGGTGGTGATCGACGGGGTGATCTCCGCCGCCGCCGCTCTTCTAGCCACCCTCATCGCCCCGGAGGCCAGGGAGTACATGATCCCCTCCCATATCTCCCAGGAGCCTGGCTATGCCTTGGCCGCGCGCCATCTGGGGCTCACGCCCTACCTAAACCTGGGGATGCGCTTGGGTGAGGGCACTGGCTGCCCCATTATGATGCAGGTCGTAGACGACGCCCTGGCCTTAATGAACTCCATGAACACCTTCGACGGCGTCTCCCTGGAATCGGAGTACCGGAAGGGCATCAGGGCATAGGGGTATAGTGCCGCCGGATCAACGCCGTGGCCGCGACAGCCCCGCCGCACATGGCGAGCAGCATGACATAAGGCGCCACGTAACTCCCCGTATGGGTGAACAAAACGCCTGCCACGTAGGGACCCAGGAAGGACGAAAAAATGACGTTGGTGTTCAGGACGCCCAGGTTCACGGCGAAGTTTTCCTGGCCGTAAATTTTGTTGGTGTAGCCGGAGTTGCAGGGCACGTTGGCTCCGTAAAAAAAGCCGCCCATTGCGTAACCCGCCGTTAGCACCGCCAGGGAGTTGCTGACGGCGGCGCAGGTCAAGACGCCTATCGACAACGTTACGCTGCCGACGCCCAGCCATAGGGCCTTGCGGCTGCCTACCCTGTCGAAGACAACGCCCCCCGCGATCCGCCCAACTCCGCTGAACATGGAGACCAACCCGCCGATGCTGGCGGCGGCCACAGGATCATGAGAGACGGAGTAGGCAAAGGGCGCTGCGTTCCCGACCATTGCCAGCCCAATGGCGGCCACGAACATGCTTCTGAAATAATAAGCGTGAAAAGAACCGTCCCGCAGCATTTCGGCCGTGAGGAAATTCTGCTCATCGCCTTGGCGTTTTTCCTGACCCGAAGGGGGACGCTTGACGTTCAGAGCTATGACGGCGAGCAGAAGAGCCAGCGCGCCCCCCAAGGCTTCGAAGGTTCTGCGCCAGCCCATGGCGTTCATCATGAAGACCGCAGCGCTGCCCAGCAGGGAGCCGCCTACCCCGAAACCCATTAACAGCGTGCCGGAGATCAGTCCCTGCTGGTCGGGGAACCAGCGCAGGGTCGCGTCCAGAAGCGTGTTGTAGCCGATTCCCACCGCGAAGCCGCAAAAGACGCCGTAGAAAATGTAAAGCTCGTACAGACTTCTCACGCGGGAGGCCAAAAAGAAGCCCGTCATAATCACCACCGCGCACAGGATGATTACCGCCCTGGGGGCCATCCTCTTCAAGAGCCAGCCTGCGGCCAGTCCTCCCACGCAGAACGTCGCCATGCAAATGGAAAACGTCAGGGACGTCTGGGAGCGCGTCCAGCCGAACTCCTGTTCCAGCGGGCCCACAAAGACGCCCCAGGCGTAGATCAACCCCAGGAACAAAAACCCCGCCAGGGCGTTTGCGGCCAAAATCCATCTCTTTTTTTCCAACAGAATCCACCTCTCATGTCTTTTTATAATTATACAGGGTCATGCTTTTTTGTACCCTCATTAACTTTCGCATCGACTTTTTATCATTTAAATTATTGTTACTCGACTTTAGAGTATAGCTGCATAAATTACGTAATTTTCATGAGGTATTTCATAAATTATTTCTATTTGTCACTCTATAGTATAATAGCAAGTAAATCACTCCTCAAAAGTAGGTGACAGCTTGCGGCGA
>JAITGX010000131.1 GCA_031280275.1 Synergistaceae bacterium
TGGTTAAACTGTTCTCTGCTTACATCATTGTCATATGCCTTACGCATTTACTTCCTCTCCCGTACTGTTCAAATTTTTGCCTGTAGTATATCTCACTATAAGAGATTCTAGACACGCTCTTAGAAAAGAGAGGAAACGCGAAAACGAAAAAGGCATTTAAGTCAAAGGTTCGAGCCTCAGCGATGAAAATTCAAGCGGACAAGTCTCAAATCAAGCGTTTCTTTGAAGTGGACTTTGTGGCCTATGCCGCTGCTTAAACGCAAGATTTTATTGCAGGGTTAATAACCATGCTGCCTTGATAAAGTTTAGTTTGAAATACTGCATTTATAAAAACTGCTTTCTAGTTTGAAAGCCCAAATAGGTAGGTTATGTTAGGAGCTCTTAATTCTTCCTTAAGTTGCTTCACTTCAAGTACCGGGCACAGACCTCAAGCAACTTGTCGTACTCCAGGGGCTTCGCCAAGTGAGCGTTCATCCCGTGGCTGATGGCCTTGTCCACGTCCTCTTTAAAGGCGTTGGCGGTCAGAGCCACGATAGGCACCGTCTTTGCGTCGGGTCGAGCCAGGGCGCGGATGGCGTCGGAGGCCTCGTAGCCATCCATGTTGGGCATCTGCACGTCCATGAAGATGATGTCGTAGGTTCCTGGCTGGGACTCCTCGAAGGCCTGTACGGCCAGTAGGCCGTCCTCAGCCTCGTCGATGGCGAGCCCCGTGCTGTCCAGCATCTCCACGGCGATGAGTCGGTTGACGAGCACGTCGTCCACCAACAGGGCCCTCTTGTTCGCGAACACACCCTCCGCGTCGGCGATGGGCTGCTCTTCCTCGAGCATCGCGGCGGAGTGGGTCAGCCACAGGGCGAAGCGAAACACGCTGCCCTCGCCCTCTTCGCTCTCCACAACGATATCACTGCCCAAAAGCCGCACAATGCTGCGACTGATGGCAAGCCCCAATCCCGTTCCCCCGTACCTCTTGGAAATTTGGCTGCCACCCTGCTCGAAGGGCTGAAACAGTCTTTCCAACTTGTCTGCGGGTATGCCGATACCCGAGTCTCGGACAGAGAACTCCACCAGGCTTTTGCCCTCTTGCCGTTCCTTCTGTTTCACGCGGAATTCGATTCTCCCGCATTCCGGCGTGAACTTCACCGAGTTGCCGAGAAGGTTGATCAGCACCTGGCGCAGACGCAGGGAATCGCTGATAAAGGCCGCCGGGGACAACATTTCAAAGGCCGTCTCGAAAACGATGTTCTTTTCTTCACAGCGCGACCCGATAATGGAACTCACGGTGCCCACCAGTTTAGCCAGGTCCACGTCCTCCTCCGAAAGCTCAATCTTCCCCGCCTCGATCTTGGAGATGTCCAGGATGTCGTTAAGAAGCCCCAGGAGGTGTTGGGAGGACGTCTCGATCTGACGCACATGGGCCTGAATGTCCGACATGCGGAGAACCTCCGCGCCTAACTTCCTCTTGACGATGTTGGTCATGCCGATAATGGCGTTCATCGGGGTGCGAATCTCATGACTCATGCGGGTCAGAAACTCCCCCTTGTACTCGTTGGCCCGGTTGGCTTCCTCTACCGCCGCTTCCAGTTCGATCTGTTTTTTCGCGATCTCCGTGACGTCTGTGGACACGACGACGTAGCCTGTGTGTCGGCCGTTTTTGTCTTCCAGGTAGGTGGCTTTGCCCTTCATGTAAAGCTGATATTCCGGCAAATAGAGGACCTCAGGCTCGTGTCCCTCCTCCAGGGCGGCGATGGGACAATATTTGGATCCAGCCGGGTAAACGCTGTTTTCAGAATAGGGCTTGCCCAGTACCTCGGGCAGGGTTTTATTCAGAACGACAAGGGCATCCTCGTTGATGTAAATGACGTTGTGATCCATCCCGATGATGAGCAGGGGACCCTTGACGCTGGACTCCAGGCTGTCGGCCATTTCGTCGAAGGAATCGGCCAAGGTGCCCAGCTCGTCCTTGACGGGGGCGTGAAAGCGAAAGTGCCGCTCGCCGGAGCGGAAGCGGGCTATGCCATTATTCAGGTTGGTGATGCTGCGCGTGAAAACGGAGGCCATCCAGATGGCGATCAGCACCACCAGAGCGATCATGATGCCTGCGGAGACGGAAATCTGCGTGGTGGTCGCCACCAGGTTCTTGGAAATGGCTGCCTGGGCGTCGCTGGTCATTCGGGACAAGTCGTAATCGCTGGCCTGGATCAAGGTACTTAGCTCTATTTCCGTCTGCCTGGCCGAGCGGTGGAAATCATCGAGTCCTGCCCCCACGGTCACGAAGCCGAATCCCCGCTTGGAGCCCCCGTACCTGCCCGTGTAGTAGGGAATGGTGGCTGCGGTAGTCAGTTTAGTCAGCCCGCTCCAGTAGATCACAAAGGAGCCCGACCCGCCTTCACGGGTCAGGTCAAACCAGCCGATACACTGGGGCGCGAAGTTGAGGTACCGGCCATCCAGCCCCACCAGGCCCCGATCTGTCAGCACCGCCGCGGGTTTTTTCTTGACGGACTGCTCCACGAAAACCGGGGCGTTCCTAATAAACTCCGCGTAGCTTTTGCCACTGGCCCTCCACTGCTCATAGATGCTTTCCTCCAGCCAGGGAATTTGCGGCTCCCCCGTTTCTGGGTCGTAGCCGACGATAGAATGGTGACGCGGGTGGACGATGTTGCGGCATTTGTAGTCCCAGATGAAGGCGTAGTTTCCCTCATAGGCGCTGGGGATCTTCGTGTACCGAGCGTCGGTGGGGGTGATACGGGACGTGAACTCCATGATGTGGTCGTGGTCGAGGGCCAGGGTGACGTAACCGATAATATAACCCTGCTCCACCACAGGCGCTGCCCAGCGGACAATTCCTTGAAAGCGCTTTCCCACGGGATTTTCTTCCCCAGCGTAGGCGGATATCTGCGGCGTGTATTCCTCACCGGCGGCGGCGGCGCTCTCCGGCGTGTAGATACCGATGACCCGCGAGGGCACATAGGCCCCGATCACGTCGGAAACGTAAATCTCCCCCGCCTTGAGCCTCCTCAGGTCTTCCCAGTAGGTCTCGGCCCGCACGTAGGTGTTGCGCCGGTCGGAAACGTTCTTCTTTCGCAGGTCCATGCGGGGAGACGTGGTGACTTTGATCTTCTCGTTTCCCTCCAGGTCCACGAAGGTTATCTCAGCGTAAAGGGGGCGGTTTTCGTAAGTGAATATTTCGGGCGGGCGGTAATGGAAACGCTGGTTGTTCTCTTCGTTAGAAGAGGCGATAGGGCGGGGTTCGGGCGGTACTTCCTCCGGCACCCAGAACTTTCCGTTGGGGGCCAGTTTCCACTTCCCCTGTTTGACGAGCTTGCCCTGTATTCTCGAAACGAAGTGACGGTACACGTCGGGGTCGCGCTCCAGCGTGGCGGCAAACAGGATATCGCTGTCGCGCTCGTACAGGAAATCCGCGATTCGGAGCGCCGTGTCGGTAGTCATACGCTCAATGTTTTGGGTAGCCAAGTCATCCAGGGCCACCACCGCGTCGCTGACGGCAATCTTCCCCATTCTGGAGAGCGATTGATTGGCCTTTTCCCTCAAGTCCAGGGCCAGGTGGGTCAGGTCTTCCCCAAGGATCAGCGACTGCCTCCAGGCGATGTAAGCGAGCAAAACGAGGGGTATGACCTTAATGAGCACAAAAAGGATGATAAGTTTCGCGCGCATTCCAAAACCCCAGCGCGCGAACAAGCGTTCCCAAAGAAGAAGTTTGAAAGAAACTTTGCCGTTTTTCATGGCTTTCCGCGGCCCTTCTTTTGTGTTTCGCAAAAAACATTATAACATAGCGTCAGATGCCGTTTCATTCAAATAAAATCCTCTATAATGAAAAAAACAAATGGAACTGGAGGGGACGCGAGAATGGAAAACAGTATGGAGAAAGCGGCGAGGAAAAAGCTGGTAGCGCTGACCGGCGCGGGTATCAGCGCGGAGAGCGGTCTAAAAACCTTTCGGGACAGCGACGGGCTTTGGGAAAATCACGACGTGATGGAAGTCGCCAGCATCGAGGGGTGGCACAGAAACCCAGGGTTGGTGCTGGAGTTTTACAACCAGCGGCGGCGGCAGCTGGAGTCCGCGCTTCCTAACGAGGCGCACAAAATCCTGGCGGAGCTGGAGGTGTGTTTCGACGTCCGCATCATCACGCAAAACGTGGACGATTTGCACGAGCGAGCGGGCAGCACCCATGTCCTGCACCTGCACGGGGAGCTGACGAAAGCGCGGAGCATCCGGGACGAATCGCGGGTTTACGACATCGGCTACGGCGAGATATTTCTGGGTCAGACTG
The DNA here is from genome assembly GCA_031280275.1 of Synergistaceae bacterium. Lineage (GTDB taxonomy): Bacteria > Synergistota > Synergistia > Synergistales > Aminobacteriaceae > JAITGK01. Next base: position 4,289 of record JAITGX010000131.1, read on the forward strand.
GGGAGGATGGAGCACAGCTCCGCCCCAACATCGTCTGGTTCGGCGAGGCCGTCCCCCTGATCCTGGAAGCCGAGCGCCAAGTGCAGAGCGCCGACATCTTCGCGGTGATCGGGTCATCGCTGGTGGTGTACCCTGCTGCGGGGCTGGCGACGGTTCTTCATCCCAACGCGAGGGCATTCCTGATCGATCCCAAGGGTGTGGAAAAGTACCTTCCTTCAAACTTTACCTTCATCAAAGAAACGGCCACGCGCGGCGTCGCGAAAATGAGGGACATTCTCCTGGAGAGCTAAGGCAGCAAGCGAGGCCGACGCCTTTGACCAAAACCTGACACACTTGCTGTTCCAGACGTAATGGCCGGATCATGCGGCAACGCTAACGAAGCAGGTGGGGGAAAATGTCGTTCGCATAAGCAGACAATCGAAAAACACAATGATTCGTGCCGGTCGCTTAACAGATTCATCAGCCGATGCCTTAATTGGCGGCACGCTCTATACTA